>NZ_JBFTKU010000028.1:0-65059 GCF_056665975.1 Caulobacter sp. 05T431 | reverse complement strand
TATCTGTGGACCACGCCCGACCGGCACCAGAGACATGAGGTTGTTCCGGCCCCTACCGAACGCGGACCGGATCCGACAGAGCTTCCCGCTCGATCGCCCCCGCCGCCGCATCGGTCGCTGGCCATGCGCCCTTTCCCGCGTCGAGGTGGAGCCATTATGCGGCCGCCGGGAAACCCTGCGGGGAATAAAGATTTAGCGCAGCGATATCAGCGGGTTGGTTCGCGATGAGGCGGGGATACGCACCCCAAACCCCTCTCTCTTTGAGAGAGGGAGGGGCCCGCCGCCGCAGGCGGTGGGAGGGTGAGTGGTTTCACCGTTGGCCGGTAAACCCAGAGCCGTCGAGCTCTTTCGAAGCCATCCGGACTTCCACCATCATCGCGGCCGCGAACTCATGCCGCTCCGCGTCACCGCTCCGTCCTGGAAGACTGTAACCACTCACCCTCCCACCGCTTCGCGGCGGGTCCCTCCGTCTCTCTATGAGAGAGGGGGAATTGAAAGGATCCACCATGAACCGTTTCGTCGTGATCTCCGGCTGTTCCGGCGGCGGCAAGTCGACCTTGCTGGAGGAACTCCGGCGGCGGGGCCATGCCGTCGTCGAGGAGCCCGGGCGGCGGATCGTGGGGGAGGAAATGGCCGGCGACGGGACGGCCTTGCCCTGGGTCGATCCGGCGGCTTTCGCGCGGCGCGCCGTCGCCATGGCGCTGGCGGATCGGGAGGTCGCGGCGGCGGCCGAAGGCTGGGTGTTCTTCGACCGGGGTCTGGTCGATGCGGTGACCGCCCTGGAACATTCGACGGGCGAGCCCGTGGTGGAGCCGCTTGGTCGGGCGCACCGCTATCACCGGCGGGTGCTCCTGGCCCCGCCCTGGCCCGAGATCTACGTCAACGACCCCGGGCGGCCCCACGGGTTCGAGGCGGCGTCGGCGGAGTATGGGCGGTTGCTGGAGGCCTATGGGCGGCTGGACTACGCGGTGACGATCCTGCCGAAGGTCGGCGTCGCGGCGCGGGCTGAGTTCGTGCTGAAGACGCTGGGGGCGGAGTAGGGGACACACACTCACGGCGAGCATTCGACCAGCCTGGCGAACGCCTTGGGGTGAGTGTGTGTCCCCTTCTTCGGCTACTGTCCCTTCAGCTGGCGATCGAAGAACTCCAGGTGCGTCTTCAGCACGTGGAGGCCCTTGGTCTTGCTGCCGGGCGCGCTGTGGCGCTCGCCCGGATAGAGCATCATCTCGAACGGGATGGCCTTGGTCTCCAGCGCCGCGATCAGGCGGGTGCTGTTCTCGAAGATGACGTTGTCGTCGGCCATGCCGTGCAGCAGCAGCAGGCTGCTGGGCTTGAGGTTCTTCAGACGGTTGAGGACGTCGGAATTGGCGTAGCCGTCCTTGTTCTCGTCCGGCTTGCCCATGAACTGCTCGGTATAGTGGGTGTCGTAGAGACCCCATTCCGTGGGCGGCGCGCCGGCGGCGCCGGCCTTGAACGGGGTGTCCGGCGCGGTCATCAGCATCAGGGTCATGAACCCGCCGTACGACCAGCCCATGACGCCCAGCTTGTCGGCGTCGACGTAGGGAAGGCCCGCCAGGAACTTGGCGCCGGCCAGCTGGTCCTCGACCTCGACCGTGCCCATGCGGCGGTCCAGCGCCCGCTTGAACTTGGCCGAGCGGTTGGTGCTGCCGCGGTTGTCCAACTTGAAGATGACGTAGCCGTCTTCCAGGTACGGGCGCTCCGACACCTTCTGCCAGCTGCGGCTGACGGTCTGGGCGTGCGGGCCGCCGTAGACCGAGACGATGGCCGGATACTTCTTGGCCGGGTCGAAGCCGACCGGCTTGAGGATCTCGTAGTGCAGCACCTCGCCGTCCGAGGCCTTCAGCGTGCCGTATTCGGGAACGGGCAGGGTGGCGGCGTAGGGCCAGTAGGGGTGGCTGGCGTCGAGCTTGTTCTCCTCGATCCAGCGCACGCGCTTGCCGGTGTTGTCGTAGAGCGCGGTCTGGGGCGGGGTCTTGGGATCGCTGTAGCCGGCGGTGAAGGCGCCGCCGGTCTCCGCGACCTTTGCGGTCCACCAGCCGCCGGCCGGGGTCAGGGCCTTGGGCTTGCCGGGCTTGGCGTAGCTCACCTCGTAGATGCGGCGCTCCAGCGGCGTGTCGATCGAGGCCGAGAAGATCGCCGTCTTGCGGGCCTCGTCCACGCCTTCCAGGGCGTTCACCGGCCAGTCGCCCCGGGTGATCTGGGCGATGAGCTTGCCGCCGGCGGCGTAGTGGTAGAGGTGCTTGTAGCCCGACTTCTCGGACGACCACAGGAAGCTGCCGTCCTTCAGCGGCTTGAAGTCGTCGCCCAGCTCGATCCAGTGGGCGTCGGTGTCGGTGACGATCGTCTTGCCCTGGCCGGTGGCCGGGTCATAGGCGATCAGCTCGACGGTCTTCTGGTCGCGGGTCTGGCGCTGGACGTAGAGGGTCTTGCCGTCGGCTGACCAGTCGACGCGGGCGACATAGATGTCCTTGTTCGGGCCCAGGTCGATCTGGACCGTCTTGCCGGTGGCCAGGTCCTGGACGAACAGGTCGACCACGGCGTTGGGGCGGCCGGCGCGCGGATAGCGCTGCTCGACCACCGTGGCGCCGCCCGGGCCGATGTCGGCGCGCGGGATGATGTCGACGGTGCTTTCATCGACGCGGGTGTAGGCGATGCTGGTCTCGCCGGGGTTCCACCAGTAGCCGGTGAAGCGGTCCATCTCCTCCTGGGCGACGAACTCGGACGTGCCGAACGACAGGGCGTCCTTGCCCTCGGTGGTCAGGGCCTTCTCGGCCCCGCCGGCCACCGGCTTGATGTAGAGGTTCTGGTCGCGGACGTAGGAGACGAAGCCGCCCTTGGGCGAGACCTTGGCGTCGACCTCGTCGCCCGGGGTCTGGGTCAGGCGGGTGACCTTGCCGTCGGCGACGCTGTCCAGATAGAGGTCGCCGTCCAGCGGCACCAGGATGAAGCGGCCTTCCTCGTCCCAGCTGTACTCGACGATGCCGCGGGCCGAGACGCGGGCCCGTTCGCGGCGGGCCTTCTCGGCCTCCGACAGCTCCTTGCCGCCCGACGACAGGGCCGCCGAGTCGATCAGCCGGTAGGGCTCGCCGCCCTTGACGTCGGCCGCCCACAGGTCCTGGACGTTGGCCGCCTCGGCCTTGCCCTTCAGATAGGTGACGCGCTTGCCGTCCGGCGACAGGGCCACGCCCTTGGCCGTGGGACCGTTCAGGGCCGGGTCGGCGAAGATCCGCTCCGGGGTCAGTTTTTCCGCCAGGACCGGCGACGACAGGGCGAGGCAGGCCGCGATGGCCAGGAGCGAGGGTCTGATCATGGCGCGGGACGCTATGCAGAAGCGCGGCCGTTGTCAGCAGGAAATCGGAAGGGCCACATGAACGCMCTGTAACCCTTATCCCGCGTCCGTGATCCGATGTGATCGCCTCATGATTGCGCTGCGCCGCAGCATGCATACCTGAAGCATGGCCGCTGTTTCATGGAGCGATGATCGCTTCCCAGGCGGCCAATGGGGCTACCTAAATGTCTAACGTCTTGGCGTTGGGACCGCTGGTCGGTTCGGCGCTTTTCGTCGTGCTCGTCGCGGCGGTGTTCGTCGCGGTGTCGGGCATGGTCCGCTATATCGGCAACAACCGCGTGGCGGTGGTGGAGAAGCTGTGGAGCCGGCGCGGTTCGATCGCCGGCGGCCTGATCGCGCTGAAGGAGGAGGCGGGTTTCCAGCCCGACGTCCTGCGCGGCGGCCTGCACTTCTTCTTCCCGTTCCAGTACCGGCTGCACGTCCAGACCCTGGTGACCATCCCGCAGGGACGGATCGGCTATGTCTTCGCGCGTGACGGCGCGCCGCTGCAGGCCGACCAGGCCCTGGCGACGCACCCCGAGGGCGTCGACTTCCAGAACGCCCGCGCCTTCCTCGAGGCCGGCGGCCAGAAGGGCCCGCAGCGCAAGATCCTGCGCGAGGGCGCCTATGCGATAAACCTGGCCCAGTTCGTGGTGGTGACCAAGGACCGCACCTTCGCCCTCAGCCTGGACCGCGACGAGGCGGCCCTGCTGGCCCAGATGTCGGAGATCATCGAGGAACGCGGCGGGTTCGAGCCGGTCGTGATCAAGGACGCCGACGACCAGATCGGGGTGATCACCGTGCATGACGGCCCTGGGCTGCCGTCGGGCGAGCTGATCGCGCCGCTGGTGGGCGGCGACCCGGACGATCCGACGACCTTCCACAACAGCTTCCAGGAGGCCGGCAAGTTCCTGGCCGCCGGCGGCCGCAAGGGTCGCCAGCTGCAGGTGCTGGTCGAGGGCACCTATTACATCAACCGGTTGTTCGCGACCGTCGAGCGGATCAACAAGACCGTGGTCGAGGTCGGCCAGGTGGGCGTGGTGGTGTCCTATACGGGCGCCCTGGGCGCCGACACGTCGGGCGAGGGCTATCGCCACGGCGAGCTGGTGGCCAACGGCGAGCGCGGCGTGTGGCGCGATCCGCTGCTGCCGGGCAAGTACGCCTTCAACACCTATGCCGGCCGCGTGACCATGGTGCCGACCACCAACTTCATCCTGAAGTGGGAGACGATGGCCGTGGGCTCGCACAAGTTCGACGAGAACCTGGCCGAGGTGTCGCTGATCACCCGCGACGCGTTCGAACCGACCCTGCCGGTCTCGGTCGTGGTGCACATCGACTACCGCAAGGCGCCGCTGGTCATCCAACGGTTCGGCGACATCAAGAAGCTGGTCGARCAGACCCTGGATCCGATGGTCAGCGCCTACTTCAAGAACATCGGCCAGACCCGCACCCTGATCGAGCTCCTGCAGGACCGCAGCGCGATCCAGGGCCAGTCGAGCGAGGAGATGAAGGCCAAGTTCGGCCTCTATAACCTGGAGCTTCAGGAGGTGCTGATCGGCACGCCGCGTCCTTCGGCCAGCGGCGACGACCAGATCGAGAAGATCCTGACCCAGCTGCGCCAGCGGCAGATCGCCGACGAGCAGGTCGGCACATACGAGCGGCAGAAGTTCGCCGCCCAGAAGGAGCGCGAGCTGCGCGAGGCCGAGGCCTTGGCCAAGCAGCAGACGGCGATCACCGAGAGCCAGCTGTCGATCCAGGTGCAGCAGAACGCCGGTAAGGCCAACCTGGCCCGCTCGGAGCAGGAGGCCCAGCAGCGCCGGACCCTGGCCAAGGCCGAGGCCGACGCCACCCGCCTGCTCGGCGAAGGCGAGGCCGGCAAGGTCGTGGCCCTGGCCCGCGCCGAGGCCGAGAAGGTGACCAAGGTGGGTCTCGCCACCGCCGAGGCCATCGCCAGCCAGGTCGAGGCCTCGGGCGGCGCCCGCTATCAGCTGGCCCGCCAGGTGGCCGAGCGCTTCGCCGAGGCCTTGGAGACCAGCGGCGTCGACGTGGTGCCCAAGGTCCAGATCACCGGCGCGGGCGGCGAGGGCGCTTCGGGCGGCGTGATGCAGGCCCTGCTGACCCTGCTGATGTCCGAGAAGCTGGGCCTGGCGGTCGAGGCCGCCCCGGTCCAGTACGAGGAGGAGGCGGCCGAGTAGGGCGGGGCGGGCGGCGAGCGACGGGTGCGTCAGCTCGCCGCGCCTTTCGTGTTGGGAATCGCTTGCAATCGCACGCTGTTAGCGGTACCAGCAGCCCCGTGAGGCGCCGAGCGCCTCTGCCCTTCCTGGGCGTTTCCTCCCTAACGACTTCAAAAGCCCGGTCCGTTTGGTCCGGGCTTTCTTTTTGGCCGCTGGGAAAGATGCTAGCTCTTGGACCGAGCCGAGAGGATGTTCCCATGAGTGCTGGCAAGCCGCCCAAGAAGAGCGAGATGCTCGAGGTCCGTCTGCCGTACGAGACCAAGGTCGCCTTCATGGCGCGCTGCCGCGAGACGCGGCGCACGGCCAGCGAGGCGGTCCGCGTCTTCATCGACCAGGAACTGCAGGGACGACCGGCCAGGCCCGGCCGGTCAAACCTGGTGTGGCGGGTCGCGGCCGCCGCCGTGGCCGGCCTGGCCGTCGGCGCGGTCGCCGCCCCCTCCTTGGCCCGTCCGCTCGCCGCCCACGCGGCCTTCGAGCGCCTGGACGCCAACCACGATGGCGTGCTGAGCCGCGAGGAGTTCAACGGCCGCTGAGCGGGGACATGCCCTTGGGCGTGTCCCCATCAGCATCCACCGCGCCAAGTCTTGGGGACACGCCGCGAGGGCATGTCCCCGCTCAGCGGATCGGTTTCAGGAACCGGTCCCACTGCAGGTCCAGCCACGTCCAGGGCCTGAGGATCGACGCGCCCGATCGCCAGGACAACAGCACGAACTTCGCCCGGCCCACCAGGTTCTCGGCCGGCAGCAGGCCCACGCCCACTTCGCGGGGAAAGCGGCTGTCCAGCGAGTTGTCGCGGTTGTCGCCCATCACGAAGTACTGGCCCGGCGGCACGACGTAGGCGTCGGTGTCGTCGCCCGGCTGGCCCGGGCCGCCGTCGTAGGTGACGTACGAGCGGCCGTCTGGCGCGCGTTCCTTGACGGTCAGCACCGGCCGGTCCGGCGCGTCGTGGTCCTGGGTGACGCCAAGGGGCGTTCGCGGCAAGGCCCGGCCGTTGACGAAGACCCGGCCGTCGCGGACCTGGACCCGGTCGCCGGGCAGGCCGATCACGCGCTTGATCCAGGTCTGGCTGGGATCGCGCGGCAGCCGGAACACCACCACGTCGCCGCGCTTGGCCGCGCGCTCCAGCAGGCGGCCCCGGAAAAGCGGCGGGTTCAGGGGGAGCGACGCCCGGCTCCAGCCGTAGGCCAGCTTGGAGACCACGATGTAGTCGCCGGTGACGAGGCCCGGCTCCATCGAGGACGAGGGGATGGTGAAGGGCTGGAAGAGCACGATCCGCAAGGCCAGGGCGATGGCGAGGGCGACGCCGACCGTGCGGACGATGTCGACGATCTCGCGGCGAAGGCCGGCGGCGGAAGGGACGGGGGAGGGATGTGTGTCGGTCATGTCCGCAACACGCCCCGCCTCGCCGCGAAGGGCCAGCAAAGCCCTGTCGGGACAGCCCCGAAATCCTGTCCGGACACGAAAAAGGGGCCGGAAGACGTGCTTCCGGCCCCCTCCCGATGCTTTGACGCCGAAGCCTAGAACTGCTTGCGGATCGTCACGTAGTACTGGCGCGGGGCGCCCGGCAGCAGGGTCATCGCCGTGCCGGCCGGGTCGGCCTTGGCCGCGCCGCCCGAACCCACCGTCGAGATGTAGTCCTCGTCGGTCAGGTTGGTGACGTTGGCCTGGATGTCCAGGCCGCGCAGCCAGGCCTGCTCGGCGCCGTCGAAGCGGTAGCCCACCGTCAGGTCGGCCACGGTGAAGCCGTCGACCTTCCCGCCGTTGTTCTCGAACGTGTACCAGCGCGAGCTGGTGTAGCTGACGCCGAGGTTGGCGAAGAGGCCCGTGCCGTGGTCGTAGCCCAGCACGGCCTTGAACAGGTGCTTGGGCGTGAAGACCACGTCCTTGCCCTTGGTGTGCATGGCCACCGCGCCGCCGGCGCCCGGGACGTCGTCCTGGTAGGTGGAGTCGTTATAGGCGTAGGAGCCGTACAGCGACCAGGCGTCGGCGATCTCGTATTGGCCGGCCAGCTCGACGCCCTTGGTCTCGACCGAGCCGACGTTCGACAGCACCGCGGGCAGGCCCAGGATCGGCGGGGCCGTGCTGGCGCTGTCCAGGCGGTTCTCGAAGTCGACGTGGTAGAGCGCGGCCACGCCCTGGAAGCGGTCGTTGTGGTATCGGACGCCGCCCTCGAAGGTCTTGGAGGTCTCGGGCTGGAGGTTGTCGCGGATGTAGTCGACCACGGCCTGGTTCTGCGAGGCGAACGGACCCGAGGTGGCGGCCGAGACGAAGGCGGCCATGTTCTCGGTGTAGCCGCCGAACAGCTCCACGCCGTTGTTCAGGTCATAGACGACGCCGACCTGGGGCAGGAAGCTGTCCTTGGACTCGATCTTGCCGTTCAGGTTGCCGACGATCGACTTGACCTCGTTCTCGACCTTCAGGGCCTTGAAGCCGAAATTGACCTTCAGGGCGTCGGTCACGGTCCAGACATCCTGGATGTAGCCGGTCGTGGTCTTGGTGTTGAACTTGTATTCCCACTGCGTGAAGAACGGGTTGGACTGGAAGTCCAGCGGGTCGCGCGACGGGCGGTTCAGGGTCTCGGCGTAGAACCGGCGGGCCTGGTGGAAGTCGTTGTCCTCGGTCCAGAAGCCGGCGCTGATCGCGTGGCCGCCCAGGTCGACATAGATGTTGCCGATCAGGCCCTTGCGGTCGATGTCGTACTCGGTGGTGCGGATCGACAGCGGGGCGGCGTTGGAGCCCACCGTGCCGTAGCCGGGGCTGACGGTGTAGGGCGTGTACCACAGGCCCTGGCCCTGGTTCTTGTGGCCGTAGCCGGTCAGGTCGAAGCGGGCCATCTCGCCCAGGTCGTGCTTGAGGGTGACGGCGTAGATGTCGTCGTCACGGATGCCGGCGCCGGCGTAGTAGGCGTCGTCCGGGGTGGCCACGCCGTACTGGGCGTAGGGGTTCGTGCCCACGCCGGTCCAGTAGCCGCCGTTCAGGATCGGGGTCGGGCCGGCGTAGTAGGCCGGGTTGTTCAGCACGGCGCCGACGCCGACGGCCTTGTTCCAGTCGGGCTGGAAGTTGTCCCAGTCGCGGCCCAGGCGCTTGATCATGTCGAACGACATGTCCTGGTAGTCCTGCTCGCGGCGCTCGGAGTGGTTATAGAACGCGGTCAGCGAGCCGGTCTCGCCCAGGGGCAGCACGACCTTGGCGTCGTACTGGCGCTGCTTCTGCTCGCTGCCGCCCTTCCACTTGTCGGCCTTCTGGTCGACGGCCGAGACGTAGGCGCGCAGGCCGCCCAGGCCTTCGATGGCGCCGGTGTCGACGCGGCCGAACACCCGGTACATCGAGTCCGAGCCCAGGGTGGCGTTGGTCTGGACGTGGAAGTCCTGCGACGGGTCGCGGGTGAAGAACTGCAGCGTGCCGCCCAGGTTCGAGGTCGAGGCGGTCGACAGCGAGCCGGCGCCCTGGGCCAGCTCGACCTTGCCCAGGTCCTCGCTGGTGACGGCGCGGCTGATGTGCAGGCCGTTGTAGTTGCCGTAGCTCATGTCGCCCAGCGGCACGCCGTCCAGGGTGAAGCCCAGGCGGCTCTGGTCGAAACCGCGGATGGCGACGCGGGTCGACCACTCGTAGGCGCCGAAGGCGTCGGCCGACTGGAAGCTGACGCCCGGCAGCTTCTCGATGGCGCGCAGCGGGCTGGAGCCGGCGGCCAGGACTTCGATCTGGGTGGTGTTGATGGTCTGGACCTGGCGGCTCTGGCCTTGGCCCAGCACGATCACGGCGTCGACTTCGTTGGCGTCGGCGGCCGGAGCGGCGTCGGCGGGGGCCGCGGCGGGTTCGGCGGCCAGGGCCAGGAGCGGCGTGGCCGACAGCAGGGCGCACAAGGCCCCGCCCAGCATCAGGTGTCGTTTCATCGATTGGATCCCCACGCCGGCGCTCAGGGGAGCGGCGCCGGCTTAGTGATCTGCGGTAACAGTGGTCGGTGACGGCCGGTCGACAGTTTGGTGTCGGGTTGTCGACGGGACGGCGACGGTCGTGTGACGGTCCGCGTCCTTACGGCATAAGGATTCCAGGGCTAGGGGGCGACCCCCGTCGAGGCGTCCCGGTGCTCCTGCCGCGCGGCCCGCCAGACCGCCTTGGCCGCGTCGACGTTCATCGCGGCGATCCCCACGCCAGCCACGATGTCGGGCCAGGGCGACCGCGTGGCCGCCGTGACGGCGCCGGCGACGATGATCGCGAGATTGGCCAGGGCGTCGTTGCGCGCCGACAGGAACGCGGCCTTGGTCAGGCTGCCCGACCGTTCGCGGAACCGCGCCAGCAGGAAGGCGCAGAACAGGTTGACGGCCAGGGCGCCGCCACCGGTCAGGGTCAGCGAGAACGCTTCCGGCGGCGTCGGGTCGGAGACCTTGCGCCACAGGGCCCAGAGGAAGGCGAGGGCGGGGGCCAGAAGGAGGCCGGCCAGGGCCATGCCGACCCGGGCCCGCCGCCGCAGGCTCCAGCCCAGGGCGGCGAAGATCAGGAAGTTGACCGCCGCGTCCTCCAGGAAGTCGACGCTGTCGGCCAGCAGCGACACCGAGCCGATATGCAGGGCGACGGCGAACTCCACGCCGAAATAAGCCAGGTTCAGGGCCGCCACCCACCGCACGGCGCGGCGAAGGTCTTCGTTGCGGGGCGTGGCGTCGGACATGGCGGGATCTCCTCGATCCAGCGCTTAACCTGAACCGGGTTCCCGCGGCCAGTGATCGCGCAACGACGCTCGAAACATTGCGGAATCCCGCCCCGGAGGCTATCTGAGCGCCCGACCCCCGATCCCCGAATACCGAAGAGGCCGACGCCCCCCATGGCTCAGCAATATATTTTCCAGATGCAAGGCCTGACCAAGGCCTATCCCGGCGGCAAGAAGGTCTTCGAGAACATCTGGCTGTCGTTCTATTCCGACGCCAAGATCGGCGTCGTGGGCGTCAACGGCTCGGGTAAGTCGACCCTGCTGAAGGTGATGGCCGGCCTCGACAAGGAATTCTCGGGCGAGGCCAAGGCCGCCGACGGCATCAAGCGCGGCTACCTCCCGCAGGAGCCGGTGCTGGACCCGACCCTGGACGTCTGGGGCAACGTCATCGCCGACTGCGAGGACAAGAAGGTCTTCGACAAATACAACGAGCTGGCGAACAAGCTGGGCGAGGAATACTCCGACGAACTCATGGAGGAGATGACCAAGCTCCAGGAGATCATCGACGCCCGTGACCTGTGGGACATCGACTCCAAGGTCGAGATGGCCATCGACGCGCTGCGCTGCCCGCCCAACGACGCCAACATCGAAAGCCTGTCGGGCGGTGAGAAGCGCCGCATCGCCCTGGCCCGCCTGCTGCTCAGCAAGCCGGACATGCTGCTGCTCGACGAACCGACCAACCACCTGGACGCCGAGTCGGTGGCCTGGCTGCAGCACCACCTGGAAGAGTTCCCGGGCTGCGTGATCCTGGTCACCCACGACCGCTACTTCCTGGATCAGGTCACCAAGTGGACCCTGGAGCTGGATCGCGGCAAGGGCATCCCCTACGAGGGCAACTACTCCGGCTGGCTGGAGCAGAAGCAGAAGCGCGTCGTGCAGGAGCAGTCCGAGTCGGAAGCCCGCCAACGCGCCCTGACCCGCGAACTGGAATGGGTCCGTAGCTCGCCCAAGGCCCGTCAGTCCAAGTCGAAGGCCCGTCTGGCGTCGTACGAGGAAATGGTCGCCGCGCAGGAGAACGCCCGCGCCGCCCAGACCCAGGCCCACATCCAGATCCCGCCCGGCCCGCGCCTGGGCAACGTGGTCCTGGAAGTCTCGGGCCTGGAGAAGGAGTACGGCGACAAGGTCCTGTTCAAGGACCTGACGTTCAAGCTGCCGCCGAACGGCATCGTCGGCGTGATCGGGCCGAACGGCGCCGGCAAGTCGACGCTGTTCAAGCTGATCACCGGCCGCGAGCAGCCCGACCAGGGCACGGTCAAGGTCGGCGAGACGGTGAAGCTGTCCTACGTCGACCAGTCGCGCGACGCGCTGGACCCGAACAAGACCATCTGGGAAGAGATCAGCGGCGGCACCGACGTGATGATCGTCGGCAAGCGCGAGATCAACAGCCGCGCCTATGTGGGCTCGTTCAACTTCAAGGGCGGCGACCAGCAGAAGAAGGTCGGCCTGCTGTCGGGCGGTGAGCGCAACCGCGTCCACCTGGCCAAGACCCTGGCCACCGGCGGCAATCTGCTGCTGCTCGACGAACCGACCAACGACCTGGACATCGAGACCCTGCAGGCCCTCGAAGAGGCGCTGGAAGAGTTCGCCGGCTGCGCCGTGGTCATCAGCCACGATCGCTGGTTCCTGGACCGCCTGGCCACCCACATCCTGGCCTTCGAGGGCGACAGCCACGTCGAATGGTTCGAAGGCAACTTCGAGATGTACGAGGAAGACAAGAAGCGCCGCCTGGGCGCCGACAGCCTGATCCCCAAGCGCATCAAGTTCCAGAAGTTCGCCCGATAGTGTAGTGTGCGGGGCATGAGCGATCTCTTGTCCCGCATCACCATCGAGGACGGCAAGCGCGGCGGGCGTCCATGCATCCGCCACATGCGCATCACCGTTGGCGATGTTCTGGGCTGGCTCGCGGCAGGGATGTCCGAGGCTGAAATCCTGGCTGACTATGACGAGTTGGAGGCGGACGATATCCGCGCCAGTCTCGCGTACGCGGCGCAGGAACTCGACCATGCTTCGGTGACAGCCGCCGCTTGAAGTTCCTGATCGACCAGAACCTACCGATCGGCCTGTTGGACGTCCTGCAGGCGCTTGGACATGAGGCGCTGCACGTCAAGCAACTGGATCTGGCGACCGCGTCGGATCAGCATATCTGGCACGTGGCCAGCGCGCGAGGCGCGACGGTCGTCAGCAAGGATAGCGATTTCGTCAACTTCKCGGTGCGCGGGGCGGCCGAGACGGCGCTCGTCAGGCTGCGGGTCGGGAATTGCACGAACGCCGCGCTGTACGACATCGTTCGTCGCGCCTGGGCCGATGTCGTTGCTCGGCTGGAGGAAGGCGAGGCGGTCGTCGAGGTTCGCGTCTAGCCGCGAGGGTCCAACCGTACGCAAGACGGGGCGGCCTGAAAGAGTCGCCCCGTCTTCGTTCCGGAACCTACTTCGGTTCGGTCGGCGAGCCCGGGGCGGGCGAGCCGGGCAGGTTCGAGCCGGGGGCGGGCGTCGCCGAGTCCGGCATGGTCGGCGGGGTGGACGGCATGCTGGTCGAGGAGTCCGACGGCATGCTGGTCGACGCCGATGGGTTCACCGAGGTGTCGGTGCTGGTCGAGGTCGAGGTCGAGGTCGACGTCGCCGGGGCCGTGGCGGCGGTGTCGGTCGACATGCCGGTCGAGGCCGAGCCGCTCCACCAGTCCTTGCTGGCCCGGACCTTGGGCGAGGCCTTCAGATAGGCGTCCAGCTGGGCGTAGGGGATCGGCTGCGACGGACCGATGGCTTGCGGCGCGGCCACGGCCGCGCCCGAGACGAGCGCGGCCAGCGCGACGCCGGCGGCGAGCGTTCTGATCATCATGGGAGTCTTCTCCAGGCCTGGCGCGCCGAAAGGACGCGTCGGTAGCAAAACCCCTTGGCGCGGCGGCGGTTCACAGCTTGGCCTTTCGCGGGGAACCCATCGCCGCGCGACCGGGTTTCGCTGGCCAGTTCCTCGCCAGCCCGGAGGCCCCATGCCCGATCAGATCCTCGCCGGCCGCAAGGTCGCCATCCTCGCCACCGACGGCTTCGAGCAGTCGGAACTGGAAACGCCCGTCGAGGCCCTGAAGGCCGCCGGCGCCCAGGTCGAGGTGGTCTCGCCCAAGGTCGGCCAGATCAAGGGCTGGAAGAACCATGACTGGGGTTCCGCCGTGCCGGTCGATCGCGAGCTGGCCTTGGCCGACGCGGCCGCCTACGACGCCCTCGTCCTGCCGGGCGGGGTGATGAACCCCGACGCCCTGCGGCTGGAGCCCAAGGCCATCGCCTTCATCCGCCATTTCGTCACCCAGAAGAAGCCGATCGCCGCGATCTGCCATGGCCCCTGGACCCTGATCAACGCGGGCGGGGTTGAGAGCAAGCACATGACCTCGTGGCCGTCGCTGGAGCTGGACCTGCGCAACGCCGGCGCCCACTGGACGGACCGCGAGGTCGTGGTCGACCAGGGGCTGGTCACCTCGCGCAAGCCGGACGACCTGCCGGCCTTCTGCGCCAAGATGATCGAGGAATTCGCCGAGGGGCGTCATTAGGATTGGCGTGATCACATCTCCGGGATCGGGGCGCCGATGGCGTTCGCCGGGAACTGGAGTAGCTTGATCCCGCGAACTGGATTCCGATCTTCAGGTACAGATCGCGAAGGCGTGGGCCGCGTTGGTCCAGCGTCGTTCGGGATGGAGAACAGGCATGCCTCAAACGCCCGCCGAAAAGCCCCACATCGTCCTTTCCCACGAGATGCTGATGCCGCTGCAGCCGCTTCTCGAGGGGGCGTACCAGGTGCACAGGCTGTGGGACTATCCGGATCGGCTGGCGTTCCTGGACGGGCCGGGGCGGCAGGTGCGCGCCATCGTCCACGCCGGCGAGATGGTGCTGGCCAAGGACCTGCTGTCGGAGATGCCTCGCCTGGGCCTGATCGCCTGCGTCAGCGTCGGCTATGACGGCGTCGACGTGCCGTGGTGCAAGCAGCACGGCATCGCCGTCACCCATTCCACCGGCCTGAACGCGGCCGATGTCGCCGACCACGCGGTGGGGCTGGTGCTGGCCGCCTGGCGGGGCATCGTCGAGGGCGACCAGAAGCTGCGCAGCGGCCACTGGACCAGCATGGAGCGGATGAGCCCCCGCCACGGCCTGCGCGGCCGCAAGGCCGGCATCGTCGGCCTGGGCCATATCGGCGAGGCGGTGGCCCAGCGGCTGGAGGCTTTCGAGCTGAAGGTCTCGTGGTGGGCGCCGCGCCCCAAGGAGACCGAGCGTCCGCGCGCCAAGAGCCTGCTGGACCTGGCCCGCGACAGCGACATCCTGGTGGTCTGCGCCCGTCCGGACGCCACCAACCGCCACATGATCAACGAGGCCGTGCTCAACGCCCTGGGGCCGCAGGGCCTGCTGGTCAACGTGGCGCGCGGCTCGCTGGTCGACGAGGACGCCCTGATCGCCGCCCTCAAGGACGGCCGCCTGGGCATGGCGGGGCTGGACGTGTTCGACCACGAGCCGACCCCGGCCTCGCGCTGGGCCGGCGTGCCCCACACCGTGCTGACGCCGCACACGGCCGGCGCGACCCTGGACAGCATCCCGGCCATGGTCGGGCTGACGGTCGAGAACCTGCGGCGGTTCTTCAAGGGCGAGGCCCTGGCCTCGCCGGTGGACGGCTAGGCGCGGATGCGGGCCCTGGGCCTGAGCGGCGCGATCGCCCTGGTGTCGGTCGCCGCCGTGCTGGCGGCCGACGCGACCCACCCGTCGCCGGGCGAGTACCGGATCGACTCCGAGACCACCACCATCTCGCACGCGGGGCCGATGGTCCTGAAATCCGTGCAGCGGGTCGACGGCGCGACGGGGAACGTCACCGTCGAGCAGTCGGCTCCGGACGGGACCACGACGCGGCAGGACTATCCGGGGCAGGGGCCCAACCGCTTCTGCTCGGGATCGGGAGCGCCGCCGCCCGGGGCCGTGGCCT
The DNA here is from genome assembly GCF_056665975.1 of Caulobacter sp. 05T431. Taxonomy (NCBI): domain Bacteria; kingdom Pseudomonadati; phylum Pseudomonadota; class Alphaproteobacteria; order Caulobacterales; family Caulobacteraceae; genus Caulobacter; species Caulobacter sp. 05T431. The sequence goes on along the minus strand of NZ_JBFTKU010000028.1, from coordinate 49,818 downwards.
GCGTCAATCGCGCCTACAGCGCCCTGCCGGGCGGCGGCTCGAGCCAGCAGGCGGTCTGCGCCGGCGGCCAGACCCTGTCGTCCAACTGGAAGCGGCTGGCGGACGGGCGCTGGGAGCACACGTTCGAGACCCAGACCGTCGCCGCCCCGGCGGCCGCGATGGACCCGCGCGCGACGGCGGCCATGGCCCCGGTCATCGCCCAGATCGAGGAGACCATCCGCTCGGGTCCGCCGGAGGAGGCCGAGGCCGCCAAGCAGCAGCTGGCGGCCCTGAAGTCCAGCCTGGGCGGCGGGGCGGGCGTCGGCGGCGCGCCGACGGTGTCGGTCCGCGAGACCTGGACCAAGGTCGCCGACCGCTGCGGCTAGGCGGGGAAGGGCGTCGCGAAGGCCTCCGGCTCCAGCCGCAGGCCGTTCGCCAGCAGGCTGACCGTCCGATAGAAGCCCGCCAGCATCATCAGCTCGATCCGGGCGTCTTCCGGGAAGGCTTCGGCCAGGCGCCCCCACAGGGCGTCGTCGATGTCGGCGCGGGCGTGGACCGCGTCGCAGAAGGCGATCAGCAGCGCCTCGCGCGGGGTCCAGCAGGCGGCGACGCCCGGCGCCGCGGTGGCGGCCAGCTGTTCGGTGTCGAGCCCGGCGGCGTCCGCGAAGAGGGCCGCGTGCACGCCCCATTCGTAGCCGCAGCGGTTCAGGGCGCAGGTCCGGTGGATGACGATCTCGCGCTCGCGCAGGGTCAGATGGCCGGGATCGAGCAGGCCGCCGCCGGTGAAGCGGCCGAACAGCCGCTCGTCGCGCGCCAGGGTGCGGAACAGCGACAGCGGTTCGTCGCCCGGCGTCTTCAGTCGGTCGAGCGCCTGGGCGACGTTGGACGGGTAGGGCTGCGTGGCCGGGGCAATCCTGGGCGACATCTGAAATCCTCCGTGCTACAAAATTTGTATCATGGCTGATCGCGATGTCGCTACAAAAAATGAAGCGCCCCCGGAAGCGCCTCTGCCTGGGCGCGCCGTCCGCGGTTCGACGACCGGCAAGCCGATCATGGCGGCGCTGGACCTGCTGGGCCGGCGCGGGGCCCTGCGGATCGTCTGGGAACTGCGCGAGGCGCGGGTCCTGACCTTCCGCGCCCTGCAGGCGGCGGCCGAGCTGCCGCCCGGCACGCTCAACACCCGTCTGGCGGAACTGCGCGCCGCTGATATCGTGTCGGCCGAGGACGGCTATCGCCTCAGCCCGCGCGGGGCGGCGCTGATCGAGGCCCTCTGGCCGCTGTTGGCCTGGTCGCAGGCGTGGGCGGACGAACTGGGAGGATGAGGATGGCGAAGGTCCTGGGACTGGGCGGGGTGTTCTTCAAGGCCGAGGATCCGGCCGCGCTGCGGGGCTGGTACGCCCGCGTGCTGGGYCTGGAGGTGTCGGACTGGGGCGCGATGTTCCACCATCCCAAGGTCGGCGCGGTCACCTGGGCGCCGTTCGACGCCGCGACGCGCTATTTCGAACCGTCCCAGGCGCCGTTCATGATCAACTTCATCGTCGACGACCTGGACGGGGTGCTGGCCCGGGCGGCGACCGAGGGCGTGGAGCCCACGGGGCGGCAGGACGACGAGGGCATGGGGAAGTTCGCCTGGCTGATCGATCCGGCCGGGGTGAAAATCGAGCTCTGGCAGCCGTCAAAGCCCTCCGCCGAGGCATAGTTTGCCGCGCCGGTCCGCTTGAAGCCCACCGCGTCTCGCCGTCGCGGGATCGGATTTAGCTTGCCAAATCGGACATAAAGATATCTTTATATCCCCTATGAAGGTGTCGTCCGAACAGGTCGTGGATCTGCTGCGCGCGGCGGGGGAATCGACCCGCCTGCGCGTGCTGGCCCTGCTCGCGGCCGAGGAGCTGTCGGTGCTGGAGCTGTGCCGCATTCTCGACCAGAGCCAGCCCCGCGTCTCGCGTCACTTGAAGCTGCTGGCCGAGGCCGGGCTGGTCGAGCGGTTCCCCGACGGCGCGTGGGTGTTCTATCGCCTGGCCCTGAAGTCGCCCGGCCGCGCCGTGATCGACCAGGCCCTCGATCTGATCGATCCGCACGACCCCGTCGTCCAGGGCGACGCCGAGCGCTTGGCCCTGGTGCGGGCCGAACGCACGGCTGGCGCCCAGGCCTATTTCGCCCGCAACGCCGCGCGCTGGAACGAGATCCGCTCGCTCTATGTCGACGAGGCCGAAGTCGAGGCCGCCATCCTGCAGGCGGCGGGCGAGGGGCCCTTCGACGAGATGGTCGACCTGGGCGCGGGCGCGGGCCGCATGCTGACCCTGTTCGGCCACCGGGCCGGCATGGCCCTGGGCCTGGACCTGTCGCAGCAGATGCTGAACATCGCGCGCGACGAGGTGGCCAAGGCGGGGCTGGCGCGGTGCGAGCTGCGCCACGGCGACATCTTCGCCACCGGCCTGCCGGGCGGTTGCGCCGACCTGGTGACCGTCCACCAGGTGCTGCACTATCTGGGCGACCCCGCCGCGGCCGTGGCCGAAGCCGCGCGCCTGGTGGCCGACGGCGGCCTGCTGCTGATCGCCGACTTCGCGCCGCACGACCACGAGTCCCTGCGCGAGAGCCATCAGCATCGCCGCCTGGGCTTCGCCGACGCCGAGATCATCCCCTGGATCGAGGCCACCGGCCTGGTCCTGGACGCCAACATCGCCCTGCCGCCGACCTCGGCCGAGGGGCTCACCGTCAAGATTTGGACGGCTCGCCGTCCAGCCATCCGAAACGCCGAAAGAAGCGCCGCATGACGACCGTTCCCGCCCCCCGCCGCGTCATCGGTCCGGTCGCCCGCGCCGGCGAGCGCACAGACCGCCCGCGCGTCTCGTTCGAGTTCTTCCCGCCGAAGACCGAAGCGATGGAAGAGAACCTGTGGGCGGCGATCAAGCGCCTGGCCCCGCTGGACCCGGCCTTCGTCTCGGTGACCTACGGAGCCGGCGGCTCGACGCGTGAGCGCACCCACCGCACCGTCAAGCGCATCCTGGATGAGACCAGCCTGAAGCCCGCCGCGCACCTGACCTGCGTCGGCGCCAGCCGCGACGAGGTCGACGAGGTGATCCGCGAGTACTGGGAGACGGGCGTGCGCCACATCGTGTCGCTGCGCGGCGACCCGCCTCCGGGCGAGGGCGGCATCGGCGGTATCTATGTGCCCCGCGAGGACGGCTACAAGAACGCCACCGAGCTGACCGCCGCGATCAAGGGCATCGCCCCGTTCGACGTGCTGGTCGGGGTCTATCCCGAGAAGCATCCGGAAAGCCCGTCGCTGGATCACGACGTCGAGGTCCTGAAGGCCAAGGTCGACGCCGGGGCCACCCTGGCGATCAGCCAGTTCTTCTTCGACACCGACGCCTTCCTGCGGTTCGTCGACAAGGTCCGCAAGGCCGGGATCACCATCCCGATCGTGCCGGGCATCATGCCGGTGACCAACTTCAAGGGCCTGGTGAAGATGTCGTCCGCCTGCCAGACGGCGGTGCCGGGCTGGCTGGCCAACCTGTTCGACGGCCTGGACGAGGACGCCGACACCCGCCGGCTGATCGCCTGCTCGGTGGCCGCCGAGATGTGCGCCAAGTTGCAGGAGCAGGGCTTCAGCGACTTCCACTTCTACACTCTGAACCGGGCCGACCTGGTCTATGCGATCTGCCGCGTGCTGGGCGTGCGGGAAGCCGCGCCCGCGCCCTCGGAGGCCGCGGCGTGAAACGGGCGGCCTCGATCCTCCTGGCGGCCCTGACCCTGGCGACCACGGTCGCGGGGACGACGGCGCACGCCGACGATCCGGCCAACTGGTCCAAGCCGATCCGGCCCTATCGGGTGGTCGGCAACATCTACTATGTCGGCTCCGAAGGCCTGTCGGCCTGGCTGATCTCGTCGTCGGAGGGCCACGTGCTGCTCGACAGCGGGCCATCGGCCGCCGGGGCCAAGCTGATCGAGGCCAACATCCAGGCCCTGGGCTTCAAGCTCACGGACGTGAAGGTCCTGATCAACACCCACGCCCACTTCGACCACGCCGGCGGCCTGGCCCAGCTGAAGGCCGACACCGGCGCCAAGGTCTGGGCCTCGCGCCCCGACGAGCCGGCGCTCGAGAAGGGGCRGCACTTCGGCGACAACGACAACGGCCTGACGCCGTTCCCGGCCGTGAAGGTCGACAAGGCGTTCGGCGACGGCCAGAAGCTGAAGCTGGGCGAGACCACCCTGATCGCCCACCTGACGCCCGGCCACACGATCGGTTGCACCACCTGGACCACCCAGGTGGTCGACCGCGACCGGCCGCTGAACGTCACCTTCCCGTGCTCGGCCTCGGTGGCGGGCAACATCCTGGTGGGCAACAAGACCTACAAGACCATCGTCGCCGATTACCGCGCGACCTTCGCCATGCTGAAGGCGCTGCCCACCGACGTGATGCTGCCCAGCCACGAGGAGCAGGGGAACCTGCTGGCCAAGCGCAAGAAGATGCTGGGCGGCGACGTCAACGCCTTCGTCGATCCCACCGAACTGGCCCGCTACGCCGCCACCTCGGAAGCGGCCTTCGACAAGGCGCTGGCCGAGCAGCAGGCCGCCCGCAAACCGTGACGCCGGCCCCGCGCCGGCAGATTTGAGTTCCGCTTCCCCGCGAAGCGCTAGAAAGACCCCCGAACGCCGGACGCCCCCTCCGGCAGGAGCCGACCATGACTGATCTCACCACCCGAGCTGGACGCATCGCCGCGCTGAAGGCCGCCGCCAAGGACCGTATCCTGATCCTCGACGGCTCGTGGGGCGTGATGTTCCAGAAGAAGAAGCTGTCCGAGGCCGACTACCGCGCCGAACGCTTCGCCGACTACGACGGCCAGATGAAGGGCAACAACGACATCCTGTGCCTGACCCGGCCCGACCTGGTGGCCGAACTGCACGACGCCTATTTCGCGGCCGGCGCCGACATCTCCGAGACCAACACCTTCTCGGGCACCACCATCGCCCAGGCCGACTACGGCCTGGACGCCGCCACCGTGCGCGACATCAACTTCGAGGGCGCGCGCATCGGCCGCTCGGTGGCCGACCGCTGGAATAGCGAGAACCCGGCAACGCCGAAGTTCATCGCCGGCTCGATCGGTCCGCTGAACGTGATGCTGTCGATGTCGTCGGACGTGAACGACCCCGGCGCGCGCAAGGTCAACTTCGACCAGGTCTACCAGGCCTATCGCGAGCAGGTGGCGGCCCTGTACGAGGGCGGGGTCGACCTGTTCCTGATCGAGACCATCACCGACACCCTGAACTGCAAGGCCGCGATCAAGGCGATCCTGGACCTGCGCGACGAGGGCCACGAGGAGTTGCCGATCTGGATCAGCGGCACCATCACCGACCGCTCGGGCCGCACCCTGTCTGGCCAGACGGCGGAAGCCTTCTGGAACTCGATCAAGCACTGCAAGCCGTTCGCCGTGGGCTTCAATTGCGCCCTGGGCGCTGACCTGATGCGTCCGCACATCGCCGAGATGGCCCGCATCGCCGACACCCTGGTCGCGGCCTATCCCAACGCCGGCCTGCCCAACGCCATGGGCGAGTACGACGAGGAGCCGCACCAGACCGGCCACCAGCTGCACGAGTGGGCCAAGGACGGCATCGTCAACATCCTGGGCGGCTGCTGCGGCACCACCCCCGACCACATCCGCCACGTGGCCGATGAAGTGCGCGGCGTGAAGCCTCGCGCCATCCCCGAGCGCCCCAAGGCCATGCGCCTGGCGGGCCTGGAACCGTTCGAGCTGGCTTAAGAGATGCGCACCACTCTTCTCTTCGGCGGCATGAGCCGCGAGCGCCTGGTCTCGGTGGCCAGCGCCAAGGCTCTGGCCAAGGCGCTGCCCGAGGCCGACCTGTGGTTCTGGGCGCCCGACGACCTGGTTTACGTGGCCAGCGACGCGGTGCTGCAGGGCCATGAGCGGCCGTTCGAGATCGACCTGCCCACGGAAGGCGCGCCGATCGGCGGCATCGAGGCCGCGCTCGACAAGGCCAAGGCCGAGGACCGCGTGCTGTTCCTGGGCATGCACGGCGGGGCGGCCGAGAACGGCGACCTGGCGGCCCTGTGCGAGGCGCGCGGCGTGGCCTTCACCGGCTCGGACAGCCAGTCCAGCCGCCTGGCCTTCGACAAGATCGCCACCAAGGCCGCCGTGGCCAAGGCCGGCGTCGTCGCGCCCTCGACCGTTGAACTGGCGGATGCGGAAGCCGCCCTAGCCAAGTACGGCAAGCTGGTCGCCAAGCCGGTGGCCGACGGCTCCAGCTACGGCCTGATCTTCGTCAACGCGGCCGCCGACCTGGAAGCCCTGAAGGCCGCCGCGGCGCGCGAGGCCTATGTGATCGAGCCCTTCGTGACCGGCTTCGAGGCCACTTGCGGGGTGCTGGAGCAGGACGGCAAGGTCTTCGCCCTGCCGCCGGTCGAGATCCGCCCGGCCGACGGCGCCTTCGACTATGTCGGCAAGTACCTGGCCAAGACCACGGAGGAGATCTGCCCGGCGACCTTCGCGCCCGAGATCAACGCCGCCATGCAGGAAGCGGCCCTGAAGGCCCACAAGACCGTGGGCGCCGGCGGCTATTCGCGCAGCGACTTCATCGTCAGTCCGAACGGCCCGATCTTCCTGGAGATCAACACCCTGCCGGGCATGACCGCCGCCTCGCTGTATCCCAAGTCGCTGAAGGCCCAGGGGATCGCGTTCCGCGACTTCCTGGACGGCCAGATCGCCCTGGCGGTCACCCGCGCCAAACGCGTCAGCGAAGGGGCCGTGGGATCATGAGCGCCTGGGCCAGCGGACTGTTCGACAACGACGACGCCTTGGACTTCATCGACGACCTGGCCGAGGCGCCCGACTGGCGCACGGTGGTGCAGGCCCTCGACTATGTCACCAAACAGGCCGGTTACCTGGAGGCGCCGGAGGGCTCGATCGCCGTGGCCGGCGCCGCTATCGTCGCGGCCGCGGTCGGAGACGAGACCATCCTTCCCGACAATCATCGCGAGTTGAAGGCCGCCCTGGGCGCGCCGCCGGAAGGGGCCGTCGCCCTGGCCCGTTCGGCCCTGGCCCGCGTGGTGGCCCCGGCCTCCGAACTCGACGAACTCTGGCAGGAGGGTGACGACCACGACGCGTGGCTCACCCAGATCGCCGCCCTGCAATCGACCTTGAGCAAAGCCCAATGAGACCTGTCTTCGTCAATATCGGTGAGCGCACCAACGTCACCGGCTCGGCCAAGTTCAAGAAGCTGGTCGTCGAGGGCGACTACGCCGCCGCCCTGTCGGTGGCCCGCCAGCAGGTGGAAGCCGGCGCCCAGGTCATCGACGTGAACATGGACGAGGGCCTGCTGGACTCCAAGCAGGCCATGATCACCTTCCTGAACCTGATGGCGGCCGAGCCCGACATCGCGCGGGTGCCGGTGATGATCGACAGCTCCAAGTGGGAGGTGATCGAGGCCGGCCTGAAGTGCGTCCAGGGCAAGGCCATCGTCAACTCGATCTCCATGAAGGAAGGCGAGGCCAAGTTCATCGAGCAGGCCAAGCTGTGCCTGCGCTACGGCGCGGCCGTGGTGGTCATGGCCTTCGACGAGGTCGGCCAGGCCGACACCGCCGCCCGCAAGATCGAGATCTGCGAGAAGGCCTACAACATCCTGGTCGACAAGGTGGGTTTCCCGCCGGAAGACATCATCTTCGACCCCAACATCTTCGCCGTGGCGACGGGGATCGAGGAGCACGACAACTACGCCGTCGACTTCATCGAGGGCACGCGCGAGATCAAGAAGCGCTGCCCCCACGCCCGCATCTCGGGCGGGGTGTCGAACGTGTCGTTCAGCTTCCGCGGCAACGAGCCGGTGCGCCGGGCGATCCACTCGGTGTTCCTGTACCACGCCATCGAGGCGGGCATGGACATGGGCATCGTCAACGCCGGCGACCTGCCGGTCTACGACACCCTGGACCCCGAGCTGCGCGAGGCCGTCGAGGACGTGATCCTCAATCGCCCGCAGCGCACCAACGTCTCCAACACCGAGCGCCTGGTCGACATGGCCCCGCGCTACAAGGGCGACAAGAGCCAGGTCCAGACCGCCAACCTGGAATGGCGCAACGGCACCGTGAACGAGCGCATCACCCACGCTCTGGTCAACGGCATCACCGAGTTCATCGATCAGGACACGGAGGAAGCCCGCCTGTCGGTCGAGCGTCCGCTGCACGTGATCGAAGGCCACCTGATGGACGGCATGAACGTGGTCGGCGACCTGTTCGGCTCGGGCAAGATGTTCCTGCCGCAGGTGGTCAAGTCGGCCCGCGTGATGAAGCAGGCCGTGGCCTGGCTGGAACCGTTCATGGAGGCTGAGAAGGCCGGCAAGCCGCGCGAGCAGGCCGGCAAGGTGCTGATGGCCACCGTCAAGGGCGACGTCCACGACATCGGCAAGAACATCGTCGGCGTCGTGCTGCAATGTAACAACTACGAGGTCATCGACCTGGGCGTGATGGTCCCGGCCGACCGCATCCTGGACGAGGCGCGCAAGCACAAGGTCGACATGATCGGCCTGTCGGGCCTGATCACGCCGTCGCTGGACGAGATGGTGTTCGTGGCCGCCGAGATGGAGCGCCAGGGCTTCACCATGCCGCTGCTGATCGGCGGCGCCACCACCAGCCGCACCCACACGGCGGTCAAGATCGAGCCGGCCTATCGCGCCGGTCCGACCACCTATGTGCTGGACGCCAGCCGGGCGGTGGGCGTGGTCTCCAACCTGCTGTCGGCGAACGAGCGCGACCGGGTGATCGCCGAGACCCGGGCCGAATACGTCAAGGTGCGCGAGCAGTACGCCCGCGGCCAGACGGTCAAGGCCCGCACCGCCATCGCCGAGGCCCGCAAGCGCAAGTACGCCATCGACTGGGCCGGCTACGCGCCGCCCAAGCCGACCTTCATCGGCGCGCGGACCTTCGAGCCGTCGCTGGCCGAGCTGGTCCCGTTCATCGACTGGTCGCCGTTCTTCGCCAGCTGGGAGCTGATCGGCCGCTTCCCGCAGATCCTGGAAGACGATGTTGTGGGAGCGGCCGCTGCCGACCTCTATCGCGACGCCCGCGCCATGCTCGACAAGGTGGTGGCCGAAAAGTGGTTCGGGGCCAAGGGCGTGGTCGGCTTCTGGCCGGCCCAGGCCGACGGCGACGACATCGTTCTCTATACGGACGAAACCCGCTCGACCGAGCTGACCCGCCTGTTCACCCTGCGCCAGCAGATGGACAAGTCCGAGGGCAAGGCGAACCTGGCCCTGGCCGACTTCGTCGCGCCGGTGGGGCAGGGCGCCGACTACATGGGCGGTTTCGCCGTCACCGCCGGTCATGGCGAGGACGAGATCGTCAAGAAATTCAAGGACGCCGGCGACGACTACAGCGCCATCATGGCCTCGGCCCTGGCCGACCGCCTGGCCGAAGCCTTCGCCGAGTGGCTGCACTACAAGGCCCGCGTCGAGCTGTGGGGCTACGCCGCCGACGAGCGCGAGGACGTCGACGTGATGATCGCCGAGAAGTACCAGGGCATCCGTCCGGCCCCCGGCTATCCGGCCCAGCCCGACCACACCGAGAAGGGCACGCTGTTCAAGCTGCTGGACGCCGAGGCGGCCACCGGCATGATCCTGACCGAGAGCTACGCCATGAGCCCCGGCGCGGCGGTGTCGGGCTTCTATTTCAGCCATCCGCAGTCGCACTATTTCGGCGTCGGCAAGGTCGATCTCGACCAGGTCGAGGACTATGCCCGCCGCAAGGGCTGGGACCTGGCCATGGCCGAGAAGTGGCTGTCGCCGATCCTCAACTACGACCCGGCCGCGCGGGCGCGGGGCGAGGCGGCGTAGGGCGCTTCATACATCGGAGGGGGCATGCGGGGCTGGGGCGCGGGGCTGTGGCTGCTGATCCTGGGAGCGGGCTTGCCCGCCGCCGCGATGGCCGCACCCAAGCCGGCCGTGACCTACACGGTCTCGCCTAGGCTAGATGGCGAAGCCCTGTCGGGCGTCGTGGTCTCGATGGACCTCCGTGCGGATTCCAGCGGCGTCACCCGGTTAGACCTGCCCGACCAATGGATGGGTCAGAAGGAGGGCTGGCGGCGGATCAGCGACCTCACCGTTGGCGGCGCGGTTTCGGTGACCGAGGACGGCCCGGCCGCACGCGTGATCCGTTCGGCGCCCGGTCACCGGCTGTCGGTGCGCTACGTCGTGAACTCGGCGCTGGATCGAGAGCCGCGCGAGAGCGACGGCTATCCGGCTCGGCCCTGGGTGCGTCCGTCTTGGTTCTATCTGGACGGCGCCGGCGTCTTCGCCACCGTGCATGGCCGCGAGGACGAGACGCCCCGCTTCCGCTGGGGTGCATGGCCGAAGGGCTTCGCCTTGGCCTCCAACCTCGAACAGCCTGAAGCTAAACCCGTGGGGCACAGCACCTTGATCGGCGGTCGCGATGTGCGGGTGGTGACCGCCGGCCCGCTCCGCCTGGCCGTGCACGGGGCCCTCGGCGTTTCTGACGCCGACCTGGCCCACGACCTGAACATGATCCTGCGAGCCGAGCGCGGCTTTTTCGGCGATCCGCAGGACGCACCCTATCTGGTGACCGCCGCCGGCCTGCCTTCCGAGACCGGCGGCTACTTCACCGGCGTGGGCAAGCTCGACGCCTTCGCCATGGTGGCCACGGCCAACATGACCGCGGACGATCTGCGGATCCTGCTGGCGCACGAGATCTTTCACAGCTGGAACCCAGGGCGGCTGGGCCAGCCGATCGGGCCGCGCGGCTACTGGTTCAGCGAGGGCTTCACTGATTTCTACGCGCGCCGGCTGCTGCTGCGTGAACGGCTGATCACGCCGGATGCCTTCATAAAGGTCTGGAACCAAGCGCTGCGGACCTATGGCGCCTCGCCCGCCAAGCTGACGCCGGGGGACAAGGCCGCGGACGCCTTCTGGACCGATCCCGACGCCGAGCGGATGCTCTACCTGCGCGGCGCGATGCTGGCGGCGCTGTGGGACCGGAAGCTGCGCCAGCAAGGGTCCAGCCTCGACGAGGTCCTGCGTGCCCAAGCCAAGGCCTCCGCCGCCCGACCGGGCGCCGGACTGATCGAGCTGTTCGTAGAGCAGGCCAAGGCGCACGGCCTGGATGTCACCGCCGACATCGCCGCCCATGTCGAAGAGGGAGGGGCCTTGGAACTGCCGGCCGATGTCTTCGCGCCATGCGCCGATCTGGTGACGATGACGACGCCGAGTTTCGACCTGGGCTTCGAGCCACGAATGGGCGCCGACGGTCAGATGGTGGTCAGCGGTCTGCGACAGGATAGCGCCGCCTATCGCGCCGGCCTGCGCGAGGGCATGACGGTGGTCGAAAAGGTGCGAGGGACGAACGGTGACGCCGCCCAGCTGTACGAGCTACGGGTCCGCGCCGGCGGCGGCGCGGTCCAGATCATGAGTTTCCTGCCCACGGGATCAGGAACGGTCACCTACCAACAGCTGGCGCCTCGGTCCGGTGCGAACGGGGCCTGTGACTTTCGTTGACGCCCTGATCGCAGCCTACGGCGCCGGACACCGCTCCGCCGTGTCCTTCAGCCGCTCGATCAGCCAGCGGCCCGCCGGGCCCGGAGGCGTGTCGGCGCGGTGGGCGGCGTACATGGGCATGATGTAGCCGCCGGCCGGGGCGTCGCGCATCGTCAGCTCGACCAGGGTCCCGGCCTTCAGGTCGTCCTCGACCCGGTCCCAGGGCATGCCGCCCCAGCCCAGGCCGGCGCGCAGGAAGGCGTGCTTGGCGCCCATGTCGGCCAGCCGCCAGGTGCGGGCCGAAAACACCCCGAACTCGCGGCCCTCCGTCAGCTTCGAGCGGTCGGTCAGCACCAGCTGGATGTGGCCGGCCACGTCCTCAGGGCTCAGCGGGCCGGGCAGGGCGGCCAGGGGATGGCCGGCGGCGGCCACCTGCACCATCCGCAATGAGATCAGCCGCTCGCGCGTCAGCTCCGGCGGCGCGTCGGGCAGCGAGCCCAGTACGCCGAAGGCGCAGCGGCCGTCCAGCACCGGCGCCAGCACCGCGCCGAGGGCCTCGACATGGATGCGCAGGGTGGTGTCCGGGAAATGGTGCTGGAAGTCGCCGATGGCGTGGGTCAGCACCACCATCGGGAACAGCACGTCGACCACGATCGAGACCTCGGGCTCCAGCCCGCCGGCCAGGCTGGCGGCGCGGGCCTTGAAGGTGTCCATGCGGCCGGCCACCTCGCGCGCCTCGACCAGCAAGGCCCGGCCGGCCTCGGTCAGCACGGGCAGGCGGGCGGCGCGGTCGAACAGCTGCACGCCGATCTGGCCCTCCAGATTGGCCAGGGTCTGGCTGACCACCGACTGGGCCCGGCCCAGCTTGCGCCCGGCCGCCGAGAAGCTGCCCTCGTCGGCGGCCGCCAGGAAGGTGCGCATCTGGTCGAGGGTGACGCCGTCGAGCATGTATCGATCCTCATCCATCGGTTAAAACGATGGATATCATCCAATCATATAGGCTCTTGCGCTGGGTTCGAAAGGCCTAAATCAACCGTCGCGCCATAGGGCGCTTCGGAGTTCCAAGGTCATGAAACTGCTTCACATCGATTCCAGCATCCTGGGCGCCGGCTCGGTGAGCCGCACGCTGTCGGCCGCGATCGTCGCCGCCCAGACCGCCCAGCATCCCGGTCTCGAGATCGTCCGCCGCGACCTGGCCGCCCAGCCGCTGGACCACCTGACGGGCGCCCACCTGGCCGCCGGCCAGGGCGCGACGCCGGAGAGCGCCGCGATCGCCGCCGACATCGCCTCGGGCCAGGCCGCCATCGAGGAGTTCCTGGCCGCCGACATCGTGGTGATCGGCGCGCCCATGTACAACTTCTCGATCTCCAGCCAGCTGAAGGCCTGGATCGACCGCGTGGCCGTGGCCGGCCGCACCTTCCGCTACACCGAGAACGGCCCCGAGGGCCTGGCCGGCGGCAAGACGGTGATCATCGCCTCCTCGCGCGGCGGCTTCTACGGCGAGGGCACGCCCGCCGCCGGCATGGACCACCAGGAGACCTACCTGAAGGGCCTGTTCGGCTTCCTGGGCGTCACCGACATCCGCTTCATCCGCGCCGAGGGCGTTGCCCTCGGCGAGGAAGCCCGCGGCAAGTCGCTGGAGACCGCCCAGGGCGAGATCCTGAAGCTGGCGGCCTAGTCACGACGAACCGGACCGGCGTTAGGCGCCGGTCCGGAGGCTTTCCATTAAGCCGTCCCAACCCGCCATCGTGGCCCGGACGATCCCCTCGAGGGTCGTCCGGGTCGCGCCGTCCCGGGCCTGGATCGACATGCCCTGCTGGACGGTGACCACATAGGTGGCGACGGCGCGGATGTCGGTTCCGGCGGGCACGTCGCCCTCGGCCTGGCCCCGCCGTAACCGGGCCTCCAGCAGATCGATCGCGCCGCTCCTGCCGCGCACCAGCGCCTCGCGCAGGGCGTCGCTGGCGTCGCCGCCGGGCAGGGCCGACAGCACCACCATGCAGCCCGGCGGCTTGTCGGGCCGGGTGAAGGCGCGGGCCGAGGCCGCCAGCATGCCTTCGCAGGCCTCGCGTGCCGTGGCGGCCGTCTCCAGCCCGCCCCAGATCCTTTCGTTCTCCGTGGCGCCGTATAGCGCCAGCGCCTCGGCGAACAGCGCCTCCTTGCAGCCGAAGGCGGCGTAGAGGCTGGGCGAGGCGATGCCCATGGCGGACGTCAGTTCGCTCATGGACGCGCCCTCGTAGCCGCGCGCCCAGAACACCTCCATCGCCTTGGCCAGGGCCGCGTCACGGTCGAAACCCCGCGGTCGTCCTCGTTCCGCCATTGTGAAATCGCAACTTTCGTGAATTCTGTATCGATCGATAAATAAGGCCCTTGATCTGGGGCGACAAGGTCATAGGTATTTCTGTATCGATCGACACAGAAAAGAATCGATATKAGCGATCTCAGCGGGAAGCGCGCTCTGGTCACGGGCGCCAGCCGGGGCATCGGCGCGGCAATCGCCCTGCGCTTGGCGAAGGACGGGGCCGACGTGGCCATCACCTACGAACGCTCGGCCGACAAGGCCGCCGAGGTGGTCAAGAGCATCGAGGCCCTTGGCCGCAAGGCCGTGGCCCTGAAGGCGGACGCCGCCGATCCGGCCGCCGTGCGCCAGGCCGTGGACGACGCCGCCCAGGCGCTGGGCGGGCTGGACATCCTGGTCAACAACGCCGGCCTGGCGCGCGGCGGGCCGATCGAAAGCCTGACGCTGGACGACATCGACGCCATCCTGGGCGTCAACGTCCGGGGCGTGATCGTCGCGTCGCAGGCGGCCGCCCGTCACCTGCCCGCCGGCGGCCGCATCATCTCGATCGGCAGCTGCCTGGCCGAGCGCGTCGCCACGCCGGGCATCTCGCTCTACGCGGCCAGCAAGTCGGCGCTGATYGGCTGGACCAAGGGCCTGGCCCGTGACCTGGGACCGCGCGGGATCACGGTCAACGTCGTGCATCCCGGCCCGACCGACACCGACATGAACCCCGCCACCGGGCCCCAGGCCGACGGCCTGCGCGCCCAGATGGCGATCCCCGAATACGGCAAGCCCGAGGACATCGCCGCCCTGGTGGCCTTCGTGGCCGGTCCGGAAGGCCGGTTCATCAACGGCGCGGGCCTGACCGCCGACGGCGGCGTCAACGCCTAGGCGACCGGAACGGGGACGCAGGCTCGGCGAGTGTGCGTCCCCGTCGAACTCGGCTAGGTTTCCCGGCGAATCCGGGAGACCCAGCATGAGCCAGTTCAATCGACGCGACGTTCTGGCGCTGGGCGCCGCCGCCCTGGCGCTCGGGGCCACCGGTCCGGCCCTGGCCGCCGCATCCGGCGACGCCGCCGCCGAGGCCCTGCTGTCCCAGGTCGCCGAGGACCTGATGCGGGAATATCCCGAGAACGCCTCGGCCCTGGGCCTGGACAAGGACAAGCGAGCCGCCCTGAAGTCCAGCCTGACCGACCGCTCGCTGGAGGGCCGGACCAAGCTGGCCGCCGCCGCCAAGGCGCGCGTGGCCAAGATGAAGGCGGTCGACCGCAAGACCCTCAGCCCCGCCGCCGCCCTCGACCTGGGCGTGGTCCAGACCGCCCACGAGCTGGCGGTCGAGGGCTTCGACTTCCCCTATGGCGACGCCATCGGCCTGTCGTCGCAATGGTCGTATCGCAACGCGCCCTATGTGGTGGCCCAGAACACCGGGGCCTTCGTCGAGACGCCGGACTTCCTGGACAGCCTGCACGGTGTGGCCAACGCGGCCGACGTCGAGTCCTACCTGCATCGCCTGGAGCTCTACGCCGCCCAGCTGGACGGCGAGACGGCGCGGCTGAAGCACGACGGCGCCCTGGGCGTGATCGCGCCGGACTTCCTGCTGGACAAGACCCTGAAGCAGCAGAAGGCCGCCCGGGCCCAACCGATCGCCGACTGGGGCCTGGTCGCGGGCCTGGCCAAGAAGGCCAAGGATATCCCCGGCGACCACGCCCGCCGCGCCGCCGCCATCGTCGAGGGCAAGATCGCCCCGGCCATGGACCGCCAGATCGCCGAGCTGACCGCCCACCGCGCCAAGGCGACCTCGGGCGCCGGCGCCTGGAAACTGCCGGACGGCGAGGCCTATTACGCCTGGGCGCTGCGGGCCGGCACCACCAGCCGCATGACGCCCGACGAGGTCCACCAGATGGGCCAGGAGCAGCTGAAGGCGCTGTTCGCCCGCATGGACGGCCTGCTGAAGGCCCAGGGCCTGACCCAGGGCAGCGTCGGGGCGCGGATGAAGGCGCTGGGCGAGAAGCCCGAGAACCTGTTCCCCAACACCGACGAGGGCCGGGCCCAGATCCTGGCCTATCTGAACGGCCGGGTGGCCGACATCCGCACGCGCCTGCCCAAGGCCTTCGCCACGCTGGTGCCGGGCAACCTGCTGATCAAGCGCGTGCCGGTCGAGATCCAGGACGGGGCGCCGGGCGGCTATGCGGCGGCGGGCTCGATCGACGGCACGGTGCCGGGCAACTACTACATCAACCTGCGCGACACGGGCATGTGGCCGCGCTATGGCCTGCCGACCCTGACCTATCACGAGGGCCTGCCGGGCCACATCTGGCAGGGCGAATACACCTACAAGCTGCCGCTGGTCCGCTCGCTGCTGGCCTTCAACGCCTATTCGGAAGGCTGGGCGCTGTACGCCGAGCAGTTGGCCGACGAACTGGGCGTCTATGAGGGCGATCCGCTGGGCCAGCTGGGCTATCTGCAGTCCATCGCCTTCCGGGCCTGCCGCCTGGTGGTCGACACCGGCATCCACGCCAAGCGCTGGAGCCGAGATCAGGCCATCGACTGGTTCGTGACCACCAACGGCTCGACCCGCGAGGAGGTGCAGGGCGAGGTCGACCGTTACTGCGCCTGGCCGGGCCAGGCCTGCGGCTACAAGGTCGGCCATAGCGAGATCGTCCGTTTACGGAGCAAGGCCCAGGCCGCGCTCGGCGCCCGCTTCGACCTGCGCACCTTCGACGACGCGGTGGTGATGGGCGGCAACGTCCCGCTGACCGAACTGGAGGGCGTGATCGACGCCTATGTAAAGGGCCGGCGGGCCTGACCCGAGGGGAACCCTAGTCAAAGCTCGCGCTTTGCGTTCATCCTGACCGTCACGGGGGCGCTCGACCTCCGACAGGACAGGGGGCTCAGGTGGACAACGGCATCAACCGCAGGGCGCTGGGCGCCCTGGCGATCGGCGGGGCGGCCAGCGTGGGCCTTAGCGGTTGCGACCGCGTCGGGCCGACCGAGGCGACCGTCAAGTCGCGGCAGTTCCCCAGCGACTTCGTCTGGGGCGTGGCGACGGCGGCCTTCCAGACCGAGGGATCGCCCACCGCCGACGGACGCGGCGCCACCATCTGGGATACGTTCGAGAAACTGCCGGGCAAGATCAAGGACGGCTCGAACGCCGACGTCGCCACCGACAGCTATCGCCGCTACGCCGAGGACGTCGACCTGATCGCCGGGGCGGGGCTGAAGGCCTTCCGCTTTTCGATGGCCTGGTCGCGGGTGCTGCCGACCGGGTCGGGCACGGTCAACGCCGCGGGCCTGGACCACTACGAGCGCCTGGTCGACGCGTGCCTGGCCAAGGGGATCGCGCCCTACGCCACGCTGTTCCACTGGGATCTGCCCCAGGCCCTGCAGGACAAGGGCGGCTGGAGCGCGCGCGACACCGCCAACAGCTTCGCCGACTACGCCGCCGCCGTGGCCGGGCGCATGGGCGATCGCCTCAAGAACTTCATCACCCTCAACGAGCCGGCCGTGCACACGGTGTTCGGCCATGTGCTGGGCGAGCACGCGCCGGGGCTGAAGGACATCGCCCTGCTGGGGCCGACCACCCACCACATTAACCTGGGGCAGGGGCTGGCGATCCAGGCCCTGCGGGCGGCTCATGGCGACCTCAGGATCGGCACGACCCAGGCGCTGCAGCCCTGCCGTCCCGCCGGCGGCGCGGCGGCGTTCTGGAACCGCCCGGCCTCGAGCGGGCTGGACGCCCTGTGGAACCGCGCCTGGCTGGACCCGCTGCTGAAGGGGACCTATCCGGGGCTGATGGACGACTTCCTGAAGGGCCACCTCCGCGACGGCGACCTKAAGACGATCCAGCAGCCGATCGACTTCCTGGGGGTGAACTACTACGCCCCGGCCTATGTGAAGCTGGACCTGGCCAGCCCCAGCCATATCGCGCCCGCCGCCCCGCCCAAGGGCGCGGAGTTGGACGCCTTCGGCCGCCAGATCGACCCGTCCGGCTTGGCCGAGGTGCTGAAGATGGTCCGCGACGACTACGGCAATCCGCCGGTGCTGATCACCGAGAACGGCTGCTCGGACCCGTTCGGCAACGGCCCGGCCGTGATCGACGACGGCTTCCGCAGCCAGTACCTGCGCCGGCACCTGGAGGCGGTGAAGAGCGCCATGGAGGCCGGCTCGCGGATCGGCGGCTACTTCACCTGGACCCTGATCGACAACTGGGAATGGGACATCGGCTACACGTCGAAGTTCGGCCTGGTGGCGATGGACCGGACCACGGGCGTGCGCACCCCCAAGGCGTCTTACGCTTGGTTTAAGCAGGTGGCGACGACGGGGATGCTGCCGACGGCGTAGCGCGGCTGGGGACACGCGCATGCGCGTGTCCCCAGTTCGAGGCGCGGCCTAGTCCGCCTTGCAGATCAGTACGTTCTTCCCGCCGCGCTTGGCCGGGGTCAGGCTGCCGGCGCAGGGC
The DNA here is from genome assembly GCF_056665975.1 of Caulobacter sp. 05T431. Lineage (NCBI taxonomy): Bacteria > Pseudomonadati > Pseudomonadota > Alphaproteobacteria > Caulobacterales > Caulobacteraceae > Caulobacter > Caulobacter sp. 05T431. Next base: position 31,606 of record NZ_JBFTKU010000028.1, on the reverse strand, counting down.
TGGGGATTGGCCGGATCGATGATGATCTCGCCCTTGGCGGCGAGCGGCATGGCCGCGGGCTTGGCCCCGATCGGCGGCAGGTCGGCGGGCGGCTTCTTGGCGGCGGTCTTGGTCGTCGCCGGTTTCGGCGCGGGCTTGGCCGGGGCCTCGGCCACGGGCGTGGGCGCGGGGGTCTCGGCGACCGGCGCCGGGGCCTCGGGCTCGGCCGCCACGGCGGCTTCCGGGGYGGGCGCCGGTTCGGCCGGCGCGGCGCCCTTCTTGACGTTGTAGTTCAGGGCCTGGCCGAACAGGTTGGACTTGGTCTCCAGGGCCTTGGCGCGGGTCTCGCAGTCGCCGGGCGGGCTCCAGCTCATCCAGACCTGGGCCAGGCGGGCCTTGTCGACCTGGTCGGCGCCGCCCCAGACCGAATGGCCCTTCTTGATCGCCGCCGCGCCGTATTCCGAGATCGGACGGGGGCTGGCCTTCTCGGCCGCGACGATGGCGGTGCGGTAGGTGACCAGGTCCTTCTTGGCCTGGTCGCGCATGGCCGGATATTCCTTCATGGCCGCGGCGAAGCCGTCGGGGCCGGGGAAGGTCTTCTCGATGCGGGTCACTTCCGGCATCACCTTGTCGTACAGCTCGACATAGCCGCCCAGCGCGCCGTAGCACCAGCCGACATAGCCGTAGTCGTCCGTCGGCGGCGTGGCGGACGGGGTCGTGCGGGGCGGGGGAGCGGTCGGAGCCGGCGCGGTGGAGACGGGAGCGTCCTGGGCGATCAGGGCCAGGGCGAAAAGGAAGGCGGTCGCCATGCGGGCGGAAGTCCTCTTGTAGGGCGTCGCTCGAGAGAGTCGGTCGCGTTCGAATTAGAGCATTTCCGGCCGCATTGGGACCGGAGCATGGCGCCCGGATGTTTTGCACCGCGGTCGGCCAAGCGGCGCCATAACGAATGGATAGGCCAAAAAGCTCCCTCTTGCGGCAAAGATTCCTGTGTACAGCCGAGCGTTGCGGAGATTGCGCGTTCTTCCGCACGTTACAAAGTTTCAATGTGCGCCGCAGCAAGGACCGGGTGGGGTAGCGGCGTTTTTGTGCTAGAAGGCGAAAAGGGAGCGTGGTCCGTTGAGAGGCGGGGGCGTGTCTCCGCCGTCATCACTCCGCCACGCTTCTGGACTGTCGTCGCTGCCATGACCTTCTGGCGTAATATCGCAACCCTCGCCGCACGACGGCTGGACCTGGCCGAGTGCCAGGAGTGTCCGCCCGGTCTACCGGGCCAGGACCCGGCCTTCTCGACGGCGGTCACKGCCCTGGGGGCCAAGCTGGCCAAGGCCGACGGCTCGGCCGACGGCGACGAGTACGCCGCCTTCGCCGAGGTGTTCCACCCCGACCCCGAGTCGGAAAACAACATCCACCGCCTGTACGACCTGGCGCGGCAGACGACGCATGGCTTCGAGAGCTACGCCAAGCGCCTGGCCAAGCGGTATCGCACCTGCCCGCAGATCCTCGAGGACGTCCTGGACGGCCTGTTCCATATCGCCAAGGCGGATGGGGCGGTGACCCAGGAGGAGCTGGCCTATCTGGAGCGGGTGGCCGATCTGTTCGGCATGTCGCCGCTGTCGTTCCGCCGCCTGACGGCCACCCACGTGGGGACCGAGCCCGACGACCCCTACCGCATCCTCGACGTGCCGGCCGACGCCGACGACGCGGTGGTGCATCAGGCGTGGCGTTCGGCCATGTCGGAAGCCCACCCCGACCGGGCACGGGCCCGCGGCCTGCCTCTGGAGTTCATCGAGGTGGCCGAGGCCAAGTCGGCCGCGATCAACGCCGCCTTCTCGACGGTGATGCGCGAGCGCCGCGAACTGGCGGGGCTCGCCGCGAACTAAGCCGTCATTTCGCCGTGGTTAGAGCGGAATTCATTTTGCGGAACGATCCGCTGGGTGTTCAGTTGACGTTCACGAGTGGCGCCCCATCTTGATTTGCAAGGGCGGGGCACGCCTGCGAGGACGACGATGGAGACGGTTGGCACTTCTTCAGGCAAGGCTACCGGTATCGCTTGGCGCAGCCTGGCCACCCTGGCCGGCGCCGTCGCGACCTCGATCGCCGTCGCCGTCGCGGCCGTGATCGCGGTGGTGTTCGCCGCCACCCTGGTGGTCATCGGCTTCATGGCCACCGCGCTCCTCGGCCTGGCCGCCTTCGCCTTCCGAGGCCGCTCTTCGGCCCGCGCCGCCGCCCCCAGCGGCGATCCCGGCCTGATCGAAGCCCGTCACATGGGCGGCCACTCGTGGGTGGCTTACGGCTGGAACGAGCGGCGCTAAGCGCCGCCCTCGAAGTCCTCAGACCGCCGACGACCGATTTGGGTGCAGGATGTTGACGTTCTCGCGCTCGAGCAGTTGCTCCAGCGCGTGCGAGCCGTGTTCGGCCGCATAGACGCGTTCGGCGTCGGTGATCGGCACGGCCATCAGCCAGGTCACCGTCCGGTCCGACAGCTTCAAGGTCTCCGGCCGATTGTCGCCCCACAGGAAGGGCGGGACGAACATCACGTGCCGGAGGGTCGTGGACAGGTCGGGAAAGCCCATGGCCTGGCCGTGGATCATGCCGGGCCGAAGGGGCGCGCCGTCGTTGATCACGTTGAAGGCGCAGGCGGCCATGACATTGGCGAAGGCGGGCAGGGCGGTCGGAAAGGCCCCGACGATCTCGACGCGCAGATCGCCGGCGTTGCTCAACGCATGGTCCGACAGCCGGACGGTGCCGTAGGCGGTGACGCCGTCCATCGGTGAATCGGCGCAGCAAAGCAGGTCCACCGTGCCCTTGTCGCCCTCGTCGCCATAGCGCCGGATCTCGGGCTGGGTCGCCGACCTGACGCGGAAGGCGTCCGCCAGGGCGCGGGCGATCTGCTGGGCTTCGTCCGAAACGCTCATGGAAACTCCGTGGTGGACCGCGTCATGCGGCTCACCCTGCCATTCCGCCATTCTCGATCGCGGTCAACCACCCCCTTGCCCTTGAGCGCCGCTTCCTCGACACTGCCTTCAAACAAGCGTTTGGCCGGCAAGGCCTCGGGAGGACGATATGATCGGCGTGGTGGCGGTGCTGACGGTGCAGCCTGACAAGGCGGGCGACTTCGAGAAGGTGTTCCTGGACCTGCAGAACAAGGTGAAGGCCAACGAGCCGGGCTGCCTGGTCTATCAGCTGACCCGCAGCAGGACCGACGCCGGCGTCTACAAGGTGCTGGAGCTCTACGCCTCGGCGGACGCCCTCAAGCATCACGGCGGGACCGACTACTTCAAGGCCGCCGGCGCGGCCATGGGGCCGTTCATGGCCGGTCGCCCCGAGATCGAATATCTGGACGCGGTGGAGTAGGGGCCTTGGATCTCGCCTTCTCGCCCGAGGACCTGGCCTTCCAGCAGGAGGTCCGCGACTGGATCGCCACGGCCTTCGACGACGACCTGCGCCGCAAGGTCAGCCAATCGAAGAACGGCTATCTCGACAAGGCCGGCCAGGTGAAGTGGCAGAAGAAGCTGTACGAGCGCGGCTGGGTCGCGCCCGACTGGCCGGTCGAGCTGGGCGGGGCGGGCTTCACGCCGTCGCAGCGCTACATCTTCAACATGGAGCTGTCGCTGGCCGGCACGCCCAACCCCTCGCCGATGGGGCTGAAGATGTGCGCGCCGGTGATCATGGCGTTCGGCACGCCCGAGCAGAAGGCCCAGCACCTGCCGCCGATCCTGTCGTCCGACATCTGGTGGTGCCAGGGCTATTCGGAACCCGGCTCGGGCTCGGACCTGGCCAGCCTGCAGATGCGCGCCGTCCGCGATGGCGACGACTACGTGCTGAACGGCTCGAAGATCTGGACCACCCACGCCCAGTGGGCCGACTGGATGTTCTGCCTGGTGCGCACCTCGACCGAGGGCAAGCCGCAGGAGGGCATCTCGTTCCTGCTGCTGCCGATGACCCTACCGGGCATCCAGATCAAGCCGCTGCCCACCCTGGACGGTCCGGCCGAGGGCGAGCAGGAGATCAACCAGGTCTTCTTCGACAATGTCCGCGTGCCGGTCGCCAACCGGATCGGCGAGGAGAATAAGGGCTGGACCTACGCCAAGTACCTGCTGGAGTTCGAGCGCGGCAACGCCTACGCGCCGGGCCTGATGCACATGCTGCGCAAGGTCAAGAAGATGGCCGCCCTGGAGCGGGCCGACGACGGCGGGGCGTTGATCGACGATCCTGACTTCCGCCGCAAGGTGGCCGAGCTGGAGATCGCCGTGGAGTCGCTGAACGCCACCGAGCTGCGCATCTTCTCCGGACGCGGGGCGGGCAAGGCGGTGGGGCCGGCCTCGTCGATGCTGAAGCTGGCCGGCTCGGAAACCCAGCAGGCGATCACCGAACTGGCCCTGGAGGCGGTGGGGAGCTACGCCGCGCCGTTCGTGCGCGACACCTGGGCGCCCACCAACGACGGCCGCGCGGGTCCCGACTACGCCGGCCCCGTCGCCCCGGCCTATTTCAGCTACCGCAAGACCACGATCTATGCGGGCTCCAGCGAGATCCAGAAGAACATCATCACCAAGCTGGTGCTGGGGATCTGATCACGATCGGGGACAGGCGCATGCGCCTGTCCCCGGCCACGTGTCCCATCAGTTTTTCTCAATAGTCCTCAAACGCAACCCACCCTTATAACCGTCGCTAACCTATCCTTTCCGGAGCCGCCCATGGCCCTCGACGCCCTGTTCAAACCGTTCGAATTCAAGTCGCTGAAGCTGCCCAACCGGGTGGTGATGGCCCCGATGACCCGGTCGTTCTCGCCCGGCGGCGTGGCCACCGACGACGTGGCCGCCTACTACCGCCGGCGCGCCGAGAACCAGGTCGGCCTGATCGTCACCGAGGGCACGGGCGTGGCCCGGCCGGCCTCGCTGAACGACGCCAACATCCCCCGCTTCCACGGCGAGAAGGAGCTGGCGGCCTGGAAGAAGGTGGTCGACGAGGTGCACGCGGCCGGCGGCCTGATCGCCCCGCAGCTGTGGCACGTGGGCTCGGCCAAGGGCAAGGACGTGCTGGGCAAGATCGACAGCCCCTCGGGCATCTCCAAGCCCGGCGGCTCGCCGTTCACCGAACCGATGACCGACGAGGAGGTGGCCGACACCATCGCCGCCTTCGCCGACGCGGCGAGGAACGCCAAGGCCCTGGGCTTCGACGCCGTCGAGCTGCACGGGGCCCACGGCTACCTGATCGACCAGTTCTTCTGGAACGGCACCAACGTCCGCGACGACGTGTTCGGCGGCCCCACCATCGGCGAGCGCAGCATGTTCGCCGCCGAGATCCTGAAGGCCGTTCGCGCCGCCGTCGGCCCGGACTATCCGGTGATCATCCGCCTGTCGCAGTGGAAGCAGCAGGACTACGCGGTCAAGAACGCCGAGACGCCGCAGCTGCTGGAGGCCTGGCTGCAGCCCCTGGMCGACGCCGGGGCCGACATCTTCCACTGCTCGCAGCGCCGTTTCTGGGAGCCGGAATTCGAGGGCAGTGACCTGAACTTCGCGGGCTGGGCCAAGAAGCTGACCGGCGCGCCCACCATCACCGTCGGCTCGGTGGGCCTGTCGGGCGAGTTCATCGCGGCCTTCGGCGGCGAGGGCAGCCAGCCGGCCTCGCTGGACGGCCTGCTGGAGCGCCTGGAACGCGACGAGTTCGACCTGGTCGGCGTCGGCCGCGCGATCCTGCAGGATCCCGAATGGGTGGTGAAGGTCCGCGAGGGCCGGACGGACGAACTGCAGAACTTCGAGCGTTCGGCGCTGGGGGTGCTGTACTAGAGCTGTTTTTCCCACCCCCTCGTGGGGAGGGGGACCGGCGAAGCCGGTGGGTGGGGCCTGCTGACTCAGTAACCCCCACCCGACAATGGCTCCGCCAGGCCACCCTCCCCACGAGGGGGAGGGACGGGTTCCTTGCTTAGGCGATCGTCGTCACCAGTCCGCCTTCCGCCTTCAGCGACGCGCCGTTGGTCGCCGCCGACAGCGGGCTGGCGACATAGGCCACCAGGCTGGCGATCTCCTGCGGCTCGATCATCCGCTGCAGCAGCGACGACGAGCGGTGTTTCTCGAAGAACTCGGCCTCGTGCTCCGCCGTCGTGCCTTCCGGATTGCTGGACACGCTCTTCAGGAAGTCGGCGATGGCCGCCGCGCGGGTCGGGCCGGGGAGGACGGAATTGACCGTCACGCCGGTGCCCTTGGTCTGCTGGGCCATGCCGCGGGCGACGGCCAGCTGGGCGCTCTTGGTCATGCCGTAGTGGACCATCTCGCCTGGGATCGCGAGACCGCTTTCACTGGAGATGAAGATCACCCGGCCCCAGTCGCGCTCCAGCATGCCGGGGAAATAGCCGCGCGACAGGCGCACGCCGCTCATCACGTTGACCTCGAACAGGTGCAGCCAGTCCTCGTCGGGGATGTCGGCGAAGGCCTTCATCTCGTAGATGCCCAGGTTGTTGACCAGGATGTCGACGCTGGGGACGGCCTTCAGGATGGCGGCCGCGCCCTCGGCGGTGGCCGCGTCGGCCAGCACGCCTTCGACCTTGGTCCCGCCCGAGGCGCGGATGTCGGCGACGGCGGCGTCGAGCTTGTCCTGGGCCCGGCCGGTGACGAACACCTTGGCGCCTTCAACGGCCAGGGTGCGGGCGATCTCCAGGCCGATGCCGGCGGTCGAGCCGGTCACCAGGGCGGTCTTGTCTTGCAGTTTGAGGTCCATGGCTGGGCTCCGTTGTTGACGAGGCCTCAAATGGTCCCGCAACGACGCCAAACTACGCCGCCGCGGGGACCTGGACTTGTGAATTCAAGTCACGATCAGGACGATCAGGCGTTGAAATTCAGCTTCAGGCCCGGCCGGGGCCAGCGGGCCTTGTAGAGCTTGCCGGTGCCCGAGGCCGTGATCCACGCGTCGCGCATGTCGGCCCCGCCGAAGCAGATGTTGGTGACGATCACATCCGGGAAGGCGAAGTGCTCGGTGGTCCCGTCGGGGGAGAAGGCGGTGATGCCGCCGTTGATGATCGTGGCCACGCAGACCTTGCCGTCGGCCTCGACCGCCAGGCTGTCCAGCAGCTGGTAGCCCGGCAGGTTGCAGACCACATTGCCGGGCTGCAGCGGCGCGGGGTCGGCCAGGACGCCGGGCGAGGCCACGTCGAACGACCACAGCCGCCCCAGCATGGTGTCGGCCATGTAGACCGTCTTCTCGTCGGGCGAGAGGCCCACGCCGTTKGGCGAGACGAAGTGGTCGCGCCAGCGGGTGATCTTCGAGCCGTCAGCCAGGGCGTAGTACAGCGCCCCGTACTTGCGGCCCTCGGGCGTCGAGCAGCCGTGGTCGGTGAACCAGAGGCCGCCCTGCTTGTCGAACACCAGGTCGTTGGGCCCGACCAGCCGCTTGCCGTCGCATTCGGTGTAGAGCGTGGTGATCGCCCCGGTGGCGATGTCGACCTGCTGGATCGAACCGCCCGTATGCGTCGGCGGGGTGGGGCCGGGGATGTTCAGGCCGTTGGCCTCGAAGAACTGGAAGGCGCCGCCGTTGTTGGTGACGTAGATCGCCCCGTCCGGGCCGATGGCGGCGCCGTTGGGGCCGCCGGGGACCTCGGCGACGGTCTCCTTGCGGCCGTCGGGATGCACCCGGGTCAGGACCTGGCCCTGGATCTCGGTGAGGATCACCGAGCCGTCGGCCATGGCGATCGGGCCTTCCGGAAACCGCAGGCCCTCGGCGACGAGTTCCATCTGCATGCGTCTCTCCCTGGACGGCGCCTCTGACGGGCGCGCCCTGGGAGTAAACGAGCGTTTGAACGCGGCGGCAAGTTTCCGGTGGGGCAGCGTCCGAGGTGGGGACATGCCCTTGGGCGTGTCCCCAACAGCCTCTTCCGAGCCAAGACTTGGGGACGCGCCGCAAGGGCATGTCCCCGGTCCTAGTTCAGGTCGTAGAGCTCATAGGCGATCAGGCCGCCGTCGCCGCCCAGGAAGGCGCGGCCGTGGGCCGAGCGGACCAGGGCCTCGCGGTCCACCCACTTGGGCGTGGCGTCGGAGGCGTCGGCGCCCTGCAGGGCGCAAGGCACGGTCAGGCGGACGGACTGGCGGGGCTTGAAGCGTTTGCCGCGCTCGGCCCGGATCGCCCGGCCGAACACCCGGCAGCTGGCGACCTCGCCGCCGTCCAGCGGCCGCACCTTGACCACGTTGAAGATCACCACGTCGGTGGCCGCGGCCCGCGCCAGGCTGTCGCTCTGGCCCAGGCTGATGTCGGCGGAGGCGGCTCCGGCCGCGCCCAGGGCCAGCACGCAGAGCAGGGCGGTCAGCTGACGCATCATCGGCGCTCCAGCACACGAAAGACGAAGGCGTGATCGTCGTCCGGACCGGCAGGATGCGCCTCGCGACGCACTTCCGTCCAGGCCGCTTCGTCGAACGGMGGGAAGCTGACGTCGCCCTCGACCTTCGCCTGCACCTCGGTCAGGTACAGGCGCCGGGCCTTGGGCAGGGCGGTCTCGAACAGGGCGCGGCCGCCGATCACGCAGACCTCGTCGACGCCGTCCTCGGCCGCCTGCTCCTTGGCCATCTGCACGGCCTCCAGGAAGCTCTCGCAGACCACCGCCTGGCTGGGGTCGAACGAGCCGTCGCGCGACAGCACGATGTTCATCCGGCCGGGCAGCGGCTTGCGGGGCAGGCTGTCCCAGGTCTTGCGGCCCATGATCACCGGCTTGCCCATCGTGCAGGCCTTGAAGATCGCGAGGTCGGACTTCAACCGCCAGGGCAGGTCGTTGTCGCGGCCGATCACGCCGTTGAGCGAACGGGCCACGGGGCCGACGGTAAGGATAACGGACATGGGGTCTGTTTACCCTGCGTCGCGCGATGCGGCCACCCGCCGTGTCGGGCGGTCGACTCTAGCCGCCGAACGGGACCACGACCTGCTGGGCGGAGGCGCGGGCGATCAGCTCGCCGTCGGGCCGCCGGAAGTCGGCCTCGACATGGATCATGCCCTTGGTCTTGGCGACCACGCGGCCTTCGATCGTCAGCACTTCGGCCTTGCCCACCCGGATGAAGTCGACCTTCAGGTTGCTGGTGCGGAACATGGCGTCGGCCGGCGCGGCGGTCATGGCCGCGAAGGCCAGAATCTGGTCGGCCAGGGCGGCGACGTAGCCGCCGAACAGCGAGCCGTCGACGTTCAGCAGCTCCGGGGCCGGCGTCCAGGTCTTGCGGACCCAGCCGTCGCCCCAGTCGTCGAGGCCGCCCAGCTTCAGGGTCTGCACCACCGGCGGCAGGACGACGTCGCCGCCCTTGATCTGCTCGAGCCGGTCGGTGGCCCAGGTCACTGCCCGAACCGACCGTAGGCGACGATATAGCCATCGCGGCTGTGCGCGGAGCTCGGATCGGGCTCGTCGACAATCAGCGCTTCCATGTGATGCTTGTCTTCGGACTGCCAGCCGATGAACGATCGCAGGCTGTCGCCGTCGCTCTGCTTCAGCGGTTTGCGATTGTCGTAGAGCCGCTGCGGCGGGTTCCAGCTCTGGGACTGGGAAGCAAGGGCGTCCACAGTCGGGCCGAAGGGCGCCGGCGAGGTGGCGAAGGAGAGGCGACAGCCGTCCTTCTGGATTTCCAGCTTCACCTTTTGGCCTTCGACTTCACGGAAGAAGCCGAACGTAAGGGAGCCGCCAAACCCCAAGTCCTTTTGGGCGCTGACGAACAGCATCTCTTTGCCATCTTGGTCGTCGTGACAGGCCTGAATGGTTCGCACGACAAGGTCGCTCAAGGAATCGATCGGCCGCGATGTCTGCGACGAGGCGACCCCGCTCGAGGTCGCCAAAGCCAGGCCGGCGAGACAGGATAGGAGGGCGATCCTCAAACGGCGACCGCCGCCTTGATATGCGGGTGGGCTTCGTAGCCTTCCAGCTGGAAGTCCTCGTATTCGAAGGCGAACAGGTCGCGCTTGTCGGCCATCTTCAGGGTGGGGAAGGGCTTGGGTTCGCGCTGGATCTGCTCGCGGGCCTGCTCCAGGTGGTTCAGGTACAGGTGCGCGTCGCCGAAGGTGTGGACAAACTCGCCGGGCTCCAGGCCCACGACCTGGGCGATCATGATCGTCAGCAGGGCGTAGGAGGCGATGTTGAACGGCACGCCCAGAAAGACGTCGGCGCTGCGCTGGTAGAGCTGGCAGCTCAGCTTGCCGTCCGCGACGAAGAACTGGAACAGGCAGTGGCAGGGCGGCAGGGCCATGTCCTCGACGTCGGCCGGGTTCCAGGCGCTGACGATGTGGCGGCGACTGTTGGGATTGGTCTTCAGACCTTCGACGAGGTTGGCGATCTGGTCGATCGATTGACCGTTCGGCGCGGCCCACGAACGCCACTGCTTGCCGTAGACGGGACCCAGGTCACCGTTCTCGTCGGCCCACTCGTCCCAGATCTTGCAGCCGTTGTCCTGCAGGTAGCGCACGTTGGTGTCGCCCTTCAGGAACCACAGCAGCTCCACGATGATCGAGCGCAGGTGCAGCTTCTTGGTGGTCAGCACCGGGAAGCCCCGCGACAGGTCGAAGCGGATCTGCCGGCCGAACACGCCCAGCGTGCCGGTGCCCGTGCGGTCGCCGCGCTGGACGCCGTTCTCCAGGATGTCGGCGAGCAGGTTCAGGTACTGCCGCTCGGGATGGTCGGCGGGAGCCTGTTCGGCGTGGATGGGCGTGACGGCGTTCATGGCCCGAGTTTGCGGGCGAATCGGCCGGATGGGTAGTGCGGCGGATTGGACGATCCACAGGCCCTGGCCGCTTATCCCGCCCTAACCCGCGAACCCGCCCTCATCCAGGAACGCCTGCTCGGCCGCCGTGGTCGTCCGGCCCAGGGCGGCGTTGCGGTGTGGGAACCGGCCGAAGCGGGCGATGATGTCGCGGTGGGCGATGGCCCATTTGAGGCTGTCGGCGTCGCCGGTGTCCTTCAGCAGCCCTTCGAACAGCCCGATGCTGGTCTCCTGGTCGGCCAGGGATTCGGCGTGCTCGTAGGGCAGGTAGAAGAACGGCCGAAGCTCGGGCGCGACGGCCTTGTCGTGGCCGGCGGCGATGGCGGCGGCGGCGACGGCGCGGGCCTTGCCGTCGGTGGCGAAGGCGTGGCCGCTGGCCCGATAGAGGTTGCGGGGGAACTGGTCGAGCAGGATCAGCAGGGCCAGGGCGCCCTCGGCCTGCTCGGCCCAGGCGTCGTACTTGCCCCGCGAGGCGGCCAGGTGGACGGGCTCGAACTTCAGGCGGATGGCCTCGTCGAAGGCGTCGGACTTGGCGAACCACTTGTCGGGTCCGGCGGCGGTCCAGAAGCCCAGCACGTCCTGAGGTTTGGCGGTCATCGAGGGTCTCCGGCGGCGGCGTTCGGGGCAGGCGCTTTCGTTCAAACGCGGTTCATCGTGCAAGGGTGACATTGCGTACAAGGGATGAGCGACAGGGCCGATGCAAGGCCCCTTGGAGCACTTGGAAAGCAATGAAACGTCTGATCACGACGGCTATGATCCTGTCCTTGCTGGGCGGCGTCTCGGCGCATGCCGCCGGCGCGGGCCTGGGGCAGGATGGCGCTGAGCGCCAAGATCGCCAAGGCCGCGAGCGCGGGCCGGGAGGCGGCGGGCGCGGCGACGGCGGCGGCTGGCGTCAGCAGCAGCCTCAGGCCGCGCCGCAACAGGCGCAGCCGCAACAACAGCCGCAGCAGCCGTCGGGCGGCGGCGATCGCGGCGGCTGGCGTCAGTCCGGCGGCGGCGACCGCGGCGATCGCGGCGGCCGTCCCGATCGCGGCGATCGGCCGGCGCCTCAGCCCCAGCAGCCCGCTCCCGCGCCCCAGGCCCAGGCTCCGCAACAGGGCGGCGAAGGCGGCTGGCGCGGCCAGGGCGGACGTGGCGGCGGCTGGAACCGCGGCGACCAGGGCCGCCCGGACCAAGGTCGACCCGATCAGGGCCGCGGCGATCAAGGTCGTCCGGACCAGGGCCGGGGCGATCGCGACGGCCGCGATGGCCGTGGCGGCTGGGACCGCAACGCCCAGAACGGCGGCTGGGACCGTGGTCCCGGACGCGGCGACCAGGGCCGGCCGGGCCCGGGCGACGGCCGCTGGCGCGACCGCGACCACGACCGTCCGCGCTACGACCAACGCCAGTACCGCCCGTCCTATCGCGCCGTGCAGCGCTACCGCGCCCCAGCCTATCGCTACCCGCGCGGCTTCTACGTGCGCCACTGGTCGTTCGGCGACTATCTGCCGGGCGGCTGGTACGGCCAGTCCTACTACCTGGACGCCTGGCAATACGGCCTGCCGTATCCGCCGGTCGGCTGCGAGTGGGTCCGCGTCGGCAACGACGCCCTGCTGGTCGACGTCTGGAGCGGCCAGGTGCTGAGCGTCTATTACGGCCTGTTCTGGTAGGACCGGTCCTGTCCTGAACGAGCCCCGGGCGGATCCCGATCCGCCCGGGGTTTGTCGTTTCTCGCGGCCATCCGCGCGCCAAGGGGCGTGAAGTTTTTCGAGGTGGCGTGTCGGCCGGCGGACTGAACGCGCGTCCTAGGGGCCCAGGCGCAACGCCTTCCCCGCCGTGTCGCGGCCTCGAAAGGAACGACGATGTTCAAAGCTTCGCCCATGGTCTGGACCGGACGTGTCCTGACCGGCCTGTTCGCCCTGTTCATGCTGGGCGCGTCCGTCCTGCCGAAACTGACCGGCATGTCGGTGGCGGCCGACACCCTGACGGCCCTGGGCTGGAAGGCCGACTATGTCCTGATGATCGGGATCATGGAGCTGACCTTCGTCGCCCTGTACCTGTTCCCGCGCACCGCCCTGCTGGGCGCGGTGCTGATGACCGGCCTGCTGGGCGGGGCCATGGCCACCCAGGTGCGGGTCGAGAACCCGCTGTTCAGCCACGAGCTGTTCTCGATCTATCTGGGCCTGTTCATGTGGGGCGGGCTGTGGCTGCGGACCCCGGCGCTGCGGGCGCTGTTCCCGTGGCGCGACGCGGCGGCCGCCTAGACGTTCGTCGTCGACTTCGCCGCCCGTTCGTCGTCCTTGGTGGCCACGATGCCCTTCGGGACCACATGGGCGACGAAGCGTTCGACCCAGGCGTCGAACTGGGCGACATGGTCGGCCTCGGCCATCATGTCGTCGGCCTGGTCGTCGGCATAGGGCTTGCCCTCACCGAACACCCCGGCGGTCCACAGGTCGTCCGGCACCTCGATCCCGCTGTAACGGCACTGCCAGACCAGGCCCTGATAGGCCAGGCGCTCGTCGGCGTAGGGCTCCTTCTTCGGATCGAACCAGGCCTTCTCCTTGACCAGCCTGGGCCGGCCGTCCTCGCCCATCTCGTTGGCCCCGCCGTCGCAATAGGTGAAGAAGGCCGCCGTGCGGCCTTCCAGGTGGTTGCGGGTCAGCCGACGCCACTGGGGCGAGCGCTCCAGGGCCTGGGCCTTCAGGGTGTCCTTCTTGTCGATCAGGTCGGGGCGCGGATTGCCGCCGGCCGCGCAGACCAGGCGGTCGAACATCAGCTTGAAATTGGTCGTGGGCCCGTACCAGTTGGTCGGACCGACGAAGGCCCAGGCGTCGGCGCGGGCCAGGCGGCCGTAGAGATCCAGGTCCCACATCAGGTCGGGCTGGGTGGTGCTGCGCGGGCCGTAGCAGTTGCAGGGCCAGACGCAGAGCGCCATCGACGAGGAGACGCAGGCGTTGCAGGCTTGGATCTTGGGCTTGCCGTGCTGGTTGCCCAGGTCCTCGGTGTCGATCTGCCACCCGGCCGGCAGGCGTGCGGCCATTCGCAGCATGAGCGCCCGCGCCTTGGAATCCAGGCCCGGGCAGCTGTTGTGCCGCCGCTGCGAGCCGGCGATCAGAAGTACGCGAAGGGCGCGATCCTCGGCGGGTTCAGGGGAAACGATCGGGGCGTCGTCAGGCGCTTCTTGCGGGCTCGGCATGGCGATGGAACGCCCCGCGGCGTAAAACGTCGCCACAGAGGCTTTCGGGTCACAACGTTCTGTCGTCATCGCCTTGACGAAACGGCAAAAAAACGCTCAAACGCCCGGCCTTTGTCGCTTCGCCGTTGCGCGGGGCGGCCATAAACGACCAGTCCTGGAGAAAAAACATGCGCGTCTATTATGATCGCGACGCCGACCTCGCTCGCATCTTGGACAAGAAGATCGCGATCGTAGGCTATGGTTCGCAAGGTCATGCTCACGCGCTCAACCTTCGGGACTCCGGCGCCAAGAACGTGGCCGTCGCCCTGCGCGCCGGTTCGCCGACGGCCAAGAAGGCCGAGGGCGAAGGCCTGAAGGTCATGACCGTGGCCGAAGCCGCCGCCTGGGCCGACCTGCTGATGATCCTGGCCCCCGACGAGCATCAGGCCGCGATCTACAAGAACGACATCGCGCCCAACATCCGCGACGGCGCGGCCCTGCTGTTCGCCCACGGCCTGAACGTGCACTTCGGCCTGATCGAGCCCAAGGACACCATCGACGTCCTGATGGTCGCCCCCAAGGGCCCCGGCCACACCGTGCGCGGCKAGTACCAGAAGGGCGGCGGCGTGCCTTGCCTGATCGCGGTGCACCACAACGCCACCGGCAACGCCCTCGACCTCGGCCTGGCCTATGCCAGCGCCATCGGCGGCGGCCGCTCGGGCATCATCGAGACCAACTTCCGCGAGGAATGCGAAACCGACCTGTTCGGTGAGCAGGCCGTCCTCTGCGGCGGCACGGTCGAGCTGGTCCGCGCCGGCTTCGAAGTGCTGGTGGAAGCCGGCTACGCGCCGGAAATGGCTTACTTCGAGTGCCTGCACGAACTGAAGCTGATCGTCGACCTCATGTACGAAGGCGGCATCGCCAACATGAACTACTCGATCAGCAACACGGCCGAGTACGGCGAGTACGTCACCGGTCCGCGCATCATCACCCCGGAAACCAAGGCCGAGATGAAGCGCGTGCTGGACGACATCCAGTCGGGCAAGTTCGTGCGCGACTTCATGCTGGAGAACCAGGTGGGCCAGCCGAGCTTCAAGGCGACCCGTCGCCGCTCGGCCGAGCACCAGATCGAGGAAGTCGGCGGCCGCCTGCGCGCCATGATGCCCTGGATCGCCAAGAACAAGCTGGTGGACGTGGCCAAGAACTAGGCCTCGGCTTCATCGCTGACCAAGACGAACGGCGGGCTCGCGAGGGCCCGCCGTTTTTCGTTTGGCGAAACGGACCAGGCCATCGAGATTGCCGTGATGAGCGCCTTCGACGCCGCCTTGGCCGAACTCTACGAGACCTTCAGCGCCGAGCCGCCGGTGTCGATCCAGGGTTGCTTCTGCTGTTTGGGCGCCGACGCGCGGGAGGTTCTGCTGACGCGGCCGCTTGGCGTTCTGACCAGCGACCAGTTGGCCCCCTATGCATCCAGCGTGTTCCTGACGGTGGGGGACGTCGGCGACTATCGCTATTTCCTGCCGCGCATCCTCGATCTGTCGGCCAGCGACCTGGCCTGGTGGCCGTCCCCAGAACTGGCGGTCGGCGCTCTAACGCGGGCCGAGTGGAGCGCCTGGTCGGACGTCGAGCGCGCCGCGATCCTGGGTTTCCTGTCCGCCTGGTTCGATCGCTGGGCGGCCGGTCTCGGTGACGGCGCCCATGGCGGCGAGGTCGAGACGTTGCTTTGCGGCATGGCGCGGGCCCGGATCGACATCATGCCCTATCTCGTGAGGCTTCTACGGCCAGAGAACGGCGCGGCTTTGCTCGAACTTTTCGACGAGCACGGCGCGCGCGACGAAACGAGCTCCACCCCGCAGGGATTCTGGGACGAAGCGCGGGAGGGCTTTCGGCTGGTGACGGCTTTTCTGGCGTCCGAAGCCGCGCGAGAGCGATTGTCGGACCTGCGCGCTCACCCCAGCACGAACACCGGGCCCCAGGCCACCTGATACTTCCGTGGGCCGGTCGACAGGTGCGGGCGCAGCTGCCAGGCGCCGGGCGGCAGGGTCTGGGCGCCCGGGCTTTCGACATAGGTCTCGACCAGGGCCTCCGCGCCGGGCTCCGACACCGAGAACTGGTCGATGCGCGGCACGGCGCCCGTCAGGGCGGCCGCGATCACGCCCACGGACGCCACGCGCAGCGGGGCGGGGGCGGAGAGGCGGGCCGAAACCTCGGCATAGGCCCCGACCGCCATCACCTCGCGGCCCTGGCGCAGCACGCCGTAGCCCACATGGGTGAAGCCCGGCGCCAGCAGGTTGGCGCGGTGGCCGGGGCTGGACTTCCACTGGCCCATGATCTGGTCGGGCCGCACGGCGCCGCTGGCGTTCAGCCGCTCGGCGATGTTCTCGCCCGGCGCGCCGACCAGGTCGCGGGCCAGCAGGCCCACCCGGGCGGCGGGGCCGAAGCCCTCGCGGGTCATGTGGTCGAACACGCCGGTGCGGGCGATGTCGGCGGCGTGGGCGCGGGCGGCCAGGGTCAGGCCGGGATCGGGCGCCAGGGCGTTCAGGCCCTGGGCCCGCCGGAAGATGTCGCCCAGGTCGTGCAGGTCGGTCTCGAAATCGGGGTCGAAATCGCCCCGGCTCTCCGCCAGCTGGCGGCGCAGGCGGCGGTCATAGGCCAGCCAGGGGTCGCTCATGGCGGCCCGGGCGGGGGCGGGGATGAGGCCGGGCAGGACGAGGGTGGACGCGGCGGCGACGATCAGGGCGCGGCGGTCTGGAGCGGTCTTAGGGGCGTTCATGGTCCTCAAGGCGGTTGACAGCGTCCCGTTTCGGCAAGTTCTAAGGGTCATGAGACCCGTACGTTCCATCTGGCTGGCCGGACCCGAGCCCTGGCTTCCCGACGCCGAGGCCCAGGCCGCGCGCCAACGCGCCCTCTGTGCTGATAACGGCTTCACCGGCCTGACCGCTCCCGCCGTCGTCGAGACCCAGGCCGACAATGTCGAGGTCCAGGCGCGGGAACTCTACGCCGAGAGGATGGCCAAGCTGCGGCAGGCCGACGCCGGGATCATCAACCTGACCCCGTTCCGAGGGCCTTCCTGCGCCAGCGCCGCGGCCTTCGAGGCCGGCGTCCTGGCGGGCCTGGGGCGGCCGGTCATGGCCTATGTCAACGTCGCCGACGAGAGCGAGGCCGAATATGTCGACCGGGTCGAGGTGCACGTGGGCGCCCAGCGCGACGAGCACGGCGTCTGGCGCGACGGCGACGGCTGCGTGGTCGAGGACTTCGGCCTGCCCGAGACCCTGATGCTGTGGGCCGAGGCCCGGCGACTGTTCGTGATCATCACCGACGATCCGCTGCACGACCTGACCGGGCTGGAGATGTGCCTGGACGCGCTGGCGCTGTACGCGGAGTAGGGGATTAAGGTGGGGACACACACTCACGGCAAGGCCTAGCCAGTTCGGCGAAGACCGTGGGGTGAGTGTGTGTCCCCTTCTTCAGGCTACAGCACCGCTCGAGCCGCCTTCGCCGCCGCCACCATGTTGACCAGGGCCGGGCGGACCTCGTCCCACTTGCGGGTCTTCAGGCCGCAGTCGGGATTGACCCACAGCTGCCCGGGCGACAGCCGCGCGCCGGCGCTGGCCAGCAGGGCGACCATCTCCTCGGGTCCCGGCACGCGGGGGGCGTGGATGTCGTAGACGCCCGGCCCGATCTCGGCCGGATAGGCGTAGGCCTCGAAGGCGTCCAGCAGCTCCATCTTCGAGCGCGCGGTCTCGATGGAGATGACGTCGGCGTCCATCGCCCCGATCGCGGCGATGATGTCGTTGAACTCCGAATAGCACATGTGGGTGTGGACCTGGGTCTCGTCGCGGACGCCGGAGGCGGCCAGGCGGAAGGCCTCCACCGCCCAGTCCAGATAGGCCTGGCGGTCGGCGCGGCGCAGGGGCAGGCCCTCGCGCAGGGCCGCCTCGTCGATCTGGATCACCTTGGCGCCGGCGGCCTCCAGGTCGACCACCTCGTCTCGGATCGCCAGGGCGATCTGGCGGCAGGTTTGGCTGCGCGGAATGTCGTCGCGGACGAACGACCACTGCAGGATGGTGACCGGGCCGGTCAGCATGCCCTTCATCGGCCGGTCGGTCAGCGACTGGGCGTAGCGCCACCATTCCACCGTCATCGGACGGGGCCGCGACACGTCGCCGAAGATGATCGGCGGCCGCACGCAGCGCGAGCCGTATGATTGCACCCAGGCGTGCTTGGTGAACACGAAGCCGGCCAGTTGCTCGCCGAAATACTGGACCATGTCGTTGCGCTCGAACTCGCCGTGCACCAGCACGTCCAGGTCGATCTCCTCCTGCCAGGCCACGGCGGCCGCGGTCTCCTCGCGCAGGAAGACCTGGTAGTCGGCGTCGGCCAGGACGCCCTTGGCGTGGGCGGCGCGGGCCTTGCGCACGGCGCTGGTCTGGGGGAACGAGCCGATCGTGGTGGTCGGCAGGGACGGCAGGTTCAGGCGGGCCTGCTGCAGGGCGATACGCCGGGCGAACGGCGAAGCGCGCTGGGCGTCGTCCGGCGTGACCGCGGCCAGTCGAGCCTGGACCGCCAGGTCGTGGATGCGCGGCGAGGACCGGCGCGCGGCGGCGGCCTTGGAGGCGGCCTCCAGGGCCGGCCGGACCGCGTCGCGGCCCTCGTTCAGCGCCTTGGCCAGGATCGTCAGCTCCTCGATCTTCTGGACGGCGAAGGCCAGCCATTGGCGGACCTCCGGATCGATGGCGGTTTCCAGCTCCAGATCGATCGGGGTGTGCAGCAGCGAGCATGACGGCGCCAGGATCACGCGGTCGCCGCCGCGCTTGGAGACGATCGGGTCCAGGCGGTCCAGCAGAGCCTCCAGGTCGGCGTGCCAGACGTTGCGGCCGTCGATCACCCCCAGGGACAGCACCAGCCCCTCGCGGGCCGCCGAGAGCGCCGCGTCCAGCTGTTCGGGCGCGCGGGCCAGGTCGATGTGCAGGCCGTCGACCGGCAGGTTGGCGGCGGTCGACAGGTTGTCGCCATAGGCCCCGAAATAGCTGGTCAGCATGATCCGCAGGCCCGGCGTGGCGTGGGTCAGCAGACCGTAGGCCCGGCGCAGTTCGCCGCGCTCGAACTCGGTCAGGTCCAGGGCCAGGCACGGCTCGTCGATCTGCACCCAGTCGGCCCCGGCCGCCATCAGGCGCTGCAGCACTTCGACATAGACCGGGATCAGCGACGACAGCAGGGTCAGCGGCGAGAAGTCCGGGTCACGGCTCTTGGCCAGCTTCAGGAAGGTGACGGGGCCCAGCAAGACGGGGCGGGTGCGGATCCCCAGGGCCTTGGCCTCCAGGAACTCGTCGATCGGCTTGGTGGACGACAGGGTGAAGACCTGGCCGCGCGACACCTCGGGCGTCAGGTAGTGGTAGTTGGTGTCGAACCACTTGGTCATCTCCATGGCCGGCAGGCCCGCGCCGTGGGCGTGGATGTGKCCGTGTTCGCAGACCTGGGCGTCGCCCTGCGTCCCGCGCGCCATGGCGAAATAGGTCGCGGTGTCGACCTCGCCGCCGGCCCAGCCGTAGGTCGCCGGGACGGCGCCGACCATGACGCTGGCGTCCAGCACGTGGTCGTAGAGCGAGAAGTCGTTGCTRGGCACGTGGTCCACGCCCAGCGCCTTCTGGCGTTTCCAGCCGTGCGCCCGCAGGCCGGCGGCCGTGGCGAGCAGGGAAGGGGCGTCGGTCTTGCCCGCCCAATGGTCCTCGAGCGCGAGCTTCAGCTCGCGGCGCGGGCCGATGCGGGGAAAGCCCAGGGTGGCGACGGTKACGGTCATTTCAAAAAACCTCTGCCGGTGTGAAGGCGGAGGCTTGATCGGGGCGCGCACGCGGTCGCGCACGGGTTCACGGGCCCGGTCGCGCCTTGCAAGCGACCAGACCGGGCACCCCGCCGGAGGACGTTATCTGTCGGGGCAGGTCTCCTGGCTCACGGGTCAGCGCCCCTGTCCTGGCCTTCCCGACGCGCCACCGATCCAGCTTCGGCGCGTCAGTGACACGTATCGGACAGCGGCTCGCCGCTCACAGTTGCGGGGGCAGCGCCGGATTTGGGATTTCACCCCCGCACCGACTTCCCTCTTAGCTCCGGACGCGAACGTCCGCAGACCACGACGAGCCTAGGGAGCGCGCGTTTCGGCTCATCGTCAAGAGGGATATAAAGATATCTTTATATGATTTTCACCAACCGAGCGCCGCGTCGCCGCGCAGGACGGCCTCGGCCGCCGCCGAGTGCCCCGATCCCTCCCGCTCGTGCAGGACCAGCGGCGGCAGCAGCACCAGCGGCGCCTTGCCGGTCTTGATCGCCCGCACGATCACCCGCTTGGCCGGGGCGTCGGCGAAGGGGGCGATGGGGCGGATCCTGAACGAGCCGGCCTTGGGCGCCAGCAGGGCCAGGAGGTCGGCCAAGCGGTCGGCGCGGTGGATCAGGGTGATGGTCCCGCCTTCGCGCACCGCCTTCAGGCAGAAGCCCGTCCAGGCCTTCAGGCCGCCGTCGGCCATCCAGGCGCCGGACTTCTCCGGCGCGGGCGCGCGCAGGGCGGCGGGGTCGTCGAAGAAGGGCGGATTGCTGATCACCGCGTCGAACACCGGCAGGTCCAGGGCCCGGAAGCCGCGCTCGACGTCGCCGGCGACGATCTCCACGCGATCGGCCAGGGCGTTCAGCCCGACATTGCCCCGCGCCAGCTCCACGGCGGCGGAATCGCGCTCCACTCCGACGAATCGGGCGCCGGGGCGGCGGACGGCCGCCGCCAGCAGCGCGCCGCCGACCCCGCAGCCGGCCTCGATCACCCGGTCGCCGGGGGCGGCGTCGCAGGCGGCGGCCAGCAAGGCCGCGTCCATGCCGGCGCGGTAGCCCGTCACGGGCTGGCGCAGCTTGACGCGACCGTTCAGGACGGCGTCTTCGGTGACCGCGAGGGGGCCTGGGGATGTGGGTAACGCGTCCGGCAACGTTTCAAGCCTTGTGCTCGCCTTGACCCTGACCTATCCCGCCAGCATTGTCGCTCGCAACGGCTGATCAAGCCCAAGGGACGCGAGGCGCAGGCCGACCTCCGGCGGGCGTCAGCAGGGAGAGTATGGTTTTGGACGCAGCTGCAGCGACCCTCGCCCGGGAGCCGGGATCGGTGGATCGTCTTGTGCGGCTGGCCGCCGCCGACATGGCTGGGGTCGACGCCCTGATCACCGCGCGCATGCAGAGCGAGGTCCCGGTCATCCCGGCCCTGGCCGAGCACCTGATCGCCGCCGGCGGCAAGCGCCTGCGTCCGCTGCTGACCGTGGCCGCCGCGCGCCTGGCCGGGTCGGACAACGACAGCTGCCTGAAGCTGGCCGCCGCCGTCGAGTTCATCCACACCGCCACTCTGCTGCACGACGACGTGGTCGACGGCAGCCAGCTGCGGCGCGGCAAGGTCGCCGCCCACCTGATCTGGGGCGCGGCGCAGAGCGTGCTGGTCGGCGACTTCCTGTTCGCCCGGGCCTTCGAGCTGATGGTCGAGACGAACTCGATGAAGGCGCTGGAGATCCTGGCCAAGGCCAGCCGCGTCATCGCCGAGGGCGAGGTGCTTCAGCTCACCCGCAGCCACGACCTGAACCTGTCCCAGGCCCTGTAYCTGGAGATCATCGGCGCCAAGACCGCCGAGCTGTTCGCCGCGGCCTCCGAAGCCGGCGGCGTCTCGGCCGGGGTGTCGGCCGAGAAGTCGAACGCCCTGCGCGACTACGGCATGAACCTGGGCCTGGCCTTCCAACTGGCCGACGACGCCCTGGACTACGGCGGCACGACCGAGGCCCTGGGCAAGAACGCCGGCGACGACTTCCGCGAAGGCAAGGCCACCTTGCCCCTGCTGCTGGCCATCGCCCGCTCGGGCCCGCGCGAGGCCGAGTTCTGGGAGCGGGCCATCGGCCGCCGCGAGCAGACCGAGGCCGACTTCCGTCGCGCCCGCGAACTGATCGTCGGCACGGGCTCGCTGGACGCCACGCTGGACCTGGCGGGCGGCTATGCCGACAAGGCCAAGGCCGCGCTGTCGGGCTTCCCGGCCAACGACTGGCGCACCAGCCTGGAAAGCCTCGCCGATTTCGCGGTCAGCCGAAGGGCCTGACGCGATGGGACCGGGGGGATCCAAGCTCAGCAACATGCTTCCGCTGCCGCCGGAAGGCCCGCTGCCGTCCCTCAATACCGTGCTGAAGACCACGCCGGACAATCCCAGCGGCGACCCGCATGGCCATGGGCACGCCCACGAGGCGKGCGAGGCGGCCGGCAAGGTGATCGGCGGCGGCCTGGGCGTGGTGATCGGGTTCGGGATCCTGCTGCTGACCTTCGGTCCGGTGCTGTGGGCCCCGCTGTGGGCGGCCTTCTCGGCGGCGGTGCGGGTCAAGGCCCTGGCGCACAACGGCTGGCTGACCGCCGGGGCGGCGATCGCCGCCGGCCTGGCCGTGGCCTTCATCCAGTTCCTGCTGCTGGTCCAGAAGAGCCCGGTCCTGCGCTATCCGGCCGTGCTGCTGTTCTCGCTGGCCTGGGTGGGCGGGCTGTGGCTTGAGCTGACCGCCCCGCCGCACAACTGGCTGGTCCCGCCGCCCTGGCACGCGCCGGGGCCCTGGGCGATGGGTCTCGTGGGCGTGGGCGCGGTGATCTATGCCGGCCTCTACCTGCTGATCCTCACGCGCTTCGGCAAGGGGCGATGGGCGCGCAAGTGGCAGCTGATCAAGTAGGGATCTAGGCCTTCGCCTTCAGGCACAGGTCCAGGTGGGTGCCGTTGTCGTCCTCGACATGCCGCTTCCAGGCCGCGTCGACATTGGCGATGACCTCGGCGGCGGTCGCGCCCTTCACGGCCTCGCGCTTCTTCTTGCGGTGCAGGATCTCGACGCCGTAGCCCAGGTCCAGGAAGAAGCTCAGCAGGGCCGAACCCTCGGCGCGCGAGGTCTCGGCCTGGAAGGCTGGAGAGTATTCCAGGAAGGTGATCGGCTTCTGCTCGGCCATGAACGCCTTGGCGCCCATGAAGGCGCGATATTCCATGCCCTCGATGTCGATCTTCATCACGTCGACCTGGCCCAGCTCGCCGCGCAGCAGGTCGATCGGCACGACGGGCGCGAAGTCGTAGTCGGAGAGGTCTTCGGGCGCGGCCTGGCCGGCCGGTTCGAGCTGGTGATTGTTGTGCATGGTCTGGCGGCGCAGGAAGGCCGTCTCCAGCCGGTCGGAGACGCCCACCAGGATCAGGCGGATGTTGTCGATGGCGTTCGCCTTGGCGCTCTCCAGGATCACCCGGCCGTTGCCCGGGCTCATCTCGATGGCGATCACCCGGCCGTCGGGCCCGACCTTCTTGGCCGCGGGCAGGGCGAAGGCGCCCCAGCTGGCCCCGACGTCCAGCACGGTCATGCCGGGCTTCAGGATCTGCAGGAAGTAGTCCAGCACCCAGGGCTCGTAGTTCTTGCCGTCCAGCAGCTGCTTGGTGATCACCCAGTGGTCGGGCATGCGGTAGGTGCAGCCGCGGAACTTGACCGGGACGGGCACGGGCGCGACGCCGACCGGCAGCGAGATCGCCTGGTGCTTCTTCTTGCGGAACAGACCCATCGTGCCCTCGTGCGGCGCGGCGCTTGGAATCGGAAGCGCCGCCTTTGTTTCTGGACCGACACATAGCGATAGCTTGTGGCAAGGTCACGTCCGCCGGGAGGAGAAAGGTGAAGCTCGACATCGATCGCGATTCGTCGCACGCCTAAGGCCGCCTTCGTCGGAGACCGCCATGATCCGCCTGCTGCTCAACATCCTGTGGTTCATCTGCGGCGGCTTCATCTCGGGCTGCCTGTGGCTGCTGGGCGGCGCGCTGCTGGCCATCACCATCGTGGGCCTGCCCTATGCGGGCGCGGCCTGGCGCATCGCCGGMTTCGCCTTCTGGCCGTTCGGCAAGGAGATGGTCCCCCGCGAACTGGTCACCGGTCGCGAGGACCTGGGCACCGGCGGCCTGGGCTGCGTGCTCAACGTGATCTGGTTCCTGCTGGGCGGCTGGTACATCGCCCTGTCGCACCTGATCGCCGCCGCCGCCGAGGCCGTGACGATCATCGGCATCCCGTTCGCCATCAAGGACCTGCAGCTAGCCATCGCGGCCATTGCCCCGATCGGCCGGACGGTGGTGGACCGGCGCTAGGCTTCAGAAGCCGGTGAACAGGCGGTCGACCGCGCGACGGATGTCGTCTTCATAGGCGGCGAGGGAGCCTGCACGTCGTCGCAGGTCGCGCTGTCGGATCGCGGTCATGCCCGTGACGCTGATCAGGAGCGTCGCCGCATTGTGCTCGATTTGAATTTCGAAGGCGTTCAGCGGCGCGCTGCGACCTGCAAGAACGGGCGCCACGATGACCTCCGTCAGGCCTGCCAGCAGATGTGAGGACAGGACCACCACGAACGGGACAGCGCCACGCATCGGCGCTGCCGGATTTTCGTAGAGATCATATTGCCGCACCTACCAGGTCCGCAGGTGGTCCGAGAGCAATCCATGCTCTTCGATGAAGACGTTGTGTTCCTTGATCGCCTCGGCGTTCTCCTCGGCCCAACGCCGCGCGCGCTCCTCGGCGCCGGCGGGGTCGACCTTCTGGAGGTGCAGCCGCAGCTGGATCTCGCTCATGCCGGCGGTGGAAATCCCCAGCCGCATGGCCTGCGCCAGCAGCTCCGGATCGATGCCGATGTCGAGTTCGACCTTGCCCATGGGCCAAGGCTAACACGGCGATCGGGTCAGGGCAGCCGCAGAAACGCCGGTTCTAGCCGGCGCTCCGCCGCAGCACGTGCGTCCAAGGCCCTGAAGTGTCCCGCGAAAAGCCCTGGGCCTCCCAGAACGGCGCGGCGACGGGGGAGGCGGCGGCGTTGCAGGTGAGGAGGTCKACCTGGTCGAGGGCTTCCTGCACGAGGGCCGAGGCCAGGGTGCGCGCCACGCCCTGACGGCGGAAGGCGGGGCGGACGTAGAAGCGGCGCACGCGGCGGGCCGGCTCGGCGGCGGCGGTCTCGACCGACAGGCCGCCGATCCCCGCCAGGTCCCCGGCCAGCAGCGCGCCCAGCAGGGCCTCGCCGTCGCCGTCGAAGCGCTGGTCGCCGCCGGCCCAGCCCTGGGCCAGCAGCGCCATGTTGCGGACGCCCTCGCTCGCCGCGTAGGCGAGGAGGGCGTCGAAGCCGTCCGGCAGGTCATCGATGATCCGAACGAGCTGGATCAAGTTCAGCCCGGCGAGATCATGTTCTCGGGGCGGACGTACTGGTCGAACTCTTCGTTGGTCAGGTAGCCGCCGCCGACGGCTTCCTCGCGCAGGGTGGTGCCGTTCTTGTGCGCGGTCTTGGCGATCTTGGCGCAGATGTCGTAGCCCAGCTTGCCGTTCAGGGCCGTGACCAGCATCAGGCTGTTCTCGACGCCCTTCTTGATGTTGTCGACGCGGGGCTCGATGCCGACGACGCAGTTGTCGGTGAAGCTGATCGCGGCGTCCGACATCAGGCGCACCGACTGCAGGAAGTTGTAGGCCATCACCGGGTTGAAGACGTTCAGCTCGAAATGGCCCTGGCTGCCGGCGAAGGTGACGGCGGCGTGGTTGCCGAACACCTGGACGCAGACTTGGGTCAGGGCTTCGCACTGGGTCGGGTTCACCTTGCCCGGCATGATCGACGAGCCCGGCTCGTTTTCCGGCAGGCTCAGTTCGCCCAGGCCCGCGCGCGGGCCCGAGCCCAGGAAGCGGATGTCGTTGGCGATCTTGAACAGGCTGGCGGCGACCGTGTTGATCGCGCCGTGGCTGAAGACCATGGCGTCGTGGGCGGCCAGGGCCTCGAACTTGTTCGGGGCGGTGGTGAAGGGCAGGCCGGTGATGCCGGCGATCTGCTCGGCCACCTTCTCGGCGAAGCCGATCGGGGCGTTCAGGCCGGTGCCGACGGCGGTGCCGCCCTGGGCCAGCTGCATCAGGGCGGGGAGGGTGCTCTCGATGCGGGCGATGCCGTTCTCGATCTGCTGGGCGTAGCCGCCGAACTCCTGGCCGAGGGTCAGGGGCGTGGCGTCCTGGGTGTGGGTGCGGCCGATCTTGATGATCTTGGCCCAGGCGTCGGACTTGGACTTCAGGGCCGTGTGCAGGTGCTTCAGGGCCGGCAGCAGGTCATGGACGATCTGCTCGGCGCAGGCCACGTGCATCGCCGTCGGATAGGTGTCGTTCGACGACTGGCTCATATTGACGTGGTCGTTGGGGTGGACGGGCTTCTTGCTGCCCATCTCGCCGCCCAGCATCTGGATGGCGCGGTTCGAGATCACCTCGTTGGCGTTCATGTTCGACTGGGTGCCCGAGCCGGTCTGCCAGACCACCAGCGGGAAGTGCTCGTTCAGCTTGCCTTCGATGACCTCGTTGGCGGCCGCGACGATGGTCTCGGCGATCTTCGGGTCCAGCTTGCCCAGGGCCAGGTTCGCCTCGGCGGCGGCGCGCTTGACGATGCCCAGGGCGCGGACGACGGGAAGCGGCTGCTTCTCCCAGCCGATCTTGAAGTTGCCGAGCGAACGCTGGGCCTGAGCGCCCCAGTACTTGTCGTTCTCGACGGCGATCGGGCCAAAGGTGTCGGTCTCGTTGCGCGTGGCGGTCATGCGGCGGGTCTCCGGAAAAACGGTCGAGCGCGGTCTAGACCCAAGGCGGGCGGAGGGCAACGCTCGGCGCTTGCGAAGCCGCACCGGCGACGCTACGACGGGAACGTTCGAAGAACGGAGTTCGCCCATGAGCCCTCACATCGCCCTGTTGCGCGGCGTCAATGTCGGCGGCCGCAAGGTGCTGAAGGACGATCTGCTGAGCCTGGCCAAGGACCTGGGCTTCGACGAGGCCAAGACGCTGCTGGCCAGCGGCAATCTGGTGCTGTGGGGGAAGGGCGGTTCTGACGCCGACATCGAAAGGCGCCTGGAGGACGGGCTGGAGAAGCGCATGGGCCTGCGCACCGAGTTCTTCGTCCGGTCGCCCGCAGAGCTGAAGGCCATCATCGACGGCAACCCCTATCCGGACCAGGTCAAGAGCCACCCCAACCACCTGCTGGTGCACTTCATGAAGGCGCGGCTGTCAGACGAGGACGAGGCGATCCTGCGCGCGGCGATCACGGGGCCCGAGACCTTCAAGGTCGGGACGCGGGAGCTCTATATCGACTATCCCGAGGACGTCGGCCATTCGATGCTCGATCGCGACTGGAAGAAGACCAAGCGGGCTCMGCTGGGCACCGCCCGCAATTGGAACACCGTCCTGAAGCTGGCGGCGGTGGTCGGGCTCTGACCTCGATCATCCATTTGTTTCGTAAGGCTTTGAAGCGCGTAAAGGCCTGAAATCCACCTCTGGATGGGGATGGTCAGGTAATTGAAAAATCATCTCACATTTGACAGCGCTGTCTTTCTTGGTCATAACTTCCGCAACGATAGGGGAGGTGACTATGGAATCGACGAAAGTCGGCTCTGGACGCGTTGTCGCGCTCGATGTCTTGAGGGGACTGGCCGTCGCCGGCATGATCCTGGTGACTAGTCCGGGGTCTTGGGATCACAGCTACGCGCCGCTGAAGCACGCGGCCTGGAACGGCTGGACCCCGGCGGACCTGGTGTTCCCCACCTTCCTGTTCTGCGTCGGCATGGCGATCGCCCTGTCCGCGCCGCGGCTGCGGACGGGGGAGCAGAGCTCGGCGGCGCTGTGGGTCAAGATCGCCCGCCGCACCGGCCTGCTGCTCCTGCTGGGCCTGGTGCTCAACGCCCTGCCGACCTTCGACCTGGCCCATCTGCGCATCCCCGGCATCCTGCAGCGGATCGGCCTCTGCTACGCCCTGGCCAGCGCCATCTGCCTGCTGCCCGCCAAGCCCGCCGGCGACGGAAGGCTGCGGATCAACCTCGGCGGCGTCGCCCTGGCGGCCGCCGTGCTGCTGGTCGGCTACTGGGCGCTGCTGGCCTTCACGCCGGTCCCGGGGTTCGGCGTCGGACGGCTGGATTCCAACGGTTCGCTGCCCGCCTTCGTCGACCGGGCGGTGTTCACGATCCCGCACCTGTGGCCTTACGGCCTGACCGAGGGCGTGGGCGTGACCTATGATCCGGAGGGGCTGCTCTCGACCTTCCCGGCCACCGTCAACGTCCTGGTCGGCGTGATCGCCGCCGCCCTGCTGACCCGGCGTTCGGAGCGGGACGGGGAGGCGGCGGGCGGGCTTGTCCCACTTCTGATCCTGGGCGTGGCCCTGGTGGTCGCCGGCCTGGCGCTGGACCCGGTCGTGCCGGTCAACAAGCGGATCTGGACCTCCAGCTTCGCCCTGTTCAGCAGCGGCGCCTCGCTGGTCGCCCTGGTCGTGCTGCAGGCGATCCTGAAGGTCCGGGCGGTCGAGATCGTCGCTGCGCCGCTGAAGGTGCTGGGCGGCAACGCCATCCTGGCCTTCGTGGTCTCGCAGGTGCTGGGCGCCTGCGCGGGCCTGGCGCTGGCCCATCGGGCGGACGGGACCGCCCTGACGCCCCAGGGCTTCGGCTACGAGACGGCCCAGCGCCTGACCGCCGATCCCTACCTGGCCTCGTTCCTGTGCGCCCTGGCGATCCTGGCCCTGATCACCGCGGCGATCACGCCGCTGCATCGCAAGGGCATCCACCTGCGGCTCTAGTGATGGCGAGGCGGCGAGCGGTCCGATATAGGGGCGGGACGTCAGGAGACATCCCATGCTCGTCGCCACCACCAACGATCTGCCCGGCTATCGCGTCGTCGCCCATCTGGGCCTGGTGCGTGGCGTCACCGTCCGCTCACGCAGCGTGATCGGCAATCTCGGCGGCTCGATCCAGTCGATCTTCGGCGGCAAGCTGTCGATCTATGTGAACCTGGCCGAGGCGGCCCGAAAGGAAGCCTACGATTTGCTCGTGGCCCACGCGGCCGAGCTGGGCGCCAACGCCGTGATCGCCATGCGCTACGACGCCAACGAGATCATGGAAGGCATCACCGAGGTCCTGGCCTACGGCACGGCCGTGAAGGTCGAGCAGGCTTAGTGGACGACGGCTGGACGCATCACGGCAAGGTCCGGGCCCGAGAGGCGGACGGTCAGCTGACCCTGGTGGTCGACGGCCTGACCACCCAGGCCAAGTACTACAAGCCCCTGATCTACGAGTTCTTCCGCAAGGTCTGGCGTGGCTCGCGCCCGGCCTGGGGCGAGTTCTCGGTTGAGATCGGCATGGAGTTCGTCGGCGAGCCGCCGTGGATGGACCTGGACAACCTGGCCAAGGCCCTGCTGGACGCCATCAAGGGCTACGCCTTCCACGACGACGCCCAGGTGGCCCGTCTGCTGGTCGAGCGCCGCCCGGCCGAGCGCGAGCGGATCGTCATCGTGGTGCGGAAGCTAGACTCGCGCTTTCTGCGGTCCACGCTCGAAGACTGACGCCCCCACCGAGACCAGCAGCACCAGCATGAAGGCGCCGTAGCGGCCCAGGCTGGCCGGATCGTCGGACATCAGCTTCTCGAAGTGGGCCAGCACCAGGTCGGCGCCGGCCAGGATCGGCAGGCCGAAGGCCATGGCCGGGAACAGCCGCCGGGCCCGCGGGATCCGCCGCAGCCGCGCGGCGACCTGGAAGACGAAGGTGGCCGCCGCCGCCGCCGCGAAGGCGTTCAGGGCGTAGAACCAGAAGGCCTTCTCCAGCAGCCCGCCGCCATAGGCCGCGTAGAACAGGGTGGCCGCGAGCCAGGCCAGCAGGCCGGCCAGGCTGAAGATGGCGGCGTCCAGTTTTGACACGATCGGCTCCCCCCGAGGCTTCCTCGGGGAGGGCGGTGCAGATCGCGTGCCGCTCCTCCCCCTCTGGGGGAGGTGGCCCGAAGGGCCGGAGGGGGTCAGGTGTTCCAGAATTCCAGGAAGCCCCAGGCGCCCAGCAGCAGGGTGAAGCCCAGGAAGACCAGGGTCGTGCAGGTGAAGGCCAGCTTGCGCAGCGAGGTCCAGCTGTCGACCCGCCGCCCGCCGCGCCACACGACCGGCAGCATGGCCAGGGTGGCGATGGTCAGCCAGGCCGAGACGAAGGCGCAGGCCGAGGCGCTGAGCAGCCAGCCGCTGGGCCAGCCGTAGACCACGTTGGCCACGTCGGAGGAACCGCTGGCGAACACCCCGACGCCGACCAGGGCGATCAGCCAGAGGATGGACTGGATGGTCTGCATCAGGCTGGCGCGGGCCTGGGTCGGGGTCTGGCGCGCCTCGCGGCGGTCGCGAGTGGCCACGCCGATCAGGGTCGCGATGGCCGCCAGGGCGGTCAGCACGGCGAAGGCGATCAGCAGGCCCAGCTGGTGCGGGAAGCCGATGCGCTCGAACGCCGCTCCGCCCATCGGCGAGAAGAACCGCACGACCTTGCCGTCATCGCGCTGGAAGACCAGCAGGCCGGACCCGCCGACGGGGGCGAAGGTGTCGGGCTGGCCGGTCGCCGTCCATTGGCTGGACTGGCCGTCGATGGTCAGGGTCAGGCGGCCGTCGGGCGCGGCGCGCACGCTGGCCTCGCCGATCAGGCGGTCGATGAAGCCCTCCAGCCCGCCGTAGGAGCGGCGCGTGGTCAGGAACCGGCCCTCATAGGCGCGGGCCTCGTCGTGCGAGATCGGGCTGGCGGCGGGGATTTCCGGACGCGGCGCGTAGAAACGCTCGATGATCGTCGAGGGCAGGGTGGCGGGCAGGTCGGCGCCGGTGTCGGTGTTGACCGCCACGAAGACGCCCAGGCCCAGCTCGGGGACCATCACCATGTTGGAGTGGAACCACAGGGTGGCGCCGGCGTGGCCGAAGCCGCGCTTGCCGCCGGGCAGGGGGATGTCCATGAAGCCGGCGTTCCAGCCGGGCGCGCCCTCGGCCGGGCGGTACATCGGCGTGCGGAACAGGGCGCTGGTCTTGGACGAGAAGATCGTCTTGCCGTCGATGGTCCCGCCGTTCAGCAGCAGGGTCATGTAGCGGGCCATGTCGCCGGCGGTGCTGGAGGCGGCGCCGGCGGGGGCGATGTGGCCGATGAACTCCGGGTCCTCGGTCTGGAAGCCCAGCGGGGTCCAGCGGAAGCCGTCCGACAGGTCGGCCGCCAGGTTCGCGGCCATCGGCGGCGGCAGGTCGTCCCGCCACGGACGGTTCTCGCGGAAGGTGGTGTGGGTCAGGCCGGCGGGCAGGATCACCTGGTCGGCGACCTCCTTCTCGAACGGCTGGCCGGTGACGTTGGCCAGAGCCGCGCCGGCCAGGCCGGCGCCGTAGTTCGAATAGGCCGGCAGCAGGCCCGGTTCGCGCACGCGGTTGGGACGCTCCTGGCGCAGGTACAGCTCCAGGGGCCGTTCGCGGCGCGGGTCGCGCTCGAACAGCTGGCCCAGGGCCCGGTCCTCGAACCCGGCGGTGTGGGTCATCAGGTCGCGCAGCCGCACCGGGGTCTTCTTGCCCTGGTCCTTCAGCTGCAGCTTCTCGGGCAAGTAGATGTTGATCGGGGTGTCCAGGCGCATGCGGCCGGCGTCCACCTCGTTCATCAGGGCGATCCAGGTGAAGGTCTTGGAGATCGAGCCGATGCGGAACAGGGTCTTGTCGGGATCGACCTTGCGGCCGTCCTTCAGGCTGGCGACGCCGTAGCCCTTCTTCAGCACCACCTGGCCGTTCTGGACGACGGCGATGGTCACGCCGGCGATGTGGTCGCGGGCCATGCGGTCGCGCACGACGCCGTCGACATAGGATTCCAGGTCGGCGACGGGCAGGGGGGCGTGACTGGTCAGGACCGGCGACGGCGCGGCGGCGTCGGGCGTCGCGGCCGCGGCGGTCGGGGACGCGGGCGTCGCGG
>NZ_JBFTKU010000027.1:0-65579 GCF_056665975.1 Caulobacter sp. 05T431 | reverse complement strand
GCCGGCGCCCGCTCGGCCCTGGACCAGGAGACCCGCGAGACCGCCGGCCGCCAGCGCCGCCTGGAGAGCCTGGAGCGCGACCACGCCGACTGGACCAAGCGCCGCGAGGCCTCGGCCAAGCGCGAGACCAGCCTGGACGCCGACCGGGTCAAGGCCGCCGCCGCCCTGGAGGCCGCCCGCGAGGCGCCGACCGTCCTGGCCGAGAAGCTGGTCGTGATCGTCGAGCAGTTCGCCGCCGCCGAGGATCGCCGGTCCAAGGCCTCGGACGCCCTGGAGGCCGCCGAGACCGCCCGCCTCAACGCCGACCGCGCGGCCCGCGCCGCCGAACAGGCCGCCTCGGAGGCCCGCGAGAAGCGCGCCGGCCTGGTGGCCACCCTGGACGCGGCCCGCGACCGCTTCGCCGAGGTGGCCGGCGCCATCCGCGAACAGGCCCGCATGGAGCCCGAGGAGCTGGGCCGCCACGTGGCCGGCGAGGCCGTGGCCGTGCCCAAGGACGCCGCGGGCGTAGAAGCCCACCTCTTCGCGCTTGAACGCGAGCGCGACGCCATCGGCCCGGTGAACCTGCGCGCCGAGGAAGAGGCCAACGAATACGCCGCCCGCCTGGAGACCATGCGCACCGAGCGGGCCGACCTGTCGGGCGCGGTGGGCAAGCTGCGGGCCGGCATCGAGGAGCTGAACGCCGAGGGCCGCGAGCGCCTGCTGGCGGCGTTCGAGGTGATCAACGCCCACTTCCAGACCCTCTTCCAGGCGCTGTTCGGCGGCGGCCAGGCCGAGCTGCGGCTGATCGAGAGCGACGACCCGCTGGAGGCCGGCCTGGAGATCTTCGCCTGCCCGCCCGGCAAGCGCATGGCCAGCATGAGCCTGATGAGCGGCGGCGAGCAGGCCCTGACCGCCAGCGCCCTGATCTTCGGCGTCTTCCTGGCCAACCCGGCCCCGATCTGCGTGCTGGACGAAGTGGACGCGCCGCTGGATGACGCCAACGTCGACCGCTACTGCAACATGCTGGACGAGATGCGCCGCCGCACCCGCACGCGCTTCATCGCCATCACCCACAACCCGGTGACCATGAGCCGGATGGACCGCCTGTTCGGCGTGACCATGGCCGAGCGCGGCGTGAGCCAGCTGGTCAGCGTGGACCTGTCGACCGCCGAGCAGCTGGTCGCGGCGCAGTAGGCTTCAAAAGAAAAAGGCGCGCCCCTCGCGGAGCGCGCCTTTCGTCTTTTCGCCGTGGCCGAAACCGCTATTGCAGCTTCGAACCGACCTGGCCGATCGCCGTGTCGACGAGGCCGTCCGAGGCGCCGGTCGCGAGACGGGCGACCAGAATCTGCTCGGCGGCCTGGGCGGCGAGGTCGACAGCGGCCGACTTGACGTCGGCGGCGGCCTGGGCCTCGGCCTGGGCGATCTTGCGCTCGGCCATTTCGGCGCGGCGGGCGATCTGCTCTTCCAGCTTGGCCTTGGCTTCCGACGCGATCAGCGCGGCGTCGGCCTTGGCGGCTTCCAGCATGCCGGCGGCCTGGCGTTCGGCCTCGTCCCGTTGAGCCTTCACCTCGGCGAGCAGGGCCTGGGCCTCTTCCCGCAGCTGGTGGGCCTCGTCGAGTTCGGCCTGGATCTTCTCGGCGTGGGCGTCCAGCGCCTTGAACAGGGCGCCGGGCAGGACCTTGAGCACGACCAGCAGGCCGATGAACAGGGCCAGGCCGATCAGGACCCACAGCTCGGGGTTGGCGAGATCGAAGAGGGCTTCGTGTTCCATCGTCGTCTCCTTAGGCCAGCGAGGCCTTGAGCTCGGCGGCCGAAGCCGCCTTGCCCGTCAGCTTCTCGACAATGGCGCCGGCCGTTTCCGAGGCCACCGCGCGGACGTGGCCCATGGCCCCGTCGCGGGCGGCCTGGATGCGGGCTTCGGCGGCGCTGAGCTTTTCAGCCAGCACGGCCTCTTCCTTCGCCTGGCGTTCGGCGGCTTCGGCCGAAGCCTTGGCCTTGGCGTCCGCCGCGGTCTTCTGGGCCTTGGCGCGAGCCTCGGCCACCTCGGCGGCGGCCGCGCGGGCCTGCGCCTCGGCTTCGTCCTTCAGACGACGGGCGTCGGCGATGTCGCCGGCGATCTTGGCGCCGCGGGTCTCGATCGCGCCGCTGACCCGAGGCAGGAGCGCCTTGGACAGAACCGCGTAGAGGACGGCGAAGATGAGCACGAGCCAGACGATCTGGCCGCCCCAGTGCTGGAACTGCAGCTGGGGAAGCCCGCCGCTTTCCTGCCCGTGGGGGGCCTCGGTCGACTCGACCGTGCCTTGATGTTCCGTCGCCATGGGCGAAGAAGCCTCTTAGTTTGGAGCCCGCCCCAACGCGGGAAGGGCTCGAAGAACGGTTCTGGGGCGCGTCGGTCCGCCGGACCGGCCGCGCCCCAGGGTTATCACTTCGAGAACAGGATCAGGAAGGCGATGACCAGGGCGAAGATGCCCAGGGCTTCGGTCAGAGCCATGCCCAGGAACAGCATCGGGCGCTCTTGAGCGGCCGCGGTCGGGTTGCGCAGGRCGCCTTGGAAGTAGTTGCCGAACATGATGCCGAGGCCGATGCCCGCKCCGATCATGCCGAGCATGGCCAGGCCGGCGCCGATGAACTTAGCGGCGGAAGCGTCCATTGTTGAGACTCCTTAGGGAAGACTGTGTTGGTTGATAGACTAAAGGGTGATCAGTGGCTGTCGAGGTGCACGACGTCGTTCAGATAGACGCAGGTGAGCACCGCGAACACGAAGGCCTGGAGGAAGGCCACCATGAACTCTAGGGCCGTCAGGGCGACGACGGAGGTCAGCGACAGGATGCCGATCGGCCAGTAGATCGGGGTCATGGCCAGCAGGATGGCCACGAAGGTCGCGAAGATCTTCAGCACCACGTGGCCGCCCAGCATGTTGCCGAACAGACGGAGGGCCAGGGTGATCGGGCGGATCAGGAACGAGATGATCTCGATCGGCACCAGGATGATGTAGAGCACCGGCGGCACGCCCGACGGGGCGAACAGCTTGAAGAACTTGAGGCCGTTCTTGGCGAAGCCGACGCCGATGACCGTCAGGATGACCATCAGGCCCAGGGTCAGGGTCACGGCCAGCTGCGAGGTCGAGGTGAAGCCCAGGAAGTTGCCGGTCCAGCCGAACAGCATGCCCTGCAGGTTGGCGAACAGCACGAACGAGAACAGGGCGAAGACGAAGGGCAGGTACTTCTTGCCGTCGTGGCCGATGATCGAGCTCGTCAGGCCGTCGACGATTCCATAGAGCATCTCGCCCACGGTCTGCAGGCGGCCGGGAACCACCGCGCCCTTGCCGGCGAAGCTGTAGAAGGTGACGATCAGGAACGCCGACAGCAGCATGGCGGCGACGGAATTGGTGATCGACATGTCGATCACGCCCAGGCCCGGGACAGTGAAGGACGGCAGCTCCACGATCTTTTGGATCATGAACTGGTGCATCGGGTCGATCGGCGTGGCCAAGGCCCTAGTCTCTCTTCTGCTTGGGGGCGGTGGACCCGCCTCCMGTGTTCTCGT
Organism: Caulobacter sp. 05T431; assembly: GCF_056665975.1. Classification (NCBI taxonomy): domain Bacteria; kingdom Pseudomonadati; phylum Pseudomonadota; class Alphaproteobacteria; order Caulobacterales; family Caulobacteraceae; genus Caulobacter; species Caulobacter sp. 05T431. The sequence continues at coordinate 62,054 of NZ_JBFTKU010000027.1, read as the reverse complement.
CGTCCGTGGCCCCCGGGGCCTTGGCCGACGCCTGCGCGCTCAGTTTCATCGCCTTGCGGACGATGGTGTAGATCGAGATCCCCATGCCGATCAGCAGACCGCCGACCATGCCCCAGGGCCCCGTGCCGGCGTAACGGTCGAGCAGCCAGCCGAAGCCGAGCCCCACCAGAACGCCCCCGATCAGATCCGCCAGGAGACGATAGCCGTCCTGGGACGATTTCTCGTGCTCGGCGCGCCCCGGCTGCTCCGCCGCTTTCCGCGCCTCGAAGGCGGCGATCCGAGCGTCGAGGCTCTGCGGAGCCTTGTCGTTCGGTTCGTCGGCCTTGGGCATGGGTGCGGTCAGGTCCGAAAACGCCCGCGGCCGCCCCAATAGAGGCGGTTTTCCGGCCGGCTTGATCGCGGCGGAACCTATAGGGCGCGCTGCGGTGCGTCAAGGTTGGCCGGTATACTCTCAAGTATCGGTTTTATAACGGGTTTTGGAGATTTTCGAGCCATGCGTCGGAATCAGCGCGCCCTTACGTGATCGCCGGTCGCGGCGGACGGCGGGTTCCGGGCGGCCGGTTCCGTCGCGGAACCCGCGGCCAAGCTCGGGTCGGACGCCCCGCTGTGGAAAACGACCGTCCGCGCACCCCGCCCCGTCGCGCGCTGTGTCCATTTGCCCAAGGCCCCAGGCGGGGATGATCAATTGCTTTTCGCGGCGTTTTGGGGTCTTAGGAGCGCACTTTCCACCAACCAGAAGATTCATGTCGCATCTGAAGAACACCGGCTTCGCCGATCGCATCACCGCCGCCGCCGAAGCCAAGAAGGCCATGCTGGCCAAGATGAAGGTGAAGCCCACCGTTCAGGATCCCAATTTCGAGCAGCGCCACGCCGAGCGCGAAGCCGAGTTGGAACGGGTCCGCGCCGAGCGCGCCGCGATCAAGGAAGCCGCCCGTCAGGAAATCCTGGCTCGGGAAGAGGCCGCTCTCGCCGAGAGGCGCGCCGAGCGCAAGGAGCGCAAGGCCCTGACCGCCGCCGAGCAGAAGGCCGCCCGCGACGCCAAGTACGCCGCCCGCAAGGCGCGCCAGAAGTAATCCAACGATCCACCGCTTGCTCTACGCGTGGTCCCGGGCCCGTCTGTGAGCGTGGCAGCCGAAAGTGGTCGCCGGTTTCGGCGACCGCCACGCTCCCTTTAAGTGGCCGGAGCCCCAGAGGGGCTCTGGGCGCGGACCACGCGAAGGCTCTGAGCATATGCACGTCGATTTCGCCCTGCTGGCCACGATGTTCGCGGTGGCCGCGATCGCCGGGGCGTTCGACGCCATCGCCGGCGGCGGCGGTCTGCTGACCGTCCCGGCCCTGCTGCTGACCGGCATGAACCCCGTCGCGGCCCTGGGCACCAACAAGCTGCAGGGCGCGGTCAGCGCCATCTCCTCCACCAGCGCCTTCGCGAGACGCGGCCTGATCGACTGGAAGACCGCCCTGCCCGTGGCCGGCGCGGCCGCCGTCGCCGGCCTCTGCGGCGCCCTGTGCGCCAGCCTGCTGTCGCCGCGCGTGCTGGCGGCCCTGGTCCCGGTCCTGCTGATCGTCATCGCCCTCTATTTCGGGTTCTCGAAGGGGCTGAAGGGCGAGGACGTGCACCCCCGCCTGACCGTGCCGGTCTTCGCCTTCTGCGTCGCGCCGCTGATCGGCTTCTACGACGGGATCTTCGGCCCCGGGGCGGGGGCCTTCTACATGGTGGCCATCGTCACCCTGCTGGGCTACGGCGCGCTGAAGGCCACCGCCCACACCAAGCTGGCCAACGCCGCCTCGAACCTGGGCAGCCTGTCGCTGTTCATCCTGAAGGGCGCGGTGATCTGGCCGATCGGGCTGGTCATGGCCGCCGGGGCGTTCCTGGGCGCGCAGGTCGGCTCGCGCCTGGCCATGCGGTTCGGCGCCCGGCTGATCCGACCGCTGCTGGTGGTGATGTCGTGCGCCATGGCCGTGAAGCTGCTGAGCGATCCGGCCAACCCGCTCCGGCACGCGGTCGTCGGGCTGTTCGGCGGCTAGCGTCCGCCCCCTATGGGAGCGGACAGACGGCGACGCCGTCAGGTGGGCAAGTGATGGGCGGCAGGATGCAAAACGGTTAGCGCGGCGACGGCGACCATTTGCCCCCTCMGGGCCTTCAGCCCTCCTCCCCCAGAGGGGGAAGAAGGTCTAGGCCGGCTGCTTCTTCAGCCAGCGCCGCCGCAGGTACTTCCGCCCGCGCTTCAGCACCCGCCAGTTCGCCTTGCGCAGGAACAGCTTCTCTGAGCGCAGCAGCTGCTGCCAGGCCACCAGCATKATCTCGGGCTCGCGGCGCATCAGGCGGCGGATCGGGAAGATCAGCTTGGGATGGCGGCGCTGCCAGCGCAGGAAGCGGCGCTTGGCCTGGAACGAGTTGCGCAGCACGATCATCAGGCCGACGACCAGCAGCGGCAGGCCCAGGTGCCCCGGCAGCGGCGTCAGCACCACCCCGGCCAGCAGCACGAGCACGCCGAAGGCCAGCGCCGCCCAGCGGGCGACGCGGCCCGCGGTTTCACGCAGGACGAGGGCCAGACGGCGACGGCGGCGGTAGAGCCTCGAAGGCAGTMTGGCGAGCGTTTCGGCGGTCGAGCTMACGGCCGCTTCTTGAGCGTCGAGCGCTTGAAGGACTGGCGCCAGCGCTTGGCCACGCGCCAGCGGCGCGGGAGGATCAGGCGCTCCATGCGCAGGACCTGCTGCCAGGCGACCGGGAACACCTCCGGCTCGCGGCGCAGCAGGCGGCGCAGGGGGAACAGCAGCTTGGGGTGCGCGTGCTGGAACCGCACGAACTGCTTGCGGGCCCGGAACGAGTTGCGCAGCACCAGCATCAGGCCGGCCACGGTCAGCGGCACGCCCAGGGGGCCAGGCAGCGGTGCGATCAGAAAGCCCGCCACGATCAGGATCAGGCCCAGCGTCACCAGAACGACGCGCGAAATCCGCCCGAGAAGCTCGCGGGCGAGTTCATCGGCGACGGAGAAACGCACGGGCGGCATGGCGAGGGCGAGGTTCATAACGGGGCGAAACGGCTTCCGTGGTCCGTTCGATCCCGGCGAAAGACCGGCCTCCTCGGCTCACAGAACCCGATATGAGAACGGGGCGCCCTTCCGTAAAGGCGCCCCGTTCCTCTTTCGTGCGAGTGTGGCGCCTATTCGGCGGCCAGTGGCGCGGCGGCCACAGGTTTCCACCTCAAGCGTGGTTTACGCGCGGCAAGGGTCTCGTCCAGGCGCTTGAGCGGCGCGTGGTACGGGGCGCCTTTGAAGCGCTCGACCTCGCCCGCCTTCGCCGCGCCGGCCAGGGCGCGCAGGGCGGTGATGAAGCGGTCCAGCTCCTGCTTGCTCTCGGTCTCGGTCGGCTCGATCAGCATCGCGCCGTGGACCACCAGCGGGAAGTACATGGTCATCGGGTGGAAGCCCTCGTCGATCATCGCCTTGGCGAAGTCGAGCGTGGTCACCCCGGTGCCTTCCAGCCAGGCGTCGTCGAACAGGGCCTCGTGCATGCACGGGCCGTTCGGGAAGGCCGGGCTCATCAGGTCCGACAGGCGGGCCTTGATGTAGTTGGCGTTCAGGACCGCGTCCTMGGCCACCTGGCGCAGGCCGTCGGCGCCGTGGCTTAGCATGTAGGCGTAGGCCCGCACGAACATGCCCATCTGGCCGTGGAAGGCGCTCATCCGGCCGAAGGCCTGGGCGGCGGGGCCCTTGGCCTCTTCCACCAGGTGGAAGCCATGCTCGTGGCTGACCACCCACGGGGTGGGGGCGAACGGGGCCAGGGCCGCCGACAGCACCACCGGACCCGCGCCCGGACCGCCGCCGCCGTGCGGGGTGGAGAAGGTCTTGTGCAGGTTGATGTGCATGGCGTCGACGCCCAGGTCGCCCGGACGCACCCGGCCGACGATGGCGTTGAAGTTGGCGCCGTCGCAGTAGAAGTACGCCCCCGCCGCGTGGGTCAGGCGGGCGATCTCGACCACGTCGCGCTCGAACAGGCCGCAGGTGTTGGGGTTGGTGACCATGATGGCGGCCACGTGGTCGCCCAGCTTGGACTCCAGGTCCGCCAGGTCCACGCGACCGTCATCGGTCTGGGCGATCTCGACCACGGTGTAGCCGCAGAAGGCCGCCGTGGCCGGGTTGGTGCCGTGGGCGCTGGTCGGGGCCAGCACGGTCTTGCGATGGCCGTTGCCGGCCGCCTCGTGGGCGGCGCGGATGGCCAGCAGGCCGCACAGCTCGCCGTGGGCGCCCGCCTTGGGCGACAGGGCGACGGCCGGCATGCCGGTCAGCGTCTTGAGCCAATGCGCTAGGCGGTCCATCAGCTCGATGGCGCCCTGCACCGTCGACTGCGGCTGCAGCGGGTGGATGTCGGAGAAGCCCGGCAGGCGCGCCATCTTCTCGTTCAGGCGCGGGTTGTGCTTCATCGTGCACGAGCCCAGCGGATACAGCGCCAGGTCGATGGCGTGGTTCTTCTGCGACAGGCGCACGTAGTGGCGCACGGCCTCGGGCTCGGACAGGCCCGGCAGGCCGATCGCCGAGGCGCGGACCAGGTCGCCCAGGTCATCCGCCGCGGGAGCGTCGGGCAGGTCGACGCCGGTCTTGTCCCAGGCGTCCAGCTCGAAGATCAGCGCCTCGTCCTGCAGCAGGCCGCGGGCCCCGGTCAGGGTGGGATGGACGTAGTCGTTGGCGTCGGTGGCGGTTTCAGGACGGGTCGGGCGTCCGACGGAATTCATGCTCATTGGGCCAGCACCTTGGTCAGGGCCTTGGAGAAGAGGGCGATGTCGCCGTCGGGCGTGGTCTCGGTGGCGGCGACCAGCAGGACGTCGTCGAGGCCGGCGGCCGGGTCGAGGCGCGAGAACGGCACGCCGGCGATGACGCCGTTGGCGGCCAGGGTCTCGACCAGCTCGGCGGCGTTGCCCGGGACCTTGATCGCGAACTCGTTGAAGAAGCGCGGGGTCAGCACCTGCACGCCCGGCACGGCGGCCAGGGCGTCGCGCAGCTTCACGGCCTTCTGGTGGTTGACCAGGGCCAGGCGGCGCAGGCCCTTCTCGCCCAAGAGGCTCATGTGGATGCTGAACGCCAGGGCGCACAGGCCGCTGTTGGTGCAGATGTTCGACGTGGCCTTGTCGCGGCGGATGTGCTGCTCGCGGGTCGACAGGGTCAGGACGAAGCCGCGGCGGCCCTCGGCGTCGACCGTCTCGCCGCAGAGGCGGCCGGGCGCCTGGCGGACGTATTTTTCCTTGCAGGCGAACAGGCCCACATAGGGACCGCCGAAGTTCAGGCCGTTGCCGATCGACTGGCCCTCGGCCACGACGATGTCGGCGCCCATCTCGCCGGGCGACTTCAGCAGGCCGTAGGACACGGCTTCGGTGGTCACGACGATCAGCAGTGCGCCGGCGGCCTGGGCGGCGGCGGCGATCTTGGTCACGTCGGTGGCGGTGCCGAACACGTTCGGGGTCTGGACGACCACGCAGGCGGTGTCGGCGTCGATGGCGGCGATCACCGCGTCCTCGGCGTCGACGGCGGCCGGCAGGCGGTCGGTGGCGACGCCGGCGGCGTGGGCCAGGGTCTCGACCGTGCCGACATATTGCGGGTGGACGCCGCCCGACAGCACCGCCTTGTTCCGGCGGGTGACGCGGGTGGCCATCATCACCGCCTCTGCGGCGGCGGTGGAGCCGTCATAGAGCGAGGCGTTGGCCACTTCCATGCCGGTCAGGGCCGCGACCTGGGTCTGGAACTCGAACAGCACCTGCAGCGTGCCCTGGGCGATTTCCGGCTGATAGGGCGTGTAGCTGGTCAGGAACTCCGACCGCTGGATGATGTGGTCGACCGTGGCCGGCACGTGGTGGCGATAGGCCCCCGCCCCCACGAAGAACGGACCTTCCGAGGCCGCGCGGTTGCGGCGCGACAGGCTGAGCATCTCGCGCTCGACCTCCAGCTCGCCGGCGTGGAACGGCAGGTCCACCGGCTGGGCGCGGCGGGCGACGGCGGGGACGTCGACGAACAGCTCGTCGATCGACTCCGCGCCGATTACGCCGAGCATGTCGGCGCGATCTTCGGGTGTGAGGGGGAGGTAGCGCATGATCTTTACTTCTTGAGCTGGACGTAGCTAGCGAGCTTCACGCCCTTGCTCAGCTCCGTTCCGTAGTTGGGGGAAATGCCGGCAAGCGTGGCGATCTCTCGGAGATTCCGCCCCTTCAGCTCATCAGCCCGTTCAATTCCAAACAGGTGGACAGTGACTGCGAGCTCTCCTTCGGCAGCTCGCTCGCGAGCGGCCTTGAGGTCGGCGGCGAGCTGCTCATTCGTCATCGCTACAGCGTGCCGAGGAAGGCTTCGTACGCGTCGCGGTCCATCAGGGCGTCCAGCTCGGCGGCGTTGCTGAGCTTGACCTTGGCGAACCAGCCGCCGGCTTCCGGCAGGGCGTTGACGGTCTCGGGGCTGTCGCCCAGCGTCTCGTTGGCCTCGACCACCTCGCCCGACACCGGGGCGTAGACGTCCGAGGCGGCCTTGACGCTCTCGACCACCGCCAGCTGGTCGCCCTGCTTCACGGTCTTGCCGACTTCCGGCACCTCGACGAACACCACGTCGCCCAGCTGCTCAGCGGCGTAGGCGGTGATGCCGACGGTGGCGATGTCGCCGGCGACTTCGACCCACTCATGGTCCTTGGTGAACTTCATGGTCTTGGCCCTCTGATCTCTAGGGTTTGCGCACGTAGCGGGTGGGGACGAACGGGCTGGCGACGACCTCGGCGGCCGCCGGCTTGCCCCGGACGATGACTTTCAGCGTGTCGCCGACCACCGCGAATTGCGGGGGAACGAAGCCGATGGCGATGGCGCCGCCGAAACTGGGGCCGAAGCCCCCGCTGGTGACCTTGCCGATCACGTTGCCGTCGGCGTCGGCGATCTCGGCGCCTTCGCGGGCCGGGGCGCCTTCCAGCACCTTCAGATTGACGCGCACGCGCTTGAGGTCGCCGGCCAGTTCCTTGCCGATGCGCTCGGCGCCCGGATAGTCGCCGGCCTCGCGGCGGCTCTTGCCGACGGCGAACGGCATGCCGGCCTCGATCGGCGAGACCGTCTCGTCCATGTCGTGGCCGTACAGCGGCAGGCCGGCCTCCAGCCGCAGGCTGTCGCGAGCGCCCAGGCCGATGGGCTTGACCCGCTCATCCTCCAGCAGGGTGTTCCAGATCCGGGTGGCTTCGGTGGCGGGGACCGAGATCTCGTAGCCGTCCTCGCCGGTATAGCCAGAGCGCGAGATGATCAGGTCGGTCCCAAAGCCCGTCACGGCTGCGCTGTCCATGAACACCATGTTGGCCGCTTCGGGCACGTGGGCGGCCAGGACGGCGGCGGCCTCGGGGCCCTGCAGGGCCAGCAGGGCGCGGTCTTCCAGGCGCTGGACCGTCGCTTCGCCCTTCAGGGCCTCGGCGATGATCGCGTAGTCGTTGTCCTTGCAGGCGCCGTTGACGACGATGAACAGGCCGTCGTCGTCGGGGCGCGCCGTCATCAGGTCGTCGATCACCCCGCCCTCGGCGTTCAGCAGCACGGCGTAGCGCTGCTTGCCGGGCTTGAGGCTCTGGTAGTCGGCCGAGACCAGCTTCTCGAAGCTCTTGGCGGGGTTGTCGCCGCGCAGCCGGGCCTGGCCCATGTGCGAGACGTCGAACAGGCCCGCGTGCTCGCGGGTCCACAGGTGCTCCTTCAGCACCCCGTCCTTGTACTGCACCGGCATGTGGTAGCCGGCGAACGGCACCATGCGGGCGCCGGCCGCGACGTGCGCGTCGTACAGCGGGGTCTTCTTGAGGTCTTGTTCGGACACGCTTTTGGGCTCCAATCGGGGTCGGCGACGCCGCCCGGCTTTCGCCAGGTGGTCTCGCCCCCGCTGTCCCTTTGACCTGAGAGATTCCGGTCCAGCCAGCTGAACCTTGCTCCTTCGGCGGGCAGACCTGTCGGGCTGCCTCTTTCCAGCGTTCCTAAACCCGCGCGGTCCTTTTGCCTGAGCGTTTCCGGGGCGGTTGCGCCTTCGGCCTCGGGACGAGAATCCCGATGTCTCCCGCGAGGGTCGAGGCGTGTTTGGGCGACGGTGCGGGCGGAGTCAACGGGGAAGGCGCTCCCTTCGATCCGTCATTCCCGCCCTTGTGGCGGGAACCCCTGGTTCAGCCCGCGCGTGAAGCGCATTGGCGCGCCGACGCGCCACCCTTCCGCCCTTGCGGCGGACAGAGGGGTTCCCGCCACAAGGGCGGGAATGACGAGCGGTTAGGAGGCGGTTGAGTGTCGGCCGGCCCTCAGGCCGTCAGCAGGCGCGGCAGTTTGAAGGTCACTGTCTCGCGAGCCTCGACCAGTTCCTCGACGGTGACGTCGTAGCGCGTGGCCAGGGCCTCGATCACCCCCTGGACCAGGTCCTCGGGGGCCGAGGCGCCGGCGGTCAGGCCCACGCGGGACACGCCCTCGAACCACGACCAGTCGATGCCTCGGGCGTCGTCGATCAGCCGGGCGTCCCGGGCGCCGGCCCGCTTGCCCACCTCCATCAGCCGCACCGAGTTGGACGAGTTCCTCGACCCGACCACCAGGATCAGCTCCGAGGCGCCGGCCAGCAGCTTCACCGCCTCCTGGCGGTTGGTGGTGGCGTAGCAGATGTCCTCCTTGTGCGGGGCGGCGATGCCCGGGAAGCGCTGCTTGAGCAGGTCGACCATCTMGGCGGTGTCGTCGACCGACAGGGTGGTCTGGGTGAGGAAGGCGACGTTGGCCGGGTCCTTGGGGACCCAGGCGCGGGCGTCGTCGATGTCCTCGATCAGGGTGACGGTGCCCTCGGGCAGCTGGCCCATGGTGCCGACCACCTCGGGATGGCCGGCGTGGCCGATCAGCACGATCTCGCGCCCGGCGTCGAAATGCTTCTGGGCCTCGACGTGGACCTTGGAGACCAGCGGGCAGGTGGCGTCCAGATAGACCATCTCGCGGGCCTTGGCCGCGGCCGGCACGGTCTTGGGCACGCCGTGGGCCGAGAACACCACGGGGCGGTCATCGGGCGCCTCGTCCAGTTCCTCGATGAACACCGCGCCCAGGGCCTTCAGCCGGTCGACGACGTGGCGGTTGTGGACGATCTCGTGGCGCACATAGACCGGCGCGCCGAACTTCTGGATCGTCCGCTCGACGATCTGGATCGCCCGGTCGACGCCGGCGCAGAAGCCGCGCGGACTGGCCAGGACCACGCGGATTTCGCGGCGGCCGGGGCTGGGGATGGGCGAGTGGGCGTTMATGGCCCCGAACCTAAGGGTTCCGAGCCCCCCGCGCCAGCGTCCGACCGCCCCCTGGACGAAAAGTCCGCCGCATCCTGTTGAAACCTGCTGTACATTGCGACGTCACGCATATGCCTTTATCAGGCTCCATGACGCTGGCGGGGAATTCCCGCTCAAGCTTTCCAATCTCGAACCGGACGTTTCATGCGCCGCAACCTTTCTGTCGCCCTCAGCGCCCTGATGGCCCTCTCGATCGCCGCCACCGCGACGACCGTCCATGCCCAGCAAGGGGGACGCGGCGGTCCCGGCGGCGGCCAAGGCGGCGACGACGACCAGGCCGCCAAGAAGAAGAAGCGCGACGACGAGTGGAACCAGCCCAAGGCCCCGCTGGCCCAGCTGCGCAACGCCGGCCCCTGCCCCTATGTGAAGGTGCTGTACGACGCCAGCCGCTACGTCGAGTTCAAGGACGGCAAGGAATCGGCCGCCCAGGCGATGTACACCGGCGAGATCCAGGGCCTGTCCTCGGGCTGCGCCTACAAGAGCAACGACCCGATCAAGATGCAGGTCCAGATGCTGTTCGAGATGGGGCGTGGTCCCCAGGCGAACAGCGACCAGAAGACCTACCGCTACTGGGTCGCCGTGACCGAGCGCAACAAGAGCGTCCTGGCCAAGGAATATTTCGACCTGCCGGTGAAGTTCGCGCCGGGCCAGGATCGCGTCTATGTGAACCAGACGCTGAACACCATCACCATCCCGCGCGCCGACGAAAAGGTCAGCGGCGGCAATTTCGAGGTCCTGATCGGCTTCGACGTGACCCCGGAAATGGCCGCCTTCAACCGTGACGGCAAGCGCTTCCGCGTCAACGCCGGCCAAACCCAGCAGGCCCAGACCCAAACCGGAAACACGCCCAAGCCATGAGTGATTTGAAGCGGTCCCTGAGCGAGGCGGCCGCGGCCGCCTTCCAGGCCGCCGGACTGTCCCCCGACTTCGGTCGCGTCACCGCGTCCGACCGGCCCGACCTGGCCGACTTCCAATGCAACGGGGCCCTGGCGGCCGCCAAGAGCGCCAAGCGCAATCCGCGCGAGATCGCCGTGCAGGTCGTCGACATCCTGAAGACCGACCCGCGCCTGGCCTCCGTCGAGATCGCCGGCGTCGGCTTCATCAACATGCGCGTCAGCGACGACGCCCTGGCCGCCCGCGCCAACGAGATCGCCGCCGACCCGCGCGCCGGGGCCGAGCCCCTGGCCAACCCGCGCCGGGTGCTGGTCGACTACGCCGGCCCCAACGTGGCCAAGCCGATGCACGTGGGCCACCTGCGCGCCTCGATCATCGGCGAGTCGGTCAAGCGCCTGTACCGCTTCCGCGGCGACGACGTGGTGGGCGACGCCCACTTCGGCGACTGGGGCTTCCAGATGGGCCTGCTGATCAGCGCCATCATGGAGGAGGACGCCTTCATCCGCGCCCTGCTCGAGCGCCTGGTAGAAGCCCCGCGCGGTTTCTCCAAGGCCGACGAGGAGAAGGTGATGGCCGAGTTCGCCCAGCGCGTGTCGCTGGAGGACCTGGACCGCATCTATCCGGCCGCCTCGGCGCGCCAGAAGGAAGATCCGGAGTTCAAGGAGCGGGCCCGCAAGGCCACCGCCGAACTGCAGAACGGCCGCTTCGGCTACCGCCTGCTGTGGCGTCACTTCGTCAACATCAGCCGCGTGGCCCTGGAGCGCGAGTTCCACGCCCTGGGCGTCGACTTCGACCTGTGGAAGGGCGAGAGCGACGTGCAGGACCTGATCGCCCCGATGGTCCGCCAGCTGGAGGTCAAGGGCCTGCTGGTCGACGACCAGGGCGCCCGGATCGTCCGCGTGGCCCGTCCCGGCGAGACCAAGAAGAAGAAGCTGGCCGACGGCACGGTGGTCGAGGTCGAGAGCCCCGACCCGCTGCTGGTCGTCTCGTCGGAAGGCTCGGCCATGTACGGCACGACCGACCTGGCCACGATCCTGGACCGCCGCAAGTCGTTCGATCCGCACCTGATCCTCTACGCCGTGGACCAGCGCCAGGCCGACCATTTCGAGCAGGTGTTCCGCGCCGCCTACCTGGCCGGCTACGCCGAGCCGGGCGGTCTGGAGCACATCGGCTTCGGCACCATGAACGGCCAGGACGGCAAGCCCTTCAAGACCCGCGCCGGCGGCGTCCTGAAGCTGCACGACCTGATCGAGATGGCCCGCGAGAAGGCCCGCGAGCGCCTGCGCGAAGCGGGCGCCGGMGCCGAGCTGTCGCCCGAAGAGTTCGAGGACATCGCACACAAGGTCGGCATCGCCGCCCTGAAGTTCGCGGACCTCCAGAATTTCCGCGGCACCTCGTACGTCTTCGACCTGGATCGCTTCACCAGCCTGGAAGGTAAGACCGGGCCGTACCTGCTCTACCAGGCGGTGCGCATGAAGAGCATCCTGCGCAAGGCAACCGAGCAGAAGTTCGCTTCGGCTCCCATCGTCGTCGGCGAACCGGCCGAACGCGACCTGACCCTGCTGCTGGACGCCTTCGAGGGCGCGCTGTCGGAGGCCTACGACAAGAAGGCCCCCAACTTCATCGCCGAGCACGCCTACAAGCTGGCTCAGAGCTTCTCGAAGTTCTTCTCCGCCTGCCCTGTTCTGACCGCCGAAGATCCCGACGTTCGGGCTTCGCGACTGACCTTGGTCGAGACGACGCTGAAGCAACTGGAACTGGCCCTGAACCTGCTGGGCATCGAGGCTCCGGAACGGATGTAGTCTCCGCCGGGACGCTCGAAATCCTCGGGCGTTCCGGCGAACTTCAGCTTTTCTCGGGGACGGCCGACGAAAAGGACGGGCTCACGCTCTTGACCGCCAGCGCCCGGTCCCGCATCCCCGCGCCATGGCCGTCTATACCGACATCACCGACGACGAACTCGCCGCCTTCCTGGGCGACTACGACCTGGGTCAGGCCGTGGCGTTCAAGGGCATCGCCGAGGGGGTGGAGAACTCCAACTTCCTGCTGGAGACGCAGACCGGGCGGTTCATCCTCACGGTCTACGAGCGGCGGGCCAAGCCGCAGGACCTGCCCTATTTCCTGGACCTGCTGACCTGGCTGGCCGATCGCGGCTATCCCAGCGCCAAGCCGATCGCCGACCGTTCGGGCGCCACGCTGAAGACCGTGCGCGGCAAGCCCGCCGCCTTGGTCGAGTTCCTGCCCGGCCTGTCGGCCCGCCGCCCGACCATCGCCCACTGCCGCGAGGCCGGCGAGGGCCTGGCCTGGCTGCACCTGGCCGGCGAAGGCTATCCGGCCCGCCGCGCCAACGACCTGGGCCAGCCGCACTGGGCCCCGCTGTTCGCCAAGCACCGCCAGGCCGCCGACGGCCTCAAGCCGGGCCTGGCCGCCACCATCGACAAGGACCTGGCCGAGCTGGCCCTGTCGTGGCCGCGCGGCCTGCCGTCGGGCGTGATCCACGCCGACTATTTCCCGGACAACGTCTTCTTCAAGCCGGACGGCAAGTTCGCGGCGGCCATCGACTTCTACTTCGCCTGCGACGACGCCTTCGCCTACGACATCGCCGTGACCCTGAACGCCTGGTGCTTCGAGTCCGACGGCAGCTTCAACATCACCGCCGCCCGGGCCCTGATCGCCGGCTACGAGCGCCGCCGGCCGCTGAGCCCGGCCGAGCGCGACGCCATCCCGATCCTGGCGCGCGGCGCGGCCATGCGCTTCTTCCTGACCCGCCTCGCCGACTGGGGCGCGACCCCGGCCGGGGCGCTGGTCAAGCCGAAGGATCCGCTGGAATACGAGCGCAAGCTGGCCGTGCACCGCGAAGGCCTCAGCCTGTTCGGAGCCGGCGCGTGACCCCCAAGCTGATCATCTACACCGACGGCGCCTGCCGGGGGAATCCCGGTCCCGGCGGCTGGGGCGCCCTGCTGATGTACGGCGACAAGAAGAAGGAGCTGTGCGGCGGCGAGCTGGCGACCACCAACAACCGCATGGAGCTGATGGGCGCCATCCAGGCCCTGGAGGCCCTGAACAAGCCGACCAAGGCCGAGCTGCACACCGACAGCCAGTACGTGATGAAGGGCGTCACCCAGTGGATCCACGGCTGGAAGGCCAAGGGCTGGAAGACCGCCGACRAGAGCCCGGTCAAGAACGTCGACCTGTGGCAGCGCCTGGACGCCGCCCGGGCCCGGCACGAGGTCGACTGGCGCTGGGTCAAGGGCCACGCCGGCCACGTCCACAACGAACGCGCCGACGAGCTGGCCCGGCTGGGCATGCTGAAGGCGCTGGGCGAACGGGCCTAGCACGACCGGGGACATGCCCTTGGGCGTGTCCCCATCAGCCTCTCTAAAAATCCGCTCATCCCGGCGAATGCCGGGACCCAGATGGAATGGCGGTGTGCCTGACGCCTCGGGCTCTGAGCTCTTCCAGTCAGCCTCTCCGCTTTGGGATCTGGGTCCCGGCATTCGCCGGGATGAGCGGGTTATTTTAGCCTACGCCGCCAACACCCCCGGCGCCTCGCCCGTCGCGAAGGCCAGGCCCTCGTCCTCCCAGCCGGTGACGCCGCCGATCATCAGCTTCACGGGGCGGCCCAGGGTCGCCAGCTTCAGCGCGGCGCGGTCGGCGCCGTTGCAGTGCGGGCCGGCGCAATAGACCACGAACAGGGTGTCGGCCGGCCACGCCGCCATGCGCTCGGCCGTCATCTCGGCGTGGCGCAGATGGATCGCGCCCGGCACGTGGCGGCGGGCATAGGCCTCCGGCGAGCCCACCACATGCAGCAGGACGAAGTCGACCTCGCCGGCCTTCATCGACGCGGCGACGTCGGCGCAGTCGGTCTCCAGGGCCAGGCGGGCGGCGAAGTGGGCGGCGGCGACCGGCGACGCGGCGGCGGGGATGGCGGAAACAAAGCTCATGACGGCCTCCTTGGTTGGCGAGGAAGACTTGCCCCAGGCGGCCGCCCGGCGTTAGCTGGCAGGATAGACATCGACCGTAAAGATCATGCCAAACGCCACCACACCCGCCGGACCCGCCAACCGGCGCGTCGTCGCCCTGGCCTATGACGGCCTGTGCACCTTCGAGTTCGGGGTGGCGGTCGAGCTGTTCGGCCTGCCCCGGCCCGAGATGGGTCCCCGCTGGTACGCGTTCGCCACGGCGGCCATCGAGCCGGGTCCGCTACGCGGCCTGGGCGGGGTGCAGGTCGTCGCCGACGGCGGGCTTGAATTGGTCGAAGCGGCCGGCACGATCATCGCCCCCGGCTGGCGCGGCGCCGACGCGCCGGTCCCTCGGCCGCTGATCGACGCACTGCGGGCCGCCCACCGCAACGGCGCGCGGGTGATGTCGATCTGCTCGGGCGTCTTCGTGCTGGCGGCGGCGGGCCTGCTGGCGGGCCGCCGGGCCACCACCCACTGGCGCTATGTCGACAGGCTGCGCGCCCTCCATCCCGACATCGATGTGCAGCCCGACGTGCTCTATGTCGACGAGGGCGACGTCATGACCTCGGCCGGCAGCGCCGCGGGCCTGGACCTGGGCCTGCACCTGGTGCGCCGCGACTTCGGGCCCGAAGCGGCCAACACCGTGGCCCGGCGACTGGTGATCCCGCCCCACCGCGACGGCGGCCAGGCCCAGTTCATCCAGCGGCCGGTGCCGACCGCCCACGAGGCCTCGCGCCTGTCGCCGATCCTCGACCGCATGCGCGCCGACCTTTCCCGCGAGCACACGGTCAAGGCCCTGGCCGACGCGGCCGGCATGAGCCCCCGCACCTTCCTGCGCCGCTTCGAGGCCGCMACCGGCACGACGCCGGCCCGCTGGCTGCTGGCCGAGCGCCTGGCCCGGGCCCGCGACCTGCTGGAGACCACCCCCTTCGGCGTCGAACAGATCGCCCAGGCCGTCGGCTTCGGCGCCCCGGCCCTGCGGCACCACTTCAGGAAATCACTGGCGACCACGCCCCAGGCCTATCGGGCGCGGTTTGGGGGCTAGGGCCATCAGCCTTTCCCCGCCCTCGGCCCATAGCTAAGCTCGCGCCAAAGCGTATCGGGGGATCGTCGTCGATGAAGTTCATGTTCCGGACCGCCCAGGTCGCCGTCCTGGCCGGAGCCTCGCTGGCGGCCTGCGATCGAGCCCCGCCGCCGGTCGAGCTGACCGGCAAGGTCAAGGAGGTCGTGGACCGCACCAAGACCACCCGGGCCACCTACGCCGTCTACAATTGGAACGAGGAGTCACGCAGCGGAACCCCGGTCCTGGAATGGGGGGCGGAATTCCACTCGGGCGATAAGCATCGGGTGGAGACGCCACGAGATCGCGTGATCGCCGACTGCAAGGCGCAAACCGGAGCAGCGCTATCGCTGACCACGGGCAAGACGGTCGAAGGCCCCTTCGTGGCCCGCGCGGCCTGCGGCATCAACACCAACAAGGCCTTCCTGGCGATGGCCTGGCAGGGGCAGGTCAAGACGCCGTTCGGGACAGCCGATCATGTCCGCCTGGTCGACAAGGACGACATCCGCACCTACGACGTCACGCAGGCTGGCGTGATCGTGCGCTCGACCTACGCCCAGAACAGCCCCGAGGGTCGGCTCGGTCTGTCGTCGGAGGCGGTCAGCGTCCTCTCCGAACTGCCGGCTACGGACATGTTCGACAAGGCCTCGCTGGCCAGGAGCTATGTTCCAGACCGCTTCAAGACGGCGCCGAACCTCTAGGCAGGCGGCCGATAGGACCCTCTTGGCGACAGGAACGCCCGCTCGTCGATCCATTGCCAAGCTTCGAGCGATCCCGGCATATCCACGACATGAGTATCGACAAGACCACCGCCGTCGGGATGTCCAAGCTTCTGTCGTTCTGGCTGCGGCATCGGCCCGACGAGGGGAACCTGGTCCTGGACGGCGAAGGCTGGACGCCGGTCGAGGCCGTGCTGAAGGCGCTGGAAAAGGCCGGCCAGCCCGCCTCCTCGGAAGCCCTCCGGCACGTCGTGGACACCAGCGAGAAGAAGCGCTTCGAACTGTCTCCGGACGGCGCGCGCCTGCGCGCCCGGCAAGGCCACTCCCTCGAGGTGCAGGGCGATTGGGTCGCCGCGTCCCCGCCCGAGGTGCTGTTCCACGGCACGGTCGAGCGCTTCCTGCCCGCCATCCGCCAGGAGGGCCTGCGGCCGATGGCGCGGCATCACGTCCACCTGTCGCCCGACATCGACACCGCGCGCCAGGTGGGCGGCCGCCGGGGCGACGCCGTCATCCTGCGGGTGTCGAGCGGCGACATGGCCCGAGCCGGCCATGCGTTCTTCCGGACAGGGAACGGGGTCTGGCTGACCGCGGCCGTGCCGCCGGAATTCCTGGAAGGCGCTTGAGCGGCGAGGGCCCAGGCCGACACAACATCACCCACTCGAAACGATCCCGCCGCGAAATGACCTTGGTCGCGCCGTTGCGAAGCCCGGTTCGGATCCCAATCTCTTCTTCGACGCGGACAACCCGGCTCCTCCCCCCGGCCGGCCCCAGCGTCCTGCAAGCGCAGCGTCCGTGCCCTCCCCCCTCGGCACGGGCGCTGTTTGCGTTCAGGGCCAGCCTTGGCAAGCCCGACCTTGGTCGGCGCCTCTTTTCCCTGGTAACGCTACCACGTCGCGCTATCCTGCGGCCCGACACCCTCGCCCGCGCCGAGAGCGGAGGGTCGCGCGGGAGTGAGACGATGATGCGAGCCCTGGCTTGCGCCCTGATCCTGCTGTCCGGCGGAACGCCGTGCGTCGCCCGGGCCGAGCCCGCCCGGCCGCCCATCGTCTCGGTGTCGCACCTAGCGGTCCATGCCGCCGACCCGGCGAAAAGCGAGGCCTTCTACGTCCGGGGCCTGGGCGCGGTGAAGGGGCCCGATCCCGAGAACCCCGCCGGCGCGCGCTACTATTTCAGCCCGACCCAGTTCGTCGAGGTTCTGCCCCTGCCGCCCGGTCCGTCCCGGATCGACCRGTTGGACCACGCCGCCTTCAACACCGCCGATGCGGAAGGCCTGCGCCGCTATCTCGAGGCCAAGGGCGTGGCCGTCCCGGCCAAGGTCGAGACCGGGGCCGACGGCGGCCGCTGGTTCGACGTGGTCGATCCCGAGGGCGTGAAGGTCCAGTTCGTCCAGCCGCCGGCCAAGCCGCCCGCGATCGCCGTCAATCCGCTGTCCAGCCGCATCATCCACGTGGGCTTCATCGTCCATGACCGGGCCAAGGCCGACTCCTTCTATCGCGGCGTCCTGGGTTTCAGGCCCTACTGGTTCGGCGGCATGAGCGACGACAAGCCCAGCTGGGTGTCGCTGCAGGTGCCCGACGGTTCGGACTGGCTGGAATACATGCTGGTCGCCCCGCCCGACGGCCGGGGCCCGCCGCCCGGCATGAGCCAGGCCACGGCCGGGGTGCTGGACCACTTCTCGCTGGGCGTCCCCGACACGCGGCTGGCCTACACCCTGCTGTGGAACGGCGACCGCCTGGAGGGCCAGAAGGAGACGCCCAAGATCGGCCGCGACGCCAAGTGGCAGCTGAACCTGTTCGATCCCGACGGCACGCGGGCCGAGATCATGGAGTTCCACGCCATCGGCAAGCCCTGCTGCTCGCCGTTCACCGCCGACGATCCCAAGCCATGACCATCTCCCCCCAGCACGAAAGCCGAAGGAGCCCCCATGCCCAACCGCCCTTCCCGACGCGACCTGATCGCCGCCGCCGGCGTGGCCGCCGCCCTCGCCCCCGTCGCCGCCAAGGCCCAAGCCCAGGAGCCCGCCATGCCCGCCTCCGACAAGATCGGCTTCGCCATCGTGGGCCTGGGCAAGCTGAGCCTGAACCAGCTGATCCCGGCCCTGAAGATCGCCAAGGGCGCCAAGCTGGCGGCGGTGGTCAGCGGCCATCCGGAGAAGGCCAGGCGCGTGGCCGCCGAGAACGGCCTGCCGGCCGACGCGGTCTACAGCTACGACGACTACGACCGCATCGCGAAGGACCCGCGCATCCAGGTCGTCTACATCGTGCTGCCCAACTCGATGCACGCCGAGTACACGATCCGCGCCTTCAAGGCCGGCAAGCACGTGCTGTGCGAGAAGCCGATGGCCACCACGATCGCCGACGCCGAGGCGATGATCGCCGCCGCCAAGGCCGCCCAGCGCCACCTGATGATCGCCTATCGCTGCCACTACGAGGCCCAGAACCTGGACGTCATGCGCCGGCTGCGGACGCGGTCGATGGGCAAGGTCCGGCAGATCAACACCACCATGGGCCGGCAGGCCGACCTCTCCGACCCGTCCGACGTCTGGCGGCTGGACGGCAAGCTGTCGGGCAACGGGGCCCTGGGCGACATGGGCGTCTACGGCGTCAGCGCCGCCCGCTACCTGCTGAACGAGGAGCCGGTCGCCGTGCAGGCGTGGGCCCAGACCGACCGCAACGATCCGCGGTTCAAGGAGACCGAGGACCTGATCAACTGGCAGTTCCGCTTCCCCTCGGGCGTGATCGCCAACGGCTCGACCTCGTTCGCCTACGCCCCGACCATGGCCTTCGAGGTGATCTGCGAGCAGGGCCGGCTGGTCGCCGACCCGGCGGCCTTCTATGGCGGCAACCGCCTGACCGTGGTCAAGGGCGGCGCGGCCCAGCCGCCGGTCCCCGCCCCGGCCGGCGACCAGTTCGCCCGCGAGATGGACTGGATGGCCGACGTGGTGCGCGGCAAGGCGCCGATGGTCTCGCCCGGCGAGGAGGGGCTGCAGGACATGCGCCTGATGCAGGCGATCCTGGAGTCGGCGGCCAAGGACGGGGCGACCGTGAAGACGGACTGGGGCTACCGGCGGGCGGTGGACCCGGCGGCCGTGGTGGATGTGGCGAAGGCCTGACCAACCGGGGACATGCGCTCGCGCGTGTCCCCAAATCTGGCAGTGCGTCTGGTGGGGACACGCCCAAGGGCATGTCCCCGCGCGGCGTCACTTCCCCCGCAGCAACCGCCACCAGCTCTCCGCCAACTCATCCAGCAGCGGCTCCAGCGGCGCGGACGCCCGCTGGACCACCATCACGTAGGACAGCCGCTCGAACTGGACGAGCTGCATCAGCATCCGCGTGCGCGCTGCCGGCAGGTCCTCCGCCGAGAACCGGCCCAGGTAGTTGGGCATGGCGTCGATGAACAGGTTGATGAAGCGCAGATAGTCGTCGGCCAGGTCGGGGTCGGCGACATTGGCCTCGGTGGCCACGGCCAGCAGGTTGCGGCGCTCGTCGGTCTGCTCGGCCATGCCCTCGGCCAGCCAGGCGCGGACGTCCTCGAGGGTCGGGTCCGGGATCGCGTCCAACGCCGCGAAGGTGGCCTGGATGTTGGGGACCAGCCGGTCGCCGATGGCGTTGGCCACGTCCTCCTTGTTGCGGAAGTGCAGGTAGAAGGTGGCGCGATTGGCGCCGGCCTCGGCGGCGATCTGCTCGATGGTCACGGCGCGGAAGCCCCGCCGGCCGAACAGGGCGACGGCGGCGTCGATCAGCCGCTCGCGGGTCAGCTGGCGCTGGGCCTCGCGCAGGCCGCCCGTCTTCTCCGCCGCCGCTCTCGCCAAACTTCCCTCCGTCCGTTCCCGCCATTTCTGCCACGCCCCCCGATTCGACGCTAGTCGATTGACACGACACCTGTCGTCTGAACTACTTCGGCCGGCCACGCGGCGAAGTTCGCGGGCCCGGGACCAGGGACAAAAGGGAAGAAGCGCATGGCCATGCAGCTCGTCAGCGAGACCGCCATGGACGGGATCGAGGGGCCCGGCGCCCCCACCCTGTTCCCCACCCTCGACGGGGTGGACCTGTCCAACATCGAGCAGTTCACCCGCGGCCAGCCCTATGGCGACTTCGCCAAGCTGCGGGCCCAGGCCCCGGTGATGTGGCACCCCGAGCCCTATGGCGGTCCCGGCTTCTGGGCGATCACCCGCCACGCCGACATCATGGCGGTCGAGGCCGATCCCCAGACCTTCTCGTCGCGCAAGGGCGGCATCCTGATGGCGCACGGCGATCCGCAGAAGCGCCACGCCCTGCTCTACCGCGCCTCGATGGACACCATGATCAACCTCGACGGCGCCGAGCACATGCAGCTGCGCCGCGAACACATGCCCTATTTCACCCCGGCCTATCTGCGCGCCCTGACCGAGACCGTGCGGACCGAGATCGGCCGGCTGCTGGACGAGATGGCGCCGCTGGGCCGCTGCGACCTGGTCGAGATGTTCTCGTCCAAGCTGCCGCTGTTCACCCTGTGCGAGATCCTGGGCGTGCCGCCCGAGGACCGCGGCAAGTTCCTGAAGTGGATGCACTTCCTGGAGATGGCCCAGGACATGGCGCTGAAGCAGGCCCTGGCCCCGATCACCCCGACGCTGGAACTCATGCAGTTCGTCCAGGACTTCAACACCAACGTCGAGGAGATGTTCGAGTACGGCCGCACCATGCTGCTCAAGCGGCGGGCCGATCCCCAGAACGACCTGATGAGCGCCATCGCCCGCGCCCAGGTGGACGGGACCCTGCTCAGCGACGAGTACCTGGACGGCTCGTGGCTGCTGATCGTGTTCGCCGGCAACGACACGACGCGGAACACCCTGTCGGGCACCATGAAGCTGCTGACCGAGTTCCCCGACCAGAAGGCCCGGCTGGTGGCCGACCCGTCGCTGATGGGCGGGGCGGTCAACGAGTTCATCCGCATGGTCAGCCCGGTGATCTACATGCGCCGCACGGCCACCCGCGACGCCGAGATCGCCGGCCAGGCCGTCCGCGAGGGCGAGAAGGTGGTCATGTACTACGGCGCGGCCAATCGCGACGAGGCGGTGTTCGCCAATCCCGACCAGTTGGACATCACCCGGCCCAACGCCGACAAGCACATCGCCTTCGGCTACGGCCCACACGTCTGCATCGGCAAGCGCGTGGCCCAGATCCAGCTGGAGGAAGCCTATCGCCAGATCCTGGGCCGCTTCCCCGACATCCGCTGGACCGGCGAGATCGACATCGCGCCCAACAACTTCGTCCACGCGATCAGCAAGCTGGAGGTCGAGTTCACGCCCGGCGGCCGGGCCTAGGCCATGCTGACCCGGGGCGACGACTACCCGATCCACCAGACGGCCGAGCCGGTGGCCTATGCCGGCACCGACCGCAATTTCTACGACCGCTACTTCTTCAACGGCTATGAGCCGACAGGTGATGGCGACGCCATGTTCGCCGCCGCCTTCGGGATCTATCCGCACCTCAACATCGCCGACGCCGCCTTCTGCTGGATGAAGGACGGCCGCCAGGTGAACCTGCACGCCAGCCGCTGGCTGGAGATGGAGCGAATGGACCTATCGGTGGGGCCGATCGCCATCGAGGTGCTGGAGCCCCTGCAGCGCCTGCGGATCACGGTCGAGGCCCCCGACCAGGGGATCAGCGCCCAGATCACCTTCGAGGGCCGGTCGTTCCCGATCGAGGAGCCGCGCTTCACCCGCCGGATCGGGCCGCGCACCCTCTTGGACTACACCCGCCTAACCCAGAACGGCCGCTACGACGGCTGGATCGAGGTGGACGGGGTGCGCCGCGACGTTTCCGGCTTCGTCGGCACCCGCGACCGCTCGTGGGGCGTGCGGCCGATCGGGGCGCGCGATCCCCAGGAGATGGCCCCGCAGGTCCTGCCGCAGTTCTTCTGGCTGTGGACCCCGTGCGTGTTTCCGGACGGCGACCTCTTCTTCCACACCAACGACGACGAGCACGGCCGGGCCTGGAACCGGCGGGCGGTCTGGGCGCCGCTGGGCTCGGGCCGCGACGGGGCCACCGACTTCGACGACGTCGACTACGGCGTCGACTGGCGCGCCGGCACGCGGCACGCGACGCGGGGGACGATCCACCTGCCGGACGGCGGCGAGGTCGACATCGCGCCCCAGGCCGAGTTCTTCATGCTGAGCCTGGGCTATGGCCATCCGGTCTGGGGTCATGGGCTGAACCACGGCAAGCTGAAGGTCGAGCGCGAGGACCTGGTGCTGGCGGACGTGGACCGCACCCTGCCCTTCCACCTGCACGTCCAGGCCCTGTCGAAGGTGACCTGGCGGCGTCCTGACGGTTCGACCCAGGTCGGGCGCGGGGTGTTCGAGCAGCTGGCCCTGGGCCCCCACGCGCCGTCGGGCTTCAAGTCCATCCTGGACATGGCTTCGTGAGGGGGGCTCCATGAGCGACCTGAAGGCGGGGCTGGAGGCCTATCTGACCGACCTGTGGGGCGCGCCGACCTCGGTCTCGAACCTGTCGCGCATCCCCGGCGGGGCCAGCCGCGAGACCTATCGCCTGGACGCCGACACGGGCGGGGTGACGCGCGGCATGATCCTGCGCCGCGATCCGCCCGGCAGCCTGATCGAGACCGACCGGCGGCTGGAGTTCCTGGCCTACCGCACCGTCCACGGCCACCTGCCCGTGCCCCAGGCCGTGGCCCTGGAGGAAGGCGGCGGGCCGCTGGAACGGCCGTTCTTCCTGATGGAGCGCATCGACGGAGGGACCGTGCCCTCGCCGTTCGTGTTCGATCCCTATGCCGAGCACGCCGCCGCCCTGGGCGCGCAGTTCTTCACCACCCTGGGCAAGCTGGCCGCCCTGCCGCACGAGGGGACGCCGATCCGCGAGGCCGCCGAGGCGCCCGCGCCGGAGGACTGCTGGCGCATCGCGCTCGACCATTGGTCCGGCGTGATCGAGGCCGACGAGCAGCATCCGCAGCCGATCGTCCGCGCCGCCATCCGCTGGCTCTATCGCCACCCGCCGCCGCCGGCCCAGCGGGTGTCGATCGTCCACGGCGACTACCGCACCGGCAACTTCATGCACGACGGGGCCGGGACGATCCTGGCGATCCTGGACTGGGAGATGGCCCACCTGGGCGACCCGATCGAGGACCTGGGCTGGGCCTTCGATCCGCTGTGGAACCACTTCGACGAGGGCAAGGTCGGGGGCCTGGTCCCGCAGGCCGACGCCATCGCCCTGTGGGAGGCGGCCAGCGGGCTGACGGTCGATCCCAAGGCCCTGGCCTGGTGGTCGCTGTTCAACGCCGTGAAGGGCCAGGCGATCTGGACCTCGGCGGCCAAGGAATATCGCGACGGCGGGTTCACCGATCCGATCCTGGCGATCTCGGGCTGGTACACCGCGCGGCGGCACGACGTGATCCTGGCCAAGCGGCTGGTCCAGCTGGAGGGCGTCTGATGACCCCGGCCCTGCCCGACATCCTGCGTGGAAACTTCATGGCCCTGGCCATCCCTGGCCCGCCCGAGCAGCAGGGCGAGTTCATGACCGGCCGCGTGGGGGTGATCGCCCTGCTGTCGCTGCTGGCCGCCCAGGAGGTGGAGCGCGGGACCCAGGCGCGGGTCTGGGAGAACGCGGCCATCGCCGCCGTCCTGGCCGAGGCCGCCGACGTCTACGGCGTCCAATATACCGAGATCGCCTCGATCGAAGCCGCCGACCTATCGCTGGAGGCCTTGGACCGGGCCAACGCCGCCCTGCGCCGGGGACTGATCGCCCTGCACGAGGCCGTGGAGGCGGCGGGCGACCTCCTGCGCCATCGGATGATCGTGGGGCTGTATGGCCAGATGGCCGAGAAGCGGAACCTGGAGCTGCCGCCGTTGCCGGCGCGGTGACTCCCCCGTCCTCTCGGCCATCGACCGAAGGGTCTTAGCCCTTCTTGCCCTTGTCGAGCTTGACCTTGGAGGTCTTGAAGCGCGCCTCGTCGGCCGGCGTGAGGCGGAAGCCGCCGGTCACCATGCCCATGCGCACGGTCTGCTCGACATAGTAGGTCTCGCCCGGCTCGACCTCGAGCCGCAGACGGTCCTCGGCCTTGTTGACCGCCATCGGGCCGGTGATGTTGTAGCTGTGGATGCCCGGCTCGACGTCGAGGATGAAGGCGCCGCCGTTGGGCAGGTCGCCCAGGCGTTCCGCGTCCTTGGCCGGCTTGCCGTCATCGCCCACCTCGACGATGTGGTAGGTGTAGATCGCGCCCGGCAGACGGCCCGGACGGAAGAAGTAGATGCGGCCCTTGCCGGCGGTGCTGTCCGCGGCGGCCGGCGCGGCGTCCGACGCCGGAGCGGCGGCGGGAGCCGGAGCGGCTTCGGCGGCCGGAGCGGCCGGCGCGGCTTGCGTGGCGTCCTGGGCGAAGGCCGAAGCGCCGTAAGCGAGCGAAAGCGCGGCCCCAGCCGCGATCAGATACTTTTTCACTAGAACGTCCCTGTTTGTTCAGTCGTGGGTGAAGGCGTTGTCGCGCTGACCGGAAGATCCAGGTCTTCGGCCAGTCGAACCGTGGCGCGCGCGCCGGCGGGGATCTGGATTTCCCCGCCCTGGATGAAGACCGCCGCGACGCCCGCATAGGGCACCAGCAGCACGCCGGTCGCCAGGTCGACCCGGCTCTTGCCGGACGCCAGGAGGGTCATCCCGCGGATGCGGACCTGCTTGCCGTTCAGGTCCAGATAGCGGGCCGAGATGATCAGCTTGCCCTGCCGGCCGCCCATGCCCGCGCGGGCGACGTCGATGACCTCGCCCTGGCCGGTGGCGCCGGGGGCGATCAGGTCGACGCCCTGGCTGGAGATCGGCTGGGCCAGGCGGATCGCGAATCGGTCGCCCAGTTTGCTGGTGGTCGAGCTCAGCGGATCGACCAGCTCGACCTCGACCTGAGTCCCGGCGGGCAGCTTCAGCGTCCGCGGCGCGGCCGGGGCCTCGGCCGCCGGCGGCGTCTGCGCCTGGGTTTGCGCCTGGATCTGCGTTTGCGTTGGAGCTTGAGTTTGCGTCTGCGCGGCGGCCGCTGTCGCGGCGCTCGGCTCGACCTGGGCCATGGCGGCAGGCGCCAAGGCGTACATCAGAATGGCGATCGCCAGCATTGTATTCGTCCCCCCGAGCTTGGCCGTAGCATGGGGTTCCAGGATCGTAAAGGTTGTTGGACGCCCAGGGCGCGAGCGACAAACTTCGGCTCATAAACCTCATGAGCCCTAGCCAAGTTCGCGCGCCCGCCCCATCTGCCACGCGCGGCTTCGCTCCGGGAGGGGGCGGACGCAGCCCAGGAATCCCATGGCGATCATTTCCGTTTCCGGTCTGACCAAGACCTATGCTTCGGGCCACCAGGCCCTGAAGACCGTCGATCTCGAGATCCGGAAGGGCGAGATCTTCGCCCTGCTGGGTCCCAACGGGGCCGGCAAGACCACGCTGATCAGCATCATCTGCGGCATCGTCAATCCCAGCACCGGCACGGTCACCGCCGACGGCCACGACGTGGTCAAGGACTACCGCGCCGCCCGGACCAAGATCGGCCTGGTGCCCCAGGAGCTGAACACCGACGCGTTCGAGACCGTCTGGGCCACCACCCGGTTCAGCCGCGGCCTGTTCGGCAAGCCCCGCAACGACGCCCATATCGAGAAGGTCCTGCGCGACCTGTCGCTGTGGGACAAGAAGGACGCCAAGATCATGACGCTGTCGGGCGGCATGAAGCGGCGGGTGATGATCGCCAAGGCCCTGAGCCATGAGCCGACCATCCTGTTCCTGGACGAGCCCACCGCCGGCGTCGACGTCGAGCTGCGCCGGGACATGTGGGAGATGGTCCGCAAGCTGCGCGAAAGCGGCGTCACCATCATCCTGACCACCCACTACATTGAGGAGGCCGAGGAGATGGCCGACCGGATCGGGGTGATCAGCAAGGGCGAGATCATCCTGGTCGAGGACAAGGACGTGCTCATGCGCAAGCTGGGCAAGAAGCAGCTGACCCTGCAGCTGCAGAGCMCGCTGGAGGCCGTGCCCGCCAAGCTGTCGGACTACGCCCTGGAGCTGGCCGCCGACGGCCACGAGCTGATCTACACCTTCGACGCCCAGGCCGAGGAGACCGGCATCGCCGGCCTGCTGCGCCGGCTTTCGGAGGAAGGCGTCGACTTCAAGGACCTGCACACCAGCCAATCCTCGCTGGAAGAGATCTTCGTCAGCCTGGTGAGGGACGCGAAATGAACATCCACGCCATCCAGTCCATCTACCGCTTCGAGATGGCCCGCTGGTTCCGCACCCTGGCCCAGAGCGTGATCTCGCCGGTGCTGTCGACCAGCCTCTATTTCGTGGTGTTCGGCTCGGCGATCGGCTCGCGCATGCAGGCCATCGACGGAGTCAGCTACGCGGCCTTCATCATCCCCGGCCTGGTCATGCTGTCGCTGCTGGGCGAGAGCATCTCCAACGCCTCGTTCGGCATCTACATGCCCAAGTGGGCCGGCACGATCTACGAACTGCTCTCGGCCCCCGTGTCGTGGATCGAGACGGTGATCGGCTATGTGGGCGCGGCGGCGACCAAGTCGGTGTGCCTGGGCCTGCTGATCCTGGCCACGGCCCGGGTCTTCGTGCCCTACGAGATCGCCCACCCGTTCTGGATGCTGGGTTTCCTGGTGCTGACGGCGGTGACGTTCAGCCTGTTCGGCTTCGTGATCGGGGTCTGGGCGACGGACTTCCAGAAGCTGCAGATCGTGCCGATGCTGGTGGTCACGCCGCTGACCTTCCTGGGCGGCAGCTTCTATTCGATCAGCATGCTGCCGCCGATCTGGCAGAAGATCACCCTGTTCAACCCGGTGGTCTATCTGGTCAGCGGCTTCCGCTGGAGCTTCTACGGCGTGTCGGACCTGAACCCCATCGTCAGCTTCGGCGCCACCCTGTGCTTCCTGGCCGCCTGCCTGACGGCGGTGTGGGCGGTGTTCAAGACCGGGTACCGGCTGAAGGTCTAGGCCTAAAAGAACCCTCTCCCAGAGGGAGAGGGCGGGGCCCGCCGCGCAGCGGTGGGAGGGTGAGGGGTTACACCCTCACTTATTTCGCACGAACGCCCTGCCGGCGCGCCGTCTGGCGTTTTAACCCCTCACCCTCCCATGCTTCGCATGGGTCCCTCCCTCTCCCTATGGGAGAGGGATACGGGTCACCGCACCGTCAGCACCGCGCCCTCGACGGCCACGACCTGCACCTTCTGACCCGCCGCGGGCTCCACGCCTTCAGGCGCCACGGCGGCCCATTCCTTGCCGTCGACGAACACCCGGCCCTTGCCGTTGGCGAAGCCGTCCAGGGCCTCGCCGTCGCGGCCGACCAGGCGCAGCGACGGGTCGTTGAGGTCGGGATTGCCGGCGTCCAGCACCGGCCGCAGGAAGCGCCGGGCCAGGTAGGTGGTGGCGATGGTCAGGGCCGCGAACAGGCCCAGCTCGACCGGCAAGCCGGGCTGGACCGCCAGGGTCAGCAGGCCCACCAGCAGGGCGCTGGCGGCCGGCCACAGCAGCCAGCCGGTGCCGGTGGCCACCTCGACCGCCAGGAACACGGCCGCGACCGCCAGCCAGACCCAGAACGGATGGCCGGCATAGAACTCCATCAGGCCGTGCATGGCGTCAGCCTCCGCGCTTGGGCGTCGGCGGCACGGCCGGACGCGCCCCGCCGCCGTCGCTGCCGCCCAGGGTCTTCACCAGCTCGGCGACGCCGGCCACGGTGCCGGTCAGGCCCGCGAAATCGGCCGGCACGATCACCGTCTTGGCGTTGGGCGAGCGGGCCAGGTCGCCGAAGGCTTCGACGTACTTCTGGGCGATGAAGTAGTTGATGGCGTTGACGTCGCCCTTGGAGATGGCTTCCGACACGAAGGCCGTCGCCTTGGCCTCGGCCTCGGCTTCACGTTCGCGGGCCTCGGCGTCGCGGAAGGCGGCTTCGCGGCGGCCCTCGGCCTGCAGGATGGCCGACTGCTTCTGGCCTTCGGCGCGGGCGATCTGCGACTGCTTTTCGCCCTCGGCCTCGGTGATCACAGCGCGGCGCTCGCGCTCGGCCTTCATCTGGCGGGCCATGGCGTTGGTGATGTCGGACGGCGGCGTCAGGTCCTTGATCTCGATCCGCGCCACCTTCACGCCCCAGGGGCCGGTGGCGTGGTCGATGGTCGACAGCAGCCGGGTGTTGATCTGGTCGCGCTGGCTGAGCACCTCGTCCAGCTCCATCGAGCCGACCACGGTACGCAGGTTGGTCTGGGCCAGCTGGGTGATGGCGTACATCAGGTTGTCGACCCGATAGGCGGCCTGCGAGGCGTCCATCACCTGGATGAAGACGATGGCGTCGACCTTCACCGAGACGTTGTCCTTGGTGATGACCTCCTGCTGGGGCACGTCCAGCACCTGCTCCATCATGTTCACCCGCCGGCCGATGCTCTCCATGAACGGGGTCAGGATGCTGATGCCGGGCTTGAGCGTGCGGGTGTAGCGGCCGAACCGCTCGACGGTGAACTMGCGCCCCTGGGGCACGATCTTGATGACGTTCACGACCAGGAAGATCGCCAGCGCCACGAGCACCAGCGGAACCAGATAAGACAGCACTTCAAAAGCCTCCCACAACCATTGGAAGGCAGCCTAGCGCCTGGCTCAGTTCTCCGCCACGGAATCCGGCGCCGCTTGATCGGGCGCGGCGCGGGTCACCATCGACTGGGACAGCTTGGCGGCCAGGGCCTGACCCTTGCGGGCGACCTGCTGCTCGGCTTGGCGGCTGGCGTCGTCGCACTGCGGGAACTGGCCCTGGCGGGCGGCGAAGCCGGTGTTGAACCGTTCGCGCAGCTGGGCGTCGAAGGCCTGGTCGGCCTTCTCAACCTCGGTCAGCCGGACCATGCGCGAGCGCCAGTACTGGTCGCCACCGCCCTCGCAGACCTGCCGCAGGGCGTGGCTTTCGCCCAGGGTGAAGGCCAGGTCCAGCAGGGACTGCCGCTCGGTCGGACCCCGATCCTGGGCGACGGCGGCCCCGCCCCCGAACAGGACGGCGCAGGCGAGCAAGGCGTTGAGCGGCAGGCGTTTCATGGACGGCACTATCTCCGCTGGCCGCGCCGTTGTCACGGTTCCGCGCGCCTCACGCGAACCGTGCGGATGCACAAAAAGACTCGAACAGGCCTTGCGATGGCCACGGATCGGAGCGACCCTGTGGATAACGTGGGGAACAACACGCGCAGGGAGGCCGATATGGCTGAAGTGCATTACGGCRTGGTTCGCGTCGGAGAAACCTGGGCCATCATCGGCGACCAGTTGCGCGTGGGCGCCTACGCCACCCGCCGCCAGGCCGAGACCGCCGCCCGCCGCCTGGCCGAACAGGTCACCGGCGTAGGCCTGCCGGTCCGCATGCACCTGCAGGACGACACCGGCCAGCTGCACCAGCCGACCTTGCTGAGCTGATTTCGGCTTTCCGTTTTCTGATTTCGCCCTTCCCCTCAGGCCGCCTCCACGTCCCCGCCGTCGTCGCCGCCGTACAGGAAGCCCCGCACGGCTTTCAGCACCTGCACCACCGAGGCCACGAAGCCGATCACCGAGGCCACGACCTGGAACATCGCCCACACCGCAGTGGCCAGCGGGCTTTCGGTGAACAGCGAGACCAGCGGGTAGATGATCTGGCTGACGGCGATCCGGAAGCCGGCATAGGCGGTGGAATATTCGATCACCGCCCCGCCGATGGCCGCCACGACCAGCACCGCCAGGACCGGGGCCCACAAGAGCGGCAGCACCAGCAGCAGGCCCAGGGCCGTGACCAGGCTCTTGGTCGCCAGGCCGGCCCGCGACAGCGCCGTGGCGCCGACCCCGTAGGCCATGGCCGCGCCCAGCAGGACGAAGGCGGTGGGCAGCACCCAGTCGGCCACGTCCACCAGGTCCAGCCCCGCCACCAGGCTGCCTCCGGCGGCGATGATCAGCACCAGCAGGAAGCCGCCCAGCCACAGAGCGCTGTACTGGCTGAGGCGATGCCGGATGACGGCGCGGTCCCGCATGTCGTCTCTCCCCCCCAAGAGCCCTGGGTTAACCAAGCTGCGCCGGACGGTGACTCGGAACCCGGCCGGCGTCGACAGGAAACTGATCGCCCCGTCGCGCGCTATCGTCTCAACGAGCTTGACTGGCCTCCAGGAGGCGACCATGGCCGACACCGCCGAAATGGCTGTCGCGAATACGATCCCCCCGCCGGGCTGCGCGGGCAACCGCCTGCTGGCCGCCCTGCGCCCCCATGACCTGGCGCTGCTGGCGCCGTATCTGACGCCGATGACCCTGTCCGTCGGCCAGACCCTGTTCGACGCCGGCGAGGACGTCGTGACGACGGTCCTGCCCTGCTATTCGACCATGGCCTCGCTGCTGGTGGTCACCCGCGACGGCGACGAGATCGRGGTCGCCTCGATCGGCCGCGAGGGCGCGGTCGGCGGCATCGTCAGCGCCGGCTTCAAGCCCGCCTACGGCCGCGCCGTGGTCCGCATCCCGGGCGCCGCCCTGGGCATCCCCACCAACCGGCTGGAGGAGGCCAAGCTGCGCTCTCCGGCCCTGGCCGACCTGTTCGCCCGCTACGCCGACGTGCTGCTGGCCCAGATGATGCAGTCCTCGGCCTGCAACGCCCTGCACAGCATCGACCAGCGCATGTGCCGCTGGCTGCTGTCGACGCACGACCGCGCCAACGACGCCACCATCCGCCTGACCCAGGAGACCCTGGCCGACATGCTGGGCGTCCAGCGGACGACGGTCACGGCCGTGGCCAAGGCGCTGCAGGATGAAGGGCTGATCCGCACGGGGCGCGGGCGGATCGAGATCCTGGACCAGCCGAGGCTGGAGCGGCGGGCCTGCGAGTGCCATGCCCAGGTCGAGGCGCACTTCCAGCGGATGCTACCCGAGGTGAAGACCTGAGGGTTTTCGGCGGCTAGTACTTGCCCCCTACGGATCGCTTCGCGATCGTCTTCCCCCACAGGGGGAAGATGGGCGCCGCGCTCGCGGCATTCGCCCCCTATGGGGGCGGACAGACCGCGTAGCGGTCAGGTGGGGGCAAGTCAGTGAGCCACTAACGCCGCTGTCCGCCCAATCGCCGCCTCCGCCTCCGCCATGATCCGCCGCACGATCTCCTCCGCCGGCAGCACCTCGCGTACGCCTCCCGCGCTCTGGCCCATGGCGAAGCACGACCGGTCCGGGTCCAGGCCCTCGATCTGACCGCCGATGCCGCCCATGGCCCCGGCCTGGATCGAGGCGATGGCCTGCTGCGGGAAGGGCAGGATGTCGGCGGGGCGGGACTCCCAGTCCTCGACCCAGGCGTTCTTGCGCACCCGCATCGGCTTGCCCGAATAGGACCGGGTGCGGACGGTGTCCTCGTCGGACGCCTCGACCACCGCCTGGCGATAGAGGTCGCCCGCATGAGCTTCGGTCGAGGCGATGAAGCGGGTGCCCATCCAGACGCCCTGGGCGCCCAGGGCCAGGGCCGCGGCCAGGCCGCGCCCATCGAACAGCCCGCCGGCCGCCACCACCGGGATGTCGACGGCGTCCACGGCCTGGGGGATCAGCGCCAGGGCGCCCACCAGGCCCGTATGCCCGCCGCCCTCGCCGCCCTGGCAGATCACCGCGTCGCAGCCGGCCTGCTGGGCCTTCACCGCGTGCTTCACGGCCCCGCAGACGACCATGACCTTCAGCCCCGCCCCCTTCAGCTTCTCGATGATCGGCAGGGGCACGCCCAGGCCGGCGACGAAGGACGAGGCCCCGCCCTCGATGATCGCGTCGACCGAGGCGGTCAGGGCGTCGGGCGTGGCGGCCAGCAGGTCGACGCCGAACGGCTTGTCGGTCAGGTCGCGGACCTGGGCCATCTGCAGGCGGATGAAATCCGGACTGGTGCCGGCCATGCCCAGCACGCCATAGCCCCCGGCGTTGGACACGGCCGCCGCGAGCTGGGCGTACGAGACCCCGCCCATGCCGGCCAGCAGGATCGGATGCTCGACGCCGAGCAGGTCGCACAGCGGGGTGTGCAGGGTCATGGGGTCTCCTCCCGGGCTTGTTCGCCGCCTTTCGGGGGAGGATGGGCGCTGTTTCAGAGGGCGCAAAGCGTGCCGCGAGGGAATGACCCCCTCTCTCTTAGAGAGAGGGAGGGGCCCGCCGCGAAGCGGTGGGAGGGTGAGTGGTTACGAGCTCTCAGAACCGGATTCAAACGAAGACGGTTCGGGAGCGAAGTCCTGTTGGGAGCGAGCCTGACGCCTCCAAGAAGCGCGACGGAAAGCACGGGGAATTTCCGGCGGAGGGTGAAACCACTCACCCTCCCACGCCTTTGGCGTGGGCCCCTCCCTCTCTCAAAGAGAGAGGGGGCCAGGTCGCCTAATTCCGCCGCAGGACGTCCGGCTGCGCCTMGGCTTCCGACGTCCAGAAGCAGGCCGCCATCGAGGTCAGGATCATCGCGATCAGGGCCAGCATGCCGCGCGGCGGCGTCAGGCCCACGATGTCTTGCGGGGTCATCTCTCGTTTCCTCTGGCGACGCCCGGATCTTTCGCCCGGGCTGTCGACAGGGAAAGCTTCTCACCGGCCCGGAGGTTCCGCAAGTCCCTTATTTATAACGGGATTTCGTGGACCCAGCCGTCCAGTTTTCGCACCGTGATCAGAAGATCGAATAGGCCCCGTCGATCACGAAGGTGTCGCCCGAGTGGTAGCTCGAAGCATCCGAGGCCAGGTAGACGGCCACGCCGCCGAAGTCGGCGGGCTGGCCCCAGCGGCGGGCGGGCACGCGCGGGATCACCTTCTCGGCGAAGGCCGGGTTGTCCTGGGCGCCCTGGGTCATGTCGGTGGCGATCCAGCCGGGCAGGATGGCGTTGGCCCGCACGCCCCAGCGGGCGTGCTCGACGGCGACCGACTTCATCATCGAGATCACCGCCCCCTTGGTGGCGGCATAGGCCTCGTTGCGGGCCGCGCCCTCGATGGCGGCCAGCGAGGCGATGCCGACGATCGAGCCGCCCGGGTCGCCGCCCTTGGCCCGCTCCACCATGTGCCGGCAGGCCTCGCGGAAGGTGAAGAACACCCCGTCCAGATTGACCGCCAGGGTCTTGCGATAGACCTCGGTCTTCATCTCCACGAAGCTGGGCGCGCCGTAGCCGACCCCGGCGTTGGCGAAGACGCTGTCGACCCGGCCCAGGGCGGCCACGGCCTCCTCCATGCCCTCGCGGACCTGGTCCTCCTGGCTGACGTCGACCACCTGGGCCTTGACCCGGGTCCCGTACTTGAGGAGCTCGGCCTCGGCGGCCTGGTTGCGCTCGGCGTTGCTGCCCCAGATGACGATGTCGGCCCCGGCCTGGGCCAGGGCCGTGGCCATGCCCAGGCCGATGCCGCGATTGCCGCCGGTGACCAGGGCCGTGCGGCCGGTCAGGTCGAAGGGTTTGTAGGCCATGCGCGTTTCGCTCCCGAACGTTTGT
The DNA here is from genome assembly GCF_056665975.1 of Caulobacter sp. 05T431. Taxonomy (NCBI): domain Bacteria; kingdom Pseudomonadati; phylum Pseudomonadota; class Alphaproteobacteria; order Caulobacterales; family Caulobacteraceae; genus Caulobacter; species Caulobacter sp. 05T431. Next base: position 28,725 of record NZ_JBFTKU010000027.1, on the reverse strand, counting down.
TTGAGAGGAGCGGGTGTGGGGCTGAACGTCAAGGCTTCCGCAGCGAACACTTGCCCCCTACGGACCGCTTCGCGGTCGTCTTCCCCCAGAGGGGGAAGAGGAACGGACCTACCGCCCCGGCATCGTCCCCGGGCGGATGTACGGCAGCACGTGGGCCACATAGTCCGGCTTGCCCAGGGCCACGCCCTTGTGGCGCAGGATGTCGTAGGCGGTGACCAGGTGGAAATAGAACTGCGGCAAGGCCCAGTCGCGCAGGAACTGCTCGCCGGTCATGTCGAAGACGATGCCGTTGGGCATGACCAGCTCGATCGCCCGCTCGGCGGCCCCGTCGAAGGCGCTCTCGGGCGTCGCCGCCAAGCCATCGACCGTCGCGGCGATCAGCGCCTTCAGCGCCGCGAAGCCGGGCTCGACGTCGGCCAGGTCGGGCGGCGTCTTGCCGGTCAGGCGCGCGACCGTCTGGCGGGCCTGGTGGCAGGTGAACCGCACCTGGTCCGACAGCGGGAACATGTCGGGCGCCAGCCTCGCGTCGATCAGGTCGGCCGGCTGGAGGCCTTGGGCGGCGGCGAACGCCTCGCCCTTGTCGAGCTGGCCCGACAGGTTGCGCAGCATCTGAGTGAAGGTCGGGATGGCCAGGGTGTGGAGAGTCATGGCGGGGCTTCCTCTTTTCGAGGAACATGGCGTCAGCGCGGGACGAACGCCAGCGTTMGGCGCCTCATGGGGGTTATCCGATGATGTTCACCAAGCGGCTGCGGGAACCCGTCATGCGGGGCGAGATCACCTGCAGCGTCCGCATCTGGCAGAGCCCCCGCGTGAAGGCCGGCGGCCGCTATCCGCTGGGGCCGGGCGCGATCCACGTGACCGCCATCCGCCAGATCGGCCTGGACGACATCACCCCGGCCCTAGCGCGCCGTTCCGGCTTCCAGGGCGTGGTCGATCTTCTGAAAGTGGCCAAGCACGGCCCGGGCCAGAACGTCTATCTGGTGGAGTTCGAATACGAGGCGTGACGCTCCGCGGGCGCTAGCCGCCGAACCGCGCGAACGTCTCGGCGATCACCTCGCGCGTCACGTCCCACTCGACCATGGCCAGCGCCTCGTCCAGCGACACGAACCGCGCCTCGGCCGCGTCGTCGCCGGCCACGGGTTCGCCGCTGACCCACCGGGCGGCGTAGTCGATCATCACATAGTGCCGCGTCGTTTCACCGGTGGTGCGCGAGGTGAACAGGCCGTCGACCACGTCGACCAGGCCCAGCAACTGCGCCCGCACCCCGGTCTCCTCGGCCAGCTCGCGCAGGGCCGCCACGACCGTGGTCTCGCCGCGCTCCAGACGTCCGCCGGGCAGGCTCCATTGGCCCAGGCGCGGCGGGGTGCCGCGCTTGATCAGCAGCACCTGGTCGCCGCGCAGGCAGATCACGCCGACGGTGGGGACGGGATATTCGGCGGCGGACGCGGCGGGTTGGACGGCGGAAGCGGAAACCATGCGGGGTCAGATACGCCCCGGGCGGGTCGGGTGGAAGACCTCTCCGCCCGGGGACATGCCCTTGTGGCGTGTCCCCATCAGCAAACGCCGCGCCAGGACTTGGGGACACGCCGCGCGGGCATGTCCCCGGCCCCGCTACGGAACCCCGTCCTTCGGATCGAAGCTCGAGCTGACCCCCACCTGGGTCAGGCAATGGCCCAGCCAGTCGTCGGCCGCCTTGCGCCCGCGTTCGCGCAGGTCGGTCAGGAAGCTCCATTCGGTGTCGAACTTGCTGCCCAGCGACAGGTCGGCCAGGGCCTTGTCGGCGGTGATGGCGTGCATCAGCATCCGCCGGTAGCGGCCGCGGGCGGTGTCCTTCAGCAGGCCCTCGTCCAGCAGCTTGCGTACGAAGCCGATGGCCCGCAGCTCGCTGGCCAGGGCGGCGTTGAAGGTGATCTCGTTCAGCCGGTCCATGATCTCGCCCGGGGTCTTGGGCGTCTCCTCGCGGACGAACGGGTTGAGGCTGACCAGCAGGATGTCGTCGGGCGTGTCGTCGTAGAACAGCGGCCACAGGGGCGGATTCGCGAGAAAGCCGCCGTCCCAATAGGGCTCGCCGTCGATCTCCACCGCCTGGAACACCTGGGGCAGGCAGGCGCTGGCCATGATGTGGCGGGCGGTCAGCTCGGTCTCGCGGAACACCTTGGCCTTGCTGGTGCGCACCTGGGTGGCCGCGATGTACAGCTTGATCGGCGAGCGTTCGCGTAGGGCCTTGAAGTCGATCTCGCCTTCCAGGGCGTCGTGCAGAGGGTTCAGGTTGAACGGGTTGAACTCATAGGGGCTCATCGACAGGGCGAAGGTCTCGGCCAGCCGCCAGCCGGGGCTGTTCTTGATCCAGTCGGCCCCGCCGGCGAAGGCGCTGGTCCAGATGCTGGTGTCGCCGAACACGTTGCGACCGCCGTTGCGGTTGACCTGCTTCCAGAACCGCTCCAGCCGCGCCTTGGCCCCGTCGCGGCCGCCGTCGATCAGGCCCTGGGCCAGGCAGACGGCGTTCATCGCCCCGGCCGAGGCGGCGGTCACCGCCAGGATGTCGAGGTCCTCCTCCTCGAGCAGGCGGTCCAGCACCCCCCACTCGAACGCCCCGTGCGAACCGCCGCCCTGCAGGGCCAGGCTGATGGGCTTGGGGCCGGAAGGCTTCTTCTTGAACGGACCGATGGGCATGCGGACTCCGTCATACGATCGGGGACATGCCCTCGCGGCGTGTCCCCATCAGAAAGCGCCGAGCCAAGGCTTGGGGACACGCCCAAGGGCATGTCCCCGGCTGGGACTACTGCGCCGTCCAGCCGCCGTCGACGCTGAAGGACGCGCCGTTGGCCGAGGCGCCGGCGTCGGACACCAGGTACAGCAGGATGCCGTTCAGCTGGTCGAAGGTGACGAATTGCTTGGTCGGCTGGGCGGCCAGGATCACGTCCTTCATCACCGCTTCTTCCGAGATCCCCCGGGCCTTGGCCTGGTCGACGATCTGGGCCTCGACCAGCGGGGTCTTCACGAAGCCCGGGCAGATGGCGTTGCAGGTGACGCCGAAGGTGGCCAGCTCCAGGGCGGCGGTCTTGGTCAGGCCCAGGATGCCGTGCTTGGCGGCGACATAGGCGGCCTTGAACGGCGAGGCGACCAGGCCGTGGGCCGAGGCGATGTTGACGATCCGCCCGCGCCCCTGCTCCTTCATGATCGGGATCGCGGCCCGCGTGGCGTGGAAGGCCGACGACAGGTTGATGGCGATGATCAGGTCCCACTGGTCGATCGGGAAGTCCTCGATCGGGGCCACGTGCTGGACGCCGGCGTTGTTGACCAGGATGTCCAGTTCGCCGAACTCGGCCTTGGCGGCCTTGACCATGTCGGCGATCTGGTCGGGCTTGGTCATGTCGGCGCCGTGGTACAGCACCTCGACCCCGTGCTTCTCGGCCAGCTCGGCGCGGGTCTTCTCGATGGCCGTCATCTCGCCCAGGCCGTTCAGGACGATGTTGACGCCCTGCGCCGCCAGGGCGTCGGCCAGGGCGCGACCGATGCCGCTGGTCGAGCCGGTCACGATGGCGACCTGCCCCTGCAAACCGAAATCCACGGCCATCGCGAGCTCCCTGACAATCCTGCCAAATTTGCTGCAACGCAGCATATAGCTCGCTGTTGCGATGAGCGAGCCCTTATAAATTCATCGGTAGATGAATTCAGGGCTGGAGGCGAGCGAAAACCCAGTCGGCCGGCGTGGAGAGGTCGGCGCGGAACCTGTAGCCGTCCAGGTCGAAGGCCTTGAGGTCGGCGGCCTTGTCGATGCGGTTGTCGATGGCGAAGCGGGCCATGCGGCCGCGGGCCTTCTTGGCGAAGAAACCCAGGACCCGCAGCGTGTTGCCCTTCTCTTCCTTGAAGTGGCAGGTCACGGTCGGCAGCTTCAGGGCCTTGGCGTCGACGGCGCCGAAATATTCCTGGCTGGCCAGGTTCACCAGGGTCGGGTCGGCGTGGCCCTCGGCGGCGGCGTTCAGGGTCTTGGAGATCGTCTCGCCCCAGAAGTCGTAGAGGTTGGAGCCCTTCTTGGTCTTCAGGCGCGTGCCCATCTCCAGGCGGTAGGCCTGCAGGGCGTCCAGCGGCCGCAGCACGCCGTACAGGCCCGACAGGATGCGCAGGTGGTCCTGGGCCCAGTCCAGGGCCGGGCGGTCGAGCTCCCGCGCGTTGAGGCCGGCGTAGACGTCGCCGTTGAAGGCGATGACGGCCTGGAGGCCTTCCTCGACAGCGGCGTCGAAATGCTGGAAGCGCTCGCGGTTCAGCTCGGCCAGCTTCTCGGAGATGTGCATCAGCCGGCGCAGGTCGGCGACCGTCAGCTTGCGCGTCACCTTGGCCAGCTCGGCGATCTGGGGCTTCAGCTCGGGCGTGGTGAGCGGCAGCACCTTGTCGGGGGCGGTGAAGTCCAGCGACTTGGCGGGAGAAATGACCATCAGCATGGCGGTGCAGATAGGCCGAACGGCCCCGGAACGCCAGTGTGGAGCGGACGCTTAAGGAACCTCGCTCATCGACTTTCCAACATGGAAAGTTTTGACTTGACGATCTGGAAAGTCACAGGCAACTTTCCATCATGGAAAGTGAGATCACCCTTATGACACTCCAAAAAGACGACGCGGCCCGCATGATGGCCGAGGTCCAGGCCGCCAACGCCGAACTGGCCCGCAGGGCCGTGGCGCCGGGCTGGTACCACTGGACGCTGGGCCTGCTGCTGGGCGGCGTGGTCGCCGTCCAGGGCGCGCCGCTGATCGCGGTCTACGGCTACTACCTGGTCTTCGGCCTGGGCTGCTGGCTGCTGATGCGCGCCTATCGCCGCCACACGGGCCTGTGGATAAACGGCTATCGCGCCGGCCGCACCCGCTGGGTGGCCGTGGGCCTGGCCGTGACCTTCGCGGCGATCATGCTGGCCAGCGTCTACCTGCAGCGCGAGCACGGCGTGGCCTGGGCCGGCTGGGCGGGCGGCGCGCTGGTGGCGGTCGTGGCGACGATCGGCGGCTATCTCTGGGAAGCGGCCTTCCGCCGCGACCTGCGCGACGGCGGTTCGCTTTGAGCCCCGCCCTCGACCCGGTGATCCACGCCCCCAACCGCCTGCAGATGTGCTGCATGCTGGCGGCGGCCGACACCATCGACTTCGCCACGATCCGCGAAGCCCTGGACGTCAGCGAGTCGGTGCTGAGCAAGCACATCAAGACCCTGGAGGAGGCCGCCTATGTCTCGGTGCGCAAGACGCCCCTGGACGGCCGCGTCCGCACCTGGATCAGCCTGACCGCCGCCGGACGCAAGGCGTTGAAGGGCCATCTGGCGGCCCTGAAGGCGATGATGGCCGGGGTGGACGGGCTCTAGCCGAGACTGGACTTTCGAGGCGCGCTCGACGAGGTTGCGCGCCTCGTTTTCCGGTGGAACCGCATGTCGCCCCAAACCCTCGGCCTCCTGGCCGCCCTGATCTCGCCGCTGGTGATGTTCGTGGGCCTGTTCCTGGTGCTGCGCACCCCGGGCCTGAAGTGGCGCATCGCCTGGGCGGTGCTGTGCTTCATCGGGGTCGGCGCCTTCTGGATGCGGGCCTCGGACGGCGTCTGGGGCTTCGTGCCGGCGGCGATCAACATCCTGGGCACCGGCCAGCAGGCCGGCTTCTACAAGGCCTCGTTCCCCGTGGGCGCCCTGGTCTCGATGTTCATCTGCGTCAGCGTGCGACGGGCCCGGCTCCAGGCCGCCCAGCGCCGCGAGGATGAGGCCCGGACCGAAGCCTAGAACAGCACCCGCGGGTTCATGATCCGCTTAGGGTCCAGCGCGTTGCGGACGGCGCGCAGGGCCTCGATCTCGACCGGGCTCTTGTAACGCAGGGCCTCGACCGACTTCATCGCCCCCAGGCCGTGCTCGGCGCTGATCGAGCCGTTCATGCTCGCGACGATGTCGTGGACCACCCGAGCGCCTTCGTCGCGCAGGGCGTCGTGCGGATCGTCGGCCGCCCCGTCGGCCCGCAACACGTCGTAGTGCACGTTGCCGTCGCCGACATGGCCGAACGCCACCACCCGCACGCCGGGCGACAACGCCTCGACCGCCGCCGTGGCCTGGTCGATGAAGTCGGCCACCTTGGAGACCGGCACCGAGACGTCGTGCTTCCAGGCCGCGCCCTCGGGCTTCTGGCCGCCGGACTGGTTCTCGCGCACCGCCCAGAAGGCGTGGGCCTGGGTTTCGGTCTGGGCGATCGCGGCGTCCTGGATCAGGCCGGTCTCCAGCGCCCCGGCCAGCAGCCGCTCCATGGCCGCCTCGGCCGCGCCGGGCTCGCCCGAGGCGGTCTCGATCAGCACGTACCAGGGGTGCGCGGCCTCCAGGGGCTCGCGCAGGCCCGGTATGTTCTTAAGCGCGAAAGCGACACCCAAGCGGCCCATCAGCTCGAAGGCCTCGACGGCGCCGCCGGTCTCGTCCTTGGCCTTGGCCAGCAGGGCGATGGCGTCGTGCGGCGTGGCCACGGCGGCGATCGCCACGCACCGCGAAGCCAGCAGCGGATAGAGCTTGAGGCTGGCGGCGGTGATGATCCCCAGCGTGCCCTCGGCCCCGATCAGCAGGTGCTTGAGGTCATAACCGGTGTTGTCCTTGCGCAGGCGCTTCAGGCCGTTCCAGACCTCGCCGTTGGGCAGCACCGCCTCGATGCCCAGGATCTGCTCGCGCATCACGCCGTAGCGCAGCACCGCCGTGCCGCCSGCGTTGGTCGAGGCCAGGCCGCCAATGGTGCACGAGCCCTCCGAGGCCAGGCTCAGCGGGAAGCGGCGGTTGACCGACAGGGCGACCTCGTGGGCCTTGGCCAGGGTGACCCCGGCCTCCAGCACCATCACGTCGTCGAAGGCGTCGACGTCGCGGACGGCGGTCAGCTTCTCGGTCGAGAGCAGGACCTCGCCCTGCGGGATCTGGCCGGCGACCAGGCCGGTGTTGCCGCCCTGCGGGGTGATCGCCACGCCCTCGGCGGCGCAAATCCCGACCACCGCCGACACCTGTTCCACCGTGCGCGGCAGGGCCAGCAGCGGCGTCTGGCCGGACCAGCGGCCGCGCCACTCGTTCAGCTTGGGCGCCAGCCGGTCGGGGTCCTGGCTCCACCCGCCCTCGCCGAGCACGGCCTTGAGGCGGGAAACGACGTCGGCGGGAACGGGCTTGGTCATGGCCCGGAGGATACGCTTCCGAGCGGCCGGGGCATAGTATATACTCGGTATATACCGGAGGCCGTCATGGGCATCTTCATCAAGAACCCCGAGACCGAAAAGGCCGTGCGCGAGATCGCAGCGCGGCGGGGTCAGACGATCACGGGTGTGATCGACGCTCTGGCGCGCGAAGCGCTGGAGCGAGAAGCGCCTGCGCCGCCACCTCGGACCTTGGAGAGCATGCGCGCGGCGACAGCGGAGTTTCGGCGCAAGGCCGGTCTCGACAAGATCAAGCTCAACGTCACCAAGGCTGACTTTGACGCGCTCTGGGAAATCCCGGGCGTTACGGACGTGGATGACGCTCAGTGATCGTGGTCGACGCTTCGGCGTTGGTCGCCATCGGTGACGAAGAACCCGAAGCTGACCGCTTCCTTGAAGTTCTGGAACGCACCGCATCCTGTATCTCGGCGGTGAACTACGTCGAAACCGGGTTGATCCTGATCGGGCGGGGACGTGTCGCGACCCAGGACGATCTGGACACCTGGCTGGAACGACTGGGCGTGAAGGTCACGCCGGACGAGAACCTCTCCACTGTCGCGCTTGGAGCCTACCTCGTCTATGGCCGGCGCTATCACCCCGCGAAGCTCAACCTCGCCGACTGCTTCGCCTACGCCCTGGCCAAGCAACTGGACGCGCCGCTGCTCTACAAGGGCGACGACTTTCCGCTGACCGACGTCAGGTCGGCGCTGGACGTCTAGCCCGCCGCCGGATCGGGCACGCCGCGAACGTCGCGCCAGTATTCCTCGCGGACGTCCTCGTCGATCGTCGGCGGCTCGCCCGCGCCCTTGTAGAGGCGGTCGTCGCCGCCCTTGCGGGCCTTGGCGATCCAGAAGGGCTGACCGGTTTCGCTGTCGCTGAAATTGGCCTTCAGGCCCGAATTGCGCAGCGCCTGGAACGTACGGCCCGCGTAGTACAGCGTCTCGCCGGTCTTGGAGACCCTGACGCGCCCGATCCGCGCCGGACCGTTGAGGCCCTTGGACTTGTCTTCCAGGTACATGATGCGGAATTTCATCCGCCCTTATCCCACGAACCCGGCCGCCCGTCTCAGGCGGTCGTTGATGGCCTCGCCCAGGCCTTCGTCGGGGATCGGCGCGACGGCGATGCCGGCGGGTTTCATGCGGTCGGCGGCGCGGAGGAAGGCGAACAGGTTCGCCGCCGCCTCGGCCAGGTCGCCCGACGGACTGAGGTTGAACACCCCCTCCCCGTCCGGCCATGCCCCGAACGCCAGGAACGCCTCGCCCTGGGCCGGCGCCGTCGCCTCGATCCGCACCGGGGCGTCGGGGGCGTAGTGCAGGGCCAGGCGGCCGGGCGAGCGCTTGGCGTCGTTGTCGGCCTCGGCCAGCGGGCCAACCACCGCCTCGAGCTGGGCGCGGGTCACCGCGCCGGGGCGCAGCAGACGGACGGGGCCGTCCAGCACGGCGACGACCGTCGACTCCAGCCCCACCTGGCAGGGGCCGCCGTCCAGGGCGGCGGCGGTCTTGTCGCCGGTCTCGGCGAAGGCGTCTTCGAAGGTGGTGGGGCTGGGCCGGCCCGAGCGGTTGGCCGAGGGCGCCACCACGGGCCCGCCGAAGGCTTCCAGCACGGCGCGCGACAGCGGATGGCCGGGCACCCGGATGGCCACGGTGTCGAGCCCCGCGCGGGCCAGGTCGCAGACGGCGGCCGTGTCGCGCACCGGAGCGACGATGGTCAGGGGGCCGGGCCAGAAGGCGGCGGCGAGGGCCCGAGCGCGGTCGTCGAAGGCGGCGATGCGGGCGGCGGTCTCGACGTCGTGGACGTGGGCGATCAGCGGGTTGAAACGCGGCCGGCCCTTGGCCTCGAAGATCGCGGCCACGGCCGTGGGATTGGAGGCGTCGGCGCCCAGGCCGTAGACGGTCTCGGTGGGCAGCAGCACGAGCCCCCCGTCGCGGAGGGCCCGCGCGGCGGCTGCTACTTCTTCTTGGCCGTGATGGCGAAGCTGACCTTCACCTTGCCGCCGATCTGATCCGTAGACGCCCATTCGCCCTGTCCAACCCCGAACGCCGTCCGGTCCAGGGTGGTTACACCGCGCGCCGTGGCCGTGTCGCCGTCGATCTTCAGGGTGAAGGGCAGGCTGACCGGCTTCTTGACACCGCGCAGGTCCAGGGTCCCGTCGGCGACGAACTTGCCCTCGCCCGTCTTGCGGAACTTGCCGGCCGTGAAGGTCGCCTTCGGATGGGTCGCGGCGGCGAAGAAGTCGTCGCTGGGCAGGCTCTGGTCGCGCTGGTCGTCGCCGGTGGCGGCCGAGGTCATGTCGATGCTGACCGTCAGCTTCGAGCGGTCCAGGGCTTCCGGCGAGAACAGGATGTCGGCGGTCCAGCGCTTGAACTGGCCCTCGATGGCGTCGCCGGCCCAGGTGGCCGAGAACGACAGGGTCGAGCCCTTGGCCACGGTCCAGGCGACCGGATCCTTCAGGGCGGTGTCGGGCGCGGCCGGGGCGGCCGCTTCCGGCGAGGCCGGAGCGGGCGCGGCGGCGGAGGCTTCCGGGGCCGGGGCCGCGGCCGGCGCTTCCGCCGCAGGGGCGGCCGGAGCGGCGTGCTTGACCGCCGGCTTGTAGGCGTAGCCTGCCGCGACCACGGCKATCAGCCCGAGCGCCGCCAACCAGGCCCGCGGCTCCAGCCAGCCCGGACGGGCGCCCGGCGCCATGTGGCCCAGCACCTCGTCGCGGTCGAGGATCTGGTGCTTGGCCACCGCGCCCAGGTGCAGGGCCAGCAGGCCGTAGGTCAACTTGACCAGCAGGCCGTGGCCGACCTCGCCGGCCTCGTGCCAGGCGTGCTTGGGACCGGCGGCCAGCTCGGGCAGGCCCGGGATGTGCGGCCAGGGGATGGTCCCGTAGAGCAGGGTCGGGATGTTCAGCTTGCTGGCCGACACCATGATCCAGCCGGTGATCGGCAGGCCGATCATGATCACGTAGAACGCCACATGAACGACCTGCGAGGCGATCGTCTCCCAGCGCGGCTGGTTCACCGGATGCGGCGGCGGCTTGTGGAACAGCCGCCAGGCCAGGCGCGCCAGGCTGAGCAGCAGGATGGTGATGCCGATCGACTTGTGCAGCTGGAAGATGGCGTAGGTGGCCGGCCCCTTGGGCTCGTCGCCCATCCGCCAGCCCAGGATGATCTGGAAGATGATGGCGGCGGCGATCAGCCAGTGCAGGAGGATCGCAACGCTGGTGTAGCGGGAGCGAGGAGGACGACCCGCCGCCGAGGCGGTCTCGATAGGCGCTTCGGCGGTCATGGTCGTCCTCGTCTCAAGCTTCTAAGTCCGGGTCCGGATCAGGGCCCGGACCCATGTCGTTTCCAAGGCCAAGCTCACGCCCGGCCTCGCGCCTTACTTCTTCGGATTGAACTCGATCTCGATCAGCAGGTCGACGTCGTCGCTGACCATCGGCACCAGGTGGGTGAAGCCGAAGTCCGAGCGCTTGATCTTGCCGGTGGCCGAGAAGCCCATGATCTGCGAGCCGAACGGGGTCTTGGCGTAGCCGTCATAGACCACGTCCAGGGTCACCGGCTTGGTCACGCCCCGGAAGGTCAGGTCGCCGGTCAGCTTGCCCGGTTCGACCTTGGTCGAGACGAAGGTGATCTTGGGGTACTGGGCCGCGTTGAAGAACTTCGGGTCCGTGCCGATCTCCTTGTTGAAGTCCGGCAGGCCGGTGTCGACGGCGGCGGCGTCGATGGTCACCGAGACCTTGGTGTCCAGCGGCTTGGCCGGATTGTAGTCGTAGGACGCGTCCACCGCGCCTTGGCCGAAGCGGAAGGTGTACTTCGAGGCGCCGAAGTGGCGGACCTTCATGGTCACGCTGGTGTGGCGCTTGTCGACCGTCCAGGTCCCGGCCGGGGCCTGGGCCGGGTCGGTGACGGCGGTCTGGGCCGAGGCGACGGCCGGAATAACGGCGAGCGGCGCGGCCAGAAGGGCGCCGGCCAGAAGGGCTGAGGCGAAGCGGCGGTTCATGGGGACAGTCTCCAAACTGTAATTGCAGCAGTTGCTGAACCCCCAACTTAGGAAGCTTGACCCGAGGATGAAGGGACCGCGCTTCACGAAGCCGTGATCGGTTCGCCTTTGCACCGCGCGCCCCAGCATCTAAACGAAGTTCACCTGAGTTTCCGCCCGATCGGACCTGTCCCATGACCTACCGCGCGCCCGTCCGCGACCTCGCCTTCGCCCTCAAGCACGTGGCCGGTTTCGACCGCCTGGCCGCCGCCTTCCCGGAGGCCGACGCCGACACGGTGGAGGCCGTGCTGGAGGCGGCCGGCGTGTTCGCCAGCGAGGTGCTGGCCCCGCTGAACCGGGCCGGCGACCTGGTCGGGGCCAAGCTGGAGAACGGCGTGGTGCGCAGCGCCCCCGGCTTCGCCGACGCCTATCGCCGCTTCGCCCAGGACGGCTGGACGGGTCTGGCGGCCGCGCCCGAGCACGGCGGCCAGGGCCTGCCCAAGACCCTGGAGGTGGCGGTGCTGGAGATGGTCCAGGCGGCCAACATGGCGTTCGGCCTGTGCCCGATGCTGAGCCTGGGCGCCATCGAGGCCCTGGCCCATCACGGCTCCGACCGCCAGAAGGCCCTCTACCTGCCCAAGCTGGTCTCCGGCGAATGGACCGGGACCATGAACCTCACCGAGCCCCAGGCCGGCTCGGACCTGGCCGCCCTGACCACCATGGCCACCCCGGACGGCAACGGCGGCTACACCCTGTCGGGCCAGAAGATCTTCATCACCTGGGGCGACCACGACGCCGCCGACAACATCCTGCACCTGGTGCTGGCCCGCACGCCCGACGCCCCTCCGGGCGTGAAGGGCATCTCGCTGTTCCTGGCCCCCAAGGTGATGGTCGCCGAGGACGGGGCCCTGGGCGCGCACAACGACCTGCGGGTCGGCGGGCTGGAGCACAAGCTGGGCATCCACGGCTCGCCCACCTGCGTGATGCTGTACGAGGGCGCCAAGGCCGAGCTGGTCGGCCAGCTGGGTGCGGGCCTGGCCCACATGTTCACGATGATGAACGCCGCTCGCCTGCAGGTCGGCGCGCAGGGCACCGCCATCGCCGAGCGGGCCTATCAGCAGGCCCTGGACTTCTCGCTGGAGCGCACCCAGGGCCGCTCGGCCTGGACCGGGGCCTATCCCTCGCGGCTCTATGACCATCCCGACATCCGCAAGACCCTGGTGCTGATGAAGGCCAAGATCGAGGCGGCGCGCGGCATCTGCCTGTCGACCGCCGTGGCCGCCGACCTGGCCGCCCATTCCGCCGACGAGGCCGAGCGGACGACCGCCAAGCTGCGCGAGGAACTGCTGACCCCGATCGCCAAGGCCTGGTCCACCGACGTCGGCGTCGAGGTGGCCTCGCAGGGCGTGCAGGTGCACGGCGGCATGGGCTTCATCGAGGAGACCGGCGCGGCCCAGCACTATCGCGACGCCCGCATCGCCCCGATCTACGAGGGCGCCAACGGCATCCAGGCCATCGACCTGATCGGCCGCAAGCTGGGTCTCGGCGAAGGCCAGGCGATCGCCGACCTGATGGACGACATGCGCGACACCCAGGAGGCCCTCGAGGCGACCGGCGGCGACCTGGGCGGCTTCGCCCTGCGCTTCAAGGCGGCCCTGGACGCGGTGGGCTCGGCCACCGTCTGGCTGGTCGAACGCCGGGCCAAGGCCATGCCCGACGCCCTGTCGGGCGCCACCGCCTATCTGAAGCTGCTGGGCGACACAGTCGGCGGCTGGATGCTGGCCAAGGGGGCGCTGGCCGAGCCGCAAGGCCTGCGGCTGACCCTGGCCCGGGTCTATGGCGAGAACGTGCTGGCCGGCGTGCCGGGGCAGGCCGCGGCGGTGACGGGCGGCGGGGCGGATCTCGAGAGCGTCACGCCGGAGATGCTGGGCGCACACTGACTTGCCCCCACCTGGCGGCTTCGCCGTCTGTCCGCCCCCATAGGGGGCGGAGGACGGAAGCTCGGCGCCCTCTTCCCCCTCTGGGGGAAGACGACCGCGAAGCGGTCCGTAGGGGGCAAGTGTTCGCCGCAAAGAAAAAGGGCGGCTCCGCGAGGAGCCGCCCTTCTCATTTCAAGGCCCGAAAGCCCTACAGCTGGCCCAGCAGGTAGTCCGCCGACGAGACCTTGAATTCGCCGGCCTCTTCCACGTTCAGGCTCTGGACCACGCCGTCCTTGGCGATCAGCGAATAGCGCTGCGAGCGCAGGCCCATGCCGAACTTGCTGCCGTCAAAGTCCAGGCCGATGGCCTTGGTGAACTCGCCGTTGCCGTCGGCCAGCAGCAGCACCTCGTCGGTGATGCCCTGGTCGGCGCCCCAGGCCTTCATCACGAACAGGTCGTTGACCGAGACGCAGGCGATCGTGTCGACGCCCTTCGCCTTCAGCTCGGCCGCGTGCTCCTTGAAGCCCGGCAGGTGCTTGGCCGAGCAGGTCGGGGTGAAGGCGCCCGGCACCGCGAACAGGGCCACCGTCTTGCCCTTGAACAGGTCGTCGGTCGTGACCGGAGCCGGGCCCTCGGCCGTGCTGGTCATGAAAGTCGCCGAAGGAAGCTTGTCGCCAACCTTGATCGTCATGTGCGGTGTCCCTGAGTGTCTTGGGTGTTCGTTGAAAGCGCGCAACCGAGATAAAGGCGCCGAGACCGATCGCCAAGGGCAGGTTGGACTTGAAACCGACGCGTTCCGAACCGATCCTCTGATCATGGACACGTCTCGCGAGGCTCACCCAGGCAAGGACAAATCGGGGAACGGCGCCGGCTTCCTGGCCGGCCAGATGCTGGTGGCCATGCCCGGCATCGAGGATCCGCGTTTCGAGCGCGCCGTGCTCTATGTCTGCGCCCATGACGCCGAGCAGGCCATGGGCCTGGCGGTCAACCGCCCGGTCGAGGGCCTGACCCTGTTCGAGCTGCTCAACAATCTGGGGGTCGCCCCCGAGATCGAGACCGGCGGGGACCTGGTGATGCTGGGCGGCCCGGTCGAGCGCGAGCGCGGCTTCGTGCTGCACACCGACGACTACGTCTCGCCCGACTCCACCGTGCCGGTGGCCGACGGCCTGGCCCTGACCGTGACCCGCGACGCCCTGGACGCCCTGGGCAGCAAGGTCCGCCGCCCGCGCCACGCCATACTGGCCCTGGGCTATTCGGGCTGGGGTCCCGGCCAGTTGGAGCAGGAACTGCGGGATAACGTCTGGCTGATCTGCGACGCCGACGAAGCGCTACTCTTCGGTGACGACTACGACAACAAATGGACCATGGCCCTGGCCAAGATCGGAATCACCGCTGATCACCTGTCCTCCCAAGCGGGTAGAGCTTGAGTACTTCGTCAAGACGACGACGGGCCAAAAACCAGTAATTCACCTTATTATACTGACCAGCGGGAGCGGGTATACTCCGCCATAGTCACGCTGTTGCTTTTCAAGCCGTCATTGGGGGACCCGGCTCGCGCGCGCATGCGGGACGTGTGGGTCAGGACAGTGGCATGGCTTACCTTCGTCTCACATCGCCGTCGAACGACAACTGGACGACCCGGGACGAACGCAACCCACCGCCGGACACCTGGGGCCAGCGCCGCTACGGCGTGATGCCGCCGCCCCGCCGACGGTTCGCCGGCAACATCCTGCTGGGCATGATCGCCATGCCGATGGGCGTCTGGGGCCTGTGGCTGCTGCTGGGCGCCGGGCCGGACGAGACGACGCCCCAGCCGCTGGTGTTCCAGGTCCCGCCCGCCCAGGCCACGCCCGCGGCGTTCCCCTCGGGCGAGGCTCCCGACCCGTTCGGGACGGTCGCGACCGCCGACGGTCCGCGCGGCCTGAAGATCGTGCTGACCACCGACGCCCGCCCCGTGACCCATCCGGAAACCTGGGGCGCCCTGCCGACCGCCGTCGGCGCGCCGGTGGTGGCCTCGCCCCTGGCCGACGCCGTCCCCGCCGAGGATACGTCGGCCTGCCGCGACGCGCCCACCCTGGCGGCCCAGATGACCTGCATCGACCCCACCCTGCGCGAGGCCGAGCAGCGGATGACCCTGGCCTATGAGGCGGTGCTGGCGGCCGGCGTGCCGCCGGCGGCCCTGGGCCGCTCCCAGGCCCGCTGGCTGGCCACCCGCGAGGCCATGGCCCAGACCTCGCCCGAGAACCTGCTGACCGCCTACCAGCAGCGGGAAAGCCAGCTGCGCAGCTATGCGGTGGCGTGGGAGCAGCGGACCGGGTCGGTGGGCCAGACGCAGACGCCGCCCAAGCCCGTCATCCTGGGCTTGGGTTCGAAGCCCCCCGCGACCAGCGCCAAGGGTGTCGGCGGGGAAGCCACGACCTGAGCGACTGGGGCAACGCCGCCCGCTCGCCCTCCCCTTCTTTTTTCAGTCGTCATTCCGGGCCCTGTGCCCGGAACCCCTCTGTCCGCCGCAGGTGCGGAGGGGTGGCGCGCCAGCGCGCCAAGGCGCTTCACGTGCGGGCTGCACCAGGGGTTCCGGGCACAAGGCCCGGAATGACGGATCTATTTGATGGGGTGGAGAGGGGTGAACTACCCCCGCGCCTTCACCGGCGCGGCGCCGTCGACATAGGCCTCGTTCAGATAGACCTCGGCCTCCTGCGGCGACAGGGCGGGCGCGTAGCCGAAGCCCTGGCCGTAGTCGCAGCCCAGGGCCTGCAGGGCGCGGGCCATCTCGGCGTTCTCGACGCCCTCGGCCACCACTTCCAGGTCCAGGTCCTGGCCCAGCTTGACCACCGAGCGGACGATCTTGGCCGAGCCGGCGTTGCTGCCCATGGTCCGCACAAAGTAGCGGTCGATCTTCAGCGTGTCGAACGGCAGGCGGGTCAGGTACGACAGCGACGAGAAGCCGGTGCCGAAGTCGTCCAGGGCCAGGCCGGCGCCGGCCTCGCGCAGGGTCTTGAGGATCACCGCGGCCCGCTCGGGATCGCGCATGATGTCGCTTTCGGTGACTTCCAGCTTCAAGGCGCCGCGCGGCAGGTCGTGCTCCTTGAGCACCTGGCGCACGTCGTGGACCAGGCCAGGGCGGTCGATCTCGCCGGTCGACAGGTTGACGCTGACGGTCAGGGCGCCGACGGCCGGGTGCGAGGCGCGCCAGGCGGCCAGCTGGGCGGCCGAGGTGCGCATCATGTGCTCGCCCAGCTCGCTCATCAGGCCCATCTCCTCCACCAGCGGGAGGAACTCGTCTGGCGGCAGCATGCCGCGGCGCGGATGGATCCAGCGGGCCAGGGCCTCGAAGCCCGACAGGGCGCCGGTCGACAGCCGCACCACGGGCTGGAAGAAGGGGGTGATCTCGCCGCGGCCGATGGCGCCGCGCAGGTCGGCCTCCAGGGCCAGGCGCGACAGGCCGTCGGTCTCCATCGAGCGGCCGTAGGCGGCGGCGCCGCCACGACCGGCMGAGGCGGCGGCCTCGACGGCCAGCTCGGCGCGGCGCAGCAGCTCGGCCGCCTCGGGGGCGTCCTCGCCGCCCTCGGCCGAGACGGCGCCGATCGACAGGGTCGGGTGGATGTCGAAGCCGGCCACCCGCAGGGGCTGCTCCAGGGCGGTGCGCAGCAGCTCGGCGGGCTCGAAGCCGGCCGGGTCGCACAGCACCGCGAATTCGTCCTCGCCGATCCGGCCCAGCAGGGCCTCGGACGGGAAGGCGGCGGCCAGGCGCGAGCCCAGGGCGGCCAGCACCAGGTCGGCGCGCTCGTGGCCCAGGGCCTCGTTCAGGCGGCGCAGGCGGTCGACGTCGGCCACGACCAGCTCGTGCACGCCGCTGCGGCCCAGCCGCTCGCGGGCCTGGGCGATGAAGCTCTTGCGGTCCAGGAGGCCGGTCAGGGTGTCGCGCTCGCTGGCGGCGAACTTGACTTCGGGGGCGATGACGCCGGCGGCGCGCACCCCGTCTTCCAGCCAGGTCCCGCGCCAGATGCAGATCTCGCCGTTGCGCACGCGCAGGCGGGCGACGATCTCGGTGCCCGGCGGGCGGACCTTGAGGATGTCCTCGGCCTGGGCGCGGTCCTGCGGCAGGGTCAGGGCGCGGAAGGCGGCGGAGGAGCAGTCGGGGGCCAGCGGCCCCAGGCCCAAGGCCCTGGCCGCGCCGTTCACGCGCAGCCGGTCGGCCTCGGGCTCCCAGAGCCAAAGCGCGACTTCGGCGGCGCCCAGGGCCTCGAGGGTGGCCGTGGCGTCCCATACGCGACGCTGACTGATCTTGAACGACATGCCTGACCCCACGCCCAAGGGCGCAACGCACGGGCGAGCGCGCTAACTCGACGCGACCATCCCGAACAGACGATGATCTCGCCACTCGCCGTTAATTTTCAGATAAGCGGGCGCATATCCCTCTTCCGAGAAGCCCGATTTCAGCAAAACGGCGGCCGAAGGCTGGTTTTCCGGCATGCAGGCGGCCTCCAGCCGGTGCAGGCCCAGCTCGCCGAACGCGAAGGCGATCGCCGCCCGGACGCCGTCCTGCATGTAGCCCTGGCGGGCGTGGGGCTGGCCGATCCAGTAGCCCATCACCCCGCACTGGGCGACGCCGCGGCGGATGTGGAACAGCCGCACGCCGCCGATCAGCGCCCCGTCGTCGCGGCGGAACATGAAGAACGGGAACGCCTCGCCCAGCTCCAGCTCGCGGGCGTAGGCGGCCAGTCGGGCGCGGTAGGCCTGACGGGTCAGGTCGTCCTCGGGCCAGGTCGGCTCCCACGGCTTGAGGAAGGCCGCCGACTGGGCGCGCAGCTCGGCCCACGGCTTGTAGTCGTGCAGGCGCGGCAGACGCAGGAACACCTTGTCGCCTTCGAGGCGGGGGCCGGGATCGGGCTGGAAGAGGCGCAGGAAGGCGGTCAAGGCGAACAGGGTCTCGTTGAGACGCGCACCTTCGGGGGTGGAGCCGCCCGAGGCAAGAGGCGGAAGTTATCCACAGGGTCGCAGGTGGGACCAGAGCGTCCCTCCCTTCTTAGCGCCGTCATCCCGGGCCTTGTGCCCGGGACCCCTGTGTCCGCTCGCACGTGAAGTGCAAGCGAACCGCCGGCGGTTCGCCCCTGCTGCACCTGCGGCTGAGAGAGGGGTCCCGGGCACAAGGCCCGGGATGACGAGCTGAAAGGTGAGCGAAACGAGCTCTATCCCCGCAAATTCCAAACCCGCCCTCAACGAAATCAACGCGCTACACGAAAACGCACGGTTCCGATCCCCACCCTCCGGGACGGCCGCACACTAGGGGCATGAACCAGACCCAACACACCCCCGCTCCGCCCCTGACCCCGGCCATCGCCTGGCGCCAGGCCCTGCAGACCAAGCTCATGGACGCGCTGGACGCCGCCTGGGCGATCATCGAACGCAGCGTCGATCCCGCCGAGATCCGCGCGGCCCTCGACCGGGCCAAGGCCGTCGGCGCGATCGCCGTCATGGGCCGCAAGGTGGCCCTGCTGGAACCGACGCCGCGAACGACGCCGGCCAAGGCCGTGAAGGCGACCGCCGACCTGTCGCTGGAGCCGCTGAACGCCGCCCTGGCGCCGGTGGCCGCCCAGGCGGAACACGCCCGGCGGGCGCTGGACAAGTTGAAGGGCGGACGGCGCGGGCGGCTTTAGACGAGCCTCCTGTCCTTCTCCCCTTGCGGGAGAAGGTGTCGGCGAAGCCGACGGATGAGGGGTCGATAGACCTATCCTGATGGGCCCGCGCAACCCCTCACCCGACCTCGCTCCCGCGAGGTCACCCTCTCCCGCAAGGGGAGAGGGTCCGTCACGTCCCTACTGCAGCCGCTCGTAGGCGTACTGCCCCTCGCCGCCCCATTCCTTGGTGAAATGCGGGGCGATGGCCATGATGTTGGAGGCGGTCGGATAGGCCGAATATTCCAGGCTGCTGGTGGCGCCGGGCATGGACAGGGTGAACACCACCACTCCGTCCGCGCCGGCCCTCCAACTGCCCGTCCACTTCGGCTTGTCGGTGATCTTCTCGACGTAGGTGACCCTGCCGTCGGAGGTGAAGTTGACGATCTCGTGGCTCTTCTGCTGGGTCCACAGACCCAGGATGTCACGCTCGGCCTTCACCTGGACCGGGGACTTGGGCGGCGGCGGCGGCCGTCCGCCGGGCCGGCCGGAAGCGCCCGAGGTCGATCCCCCGATCCTGATGGGCGCCGCCGGGGCGGCCTTGGCCGGGGCCGGGGCAGGCGACGCGGCCGGGGCAGGCGCGGGCGCCGGGGCCGAGGCGGGGGCCGAAGCCGTCGGGGCGGGCTTGATCGGCCGCATGATCACCCGGAGCGGCTTGAGCGGCACCAGCCTCGGCGGCGCGTTGGGACTGGTGACCGGCGTCACGCCGGGCGGCGGCGGGGTCGGCACGGTGGCGGTCGGGTCGACCGGCGGGGTCGCGGGCACGTCGGCCGGGGCCGCCGGGGTCTCGGTCGTCGCGGCCGGCGTGGTCTCCGTCGTCGTGGTGGTGGTCGTCGCCGTGGTCGCCGGCGTTGCGGGGGTCTCGGCCGTCGGGGCCGGCGGCTTGGCGGCCTCCTTCTTGTGGCAAGCGGCCAGCGCCAGCGCGCAGAGGCCCACGGTCATCCAGCGTCCCGTCATCTCGTTCCCTCCGAGGGCGTTCTTCGCCCGAAAGGGGTATTCAAGCACAAGTTATGATTGTAGTGGACACTTTTTACGATAGCTTGACCGTAAGGAATCCCTCTCTCTTTGAGAGAGGGAGGGGCCCGCCGCGAAGCGGTGGGAGGGTGAGAGGTTTCACCGCCGGCCGGAAAGGCCAGGGCGGTGGACACGATCGAAAAGGTGCGGGCGCTACGGCGGACACACACGCGCCGTCTTCGTCGGAGCCTGATCCTGAGAGGGTGTAACCACTCACCCTCCCACCGCCTGCGGCGGCGGGCCCCTCCCTCTCTCTAAGAGAGAGGGGTTTAGCCCAGCGCCGTCTCGAACACGTCCCCCGCCTTCAGAGCCGCCTTGGCGCCCAGGATGGCGCTGGCGGCCTTGCCCGGGCCCAGGATGGTGCGGCCCAGGCGCTGGAGGTCGTCGACGCTGACCGCGTCCACCGCCTGGGCCAGCTCGGCCGGGGTGTAGAGGCGGTCGAACATCAGGGCCTGGCCGGCGGCCTGTTCGGCGCGCGACAGGGGCTGTTCGCGGGCCATGAACATGTGGGCCTTCAGCTGGGCCTTGGCGCGGGCCAGCTCGGCGTCGTCGATGCGGGCGGCCAGGAGGGCGATCTGCTCGGCGCAGACCTTGGCGGTCTMGGCCGCGTCGCCGGCCGCGCAGCCGGCATAGACGCCCAGGGCCCCGGCGTCGGCGTAGGTGTCGGCGTAGGCGTCGATGTTGTAGGCCAGCCCCCGCTTCTCGCGGGCCTCCTGGAACAGGCGCGACGACATGCCCCCGCCCAGGGCCTCGGCGAAGATGCGCAGGGCGAAATAGTCGTCCTCGCGGGCGCTGACGGCCGGCAGCATGAAGACCAGGTGGGCCTGCTCCAGCTTGCGCGCCTGGCTCTTGCGGCCGCCCACGAAGCCGGCGGGGTCGCTGGCCAGGGCCCCATGCGCGGCGGGCATCGACCCGAATTCGCGGCGGGCCAGGTCCAGCACCTCGTCGAGATCGACGGCGCCCGAGCAGCTGACGATCAGGCGGTCGGCGGCGTAGAGCTGGCCGCGCCAGTGGGCGAGATCCTCGGGCGTCGCGGCGTTGACGCTGTCGACCGTGCCCAGGATCGGGCGGGCCAACGGGTGGTCGCCCCAGGCGGCGGCCTGGACCAGGTCGAAGACGTAGTCGTCGGGCGCGTCGGCGGCCTCGGCGATCTCCTGGGCCACCACCTGCTTCTCGCGGGCCAGGTCGGCCGCGTCGAGGATGGGGCGCAGGACCAGGTCGGACAGGACGCTCATGCCCAGGTCCAGGCCGCCCTTCAGGGCGCGGACCTGGAAGCTGGTGCGCTCATAGCCGGTGGCGGCGTTGATCTGGCCGCCCTCGGCCTCGATCACCTCGACGATGTCGCGCGAGCTGCGGGCGCCGGCGCCCTTGAACACCATGTGCTCCAGCAGGTGCGACCAGCCGGACCGCGCCGGATCCTCATAGGCCGCGCCGCGCCCGGCGACGACGGAGAGGGCGATGGTCTCCAGGCCCGGCATCGGGTCATGGACGACGCGGACGCCGTTTTCGAGGGTGTGGAGGGTTGTGGCGATGTTCATCTGCCCACGCACATAGCGGTGCGGAGGCGGCCGCGCCAGTGTGGCCAAGCGCCCCTGGTCCCTCTCCCCTTGCGGGAGAGGGTGGCCCGAAGGGCCGGGTGAGGGGTCGCGCGGGCCTTTCCGGACAGGTCTAGCGACCCCTCATCCGTCGGCTTCGCCGACACCTTCTCCCGCAAGGGGAGAAGGATTTCGATCAGTTCCCCGCGAAAACCCGCACGAAGGCCTTCACCGTCTCGKCGTCGGCCGGCAGGCGGTCGAACTTCTCGGGCTTCTGGGAGAGGTCCGGCGTGGCGCGCGGGGTGGCCGGGACGACGCCGGCGGCGGCCTGGACGGCCTCGGGGAACTTGGCCGGGTGGGCGGTGGACAGCACCACGACCGGGGTCGCCGGATCGGCCAGGCGCAGGACGTTGGCGGCGGCCACGCCGACGGCGGTGTGCGGGTCGATGACCTCGCCGGTCTCGTTCAGGGTCGACAGGATGGTCTTGGCTGTGTCGGGCTCGCTGACCGAGGCGCCCTGGAACAGCTCGCGCATCTTGGCGTGGGCGCTGGGCGGGATGTCCAGCACGCCGGTGCCGGCGAAGGCGCGGAAGGCGCGGCCGGTCTCGACCCCGTCACGGCCCACGGCCTCGAAATAGAGGCGCTCGAAGTTGGAGGCCACCTGGATGTCCATGGCCGGGCTCTGGGTGGCGGCCACGGCGCCGCGCGAATAGCGGCCCTCCTCGAAGGCCCGGGCCAGGATGTCGTTGCTGTTGGTGGCGGCCACCACGCGGGCGACCGGCAGGCCCATGCGAGTGGCGACATAGGCGGCGTAGGCGTCGCCGAAATTGCCGGTGGGCACGACGAAGGCGACCTTGCGGGCCGGCGCGCCCAGGGCGACGGCGGCGGTGAAGAAATAGACGCTCTGGGCGGCGATCCGCGCCCAGTTGATCGAGTTGACGCCCGACAGGTCGACGGCGTGGCGGAACTGGTCGTCCTGGAAGGCCTGCTTGACGATGGCCTGGCAGTCGTCGAACGAGCCCTGGATCGAGACGCAGGCGACGTTCTTGTCGGTCGCCGTGGTCATGAACCGGCGCTGGACCTCGCTGATCCGGCCCTCGGGGAAGAGGGCCACGATCCGGGCGTGCGAGCGGCCGCGGAAGGCCTCGACGGCCGCGCCGCCGGTGTCGCCCGAGGTGGCGCAGATGATGGTCATGGTCCGCGCCTGGCGCGACAGCACGTAGTCGTAGAGCCGCCCCAGCAGCTGCATCGCCACGTCCTTGAACGCCAGGGTCGGGCCGTGGAACAGCTCCAGCAGGTAGCGGCCGGGGGCCAGTTGCTTCAGCGGCGCGACGGCGGCGTGGGCGAAGGTGGCGTAGGCCTCGTCGCACATCTGCTGCAGGTCGTCGGCCGGGATGTCGTCGCCGACGAACTTGCCGACCACGGCGGCGGCCACCTTGGCGTAGGGCTGGCCGGCGAAGGCGGCGATCTCTTCGGGCGTGAAGGTCGGCCAGCGCTCGGGCACGTACAGCCCGCCGTCGGGGGCCAGGCCCGCCAGGACCGCGTCCAGGAAACCGATCGAGGGGGATTCGCCCCGGGTCGAAACGTAGCGCATCAGGATCTCATCTTCCGCCAGAGCATGGCGGCATAGATAAACAGCAGGGTTACGGCAAGACCGAACCACGTAAGCGCGTATTCCAGGTGCCGATTGGAAATTTCTGCCGGCAGCGGCGCGGGGGTCACGCCGGGCGCGGCGGGAGTCTCGTGCTCGACGACGATCATCATCGGTTCGAAGCGCTGACCGGTGATGACGATCTCCTCCACGACGGCGTCGGCGCCCTCGGCTTTCGGCCTGGGAGGCGGCGCCGTCTTCTCGATCTCGGCCGGGCTGGGCATGGCCATCTTGGGCGGGATGGCGGTCCGCAGGATGCCGGTCAGCTGGACCGGCGGCGCGGCCTGGAAGGCGGGCGCCGTCATCGCGCCGCTGGACGCCTCGATATAGCCGCGGTCCACCAGGAACACGGGACCGTTCGGTCCCCGAGGCCGGCACGTGTCCATCGCCCGCCAGACGATCTCGCCGTCGCGCAGGGCGTAGCGCGGCGGGATCGGAACGCTGAAGCCCTGCTCCGGCAGACAGGTCGTCGTGACCCGCGTCCACTCCAGGTCCTTGGGCGCCTGGCCGGCCTTGAGCACCACGTCCAGCGGCTGGGCCGGCGCGGTCTTCAGCGCCTCGATCCGCTTCAGCAGGCCTTCCTTCCAGTGCAGGCGCTTCACCTGCCAGGTCCCCAGGCCGCACAGGATGGCGAAGGCGATCAGGGTGGCGATCGTCAGGCCGATCGGGAAGCGGCGGTCTTTTGGAGCGAGAGCGTCAGACATCGTGGCGGCCGGCCTCGGAGGCGTGGTTGGCGATATGGGCGGCGACCATCAGGCCCTTGGCCGGGCGCATCAGGGCCAGGCAGGCGACCAGGGTCACCGGCAGCCAGACGACCAGCAAGAGCCAGACCGGCCAGGCGAAGGCGAACATCGAGAACAGCGCCCCGAAGGCGCACAGGAAGCCGGCGATCAGGATCACGAAGGTGGCCGCCCCGTCCCCGGTCTCGTGGGCGCCCAGGTCGAAACCGCAGGCCTCGCAGGTCCGCGCGACCTTCAGGAACCCGTCGAACAGCATCCCCTCGCCGCAGCGCGGGCAATGGCCGGTCGCGCYGGCGAGGTAGGGGTTCACTTGGGCCATGAGGGGATCTCGAAAAGAAAAAGGCCCGGAACACCGCTTGGCGTTCCGGGCCCTCTCGAAGCGGATGATCTAGTGCGGCGAGCCGCCGAAGATCACGTAGATGAAGGCGAACAGGAACAGCCAGACCACGTCCACGAAGTGCCAGTACCAGGCGGCGGCCTCGAAGCCGAAGTGCTGCTTGGGCGTGAAGGCCCCGTTCAGCAGGCGGATCAGGCAGACGATCAGGAACAGGGTGCCGACGAACACGTGGAAGCCGTGGAAGCCGGTGGCCAGGAAGAAGGTCGAGCCGTACAGGCCCGAATTGGCGGCCGCTTCCGAGTAGAACAGGTGCTCGTGGTTGATGTGGCTGTACTCGTAGACCTGGATGGTCGTGAACAGCATGCCCAGCAGGATGGTCAGGATCAGGCCCCACTTGGCGCCGTTGCGGTCGCCTTGCTGCAGGGCGTGGTGCGACCAGGTGATGGTCGTGCCCGACAGAAGCAGGGTCAGGGTGTTGACCAGCGGCAGGTGCCAGGGCGAGACGGTCTCGACGCCGGCCGGCGGCCAGGTGGCCCAGGCCGTGCGGACTTCCTCGATGCCCGACAGGGTGCGGTGGTGGTGGAACAGGGCCATCTCGAAGAAGATCCAGAACCACGCCACGAAGAACATCACTTCCGAGGCGATGAACAGCACCATGCCGTAGCGCAGGCCGATCGAGACGACGGGGGTGTGGTCGCCGGCGTTGGCTTCCTTCACCACGTCGCGCCACCAGCCGAACATCGTGTAGAGCACGCCGGCCAGGCCGGTCGCGAACAGCCACCATTGGCCCTTCTCGATGCCGAAGACGCCGCCCTTGATCCAGGCGATCAGGCCCAGGGCCATCAGCGTGGCCGAGGCCGAGCCGACGAACGGCCACGGGCTGGGGGGCAGGATGTGATAATCGTGTTTGACGGCGCCGTGGGCCATGTGCGTGCTAACCCTTTAATCCCTCGGAATGCGCCGGCCAGTCCCCCGCCCGACGCACTCATGTGTGAAACGCTATAGCGCCCTCGGCGGCTTGCCGCCAAGGGGTTCGACGATACGGGGCGGCGTGGCCGCGTCTTTCTTCCCGGGTGCGTCCGGAACGGCCGGGAAGAAGGTGTAGGACAGGGTGATCGTCTGCTTGTCCTTGGTGTCGGCGTCGGTGACGAAGCCGGGGTCGACGAAGTAGACGACCGGGAACTCGACCGTCTGGCCGGGCTCGATGGTCTGGTTGGAGAAGCAGAAGCATTCCAGCTTCTGGAAGTAGGCGCCGGCCTGTTCGGGCACGACGTTGTACAGCGCCCGACCGGTCAGCGGTTTGTCGCCATGGTTGGTCACCTTGTAGAAGGCCAGGCCGGTGTCGCCGATGCGGATCTGCTGGCTGGTCTGCATGGGCTGGAAGTCCCACGGCAGGGTGCGGACGTTGGCGTCGAAGCGGACCTCGACCTTGCGGTCCAGCACCTTGGTCGGCTTGGCCACGGCCTTGCGCACCGTGCCGTCGAAGCCGGTGGCCTGGCAGAACAGCTTGTACAGCGGCACGGCCGCGTAGGCCGCGCCGACCATGCCGAAGAAGGCGACGCCGCAGATGGCGGCGACCTTGGCGTGGCTGCGCTTGGCGGGACGCTCGGCGGTCCCGGCCTTGTTGTCGGCCTCGATCTTGGCCAGGTCCTCGGGTGACAGCTCGTCCTTAGAAGTGGGGGCCAACATTGCCTCCCAGCTTCACGACGGTGACCACGAACACCAGGATGACGAACGCCGCCAGGCCCAGGCCCAGGGCGATGTTGCGGCCGCCGCGCGCCTTGGCGGCGGGATCGAGGTCCTTACGGCTCATAGCGGCAGCTCCAGGGTGGGCAGGCCCAGCACCGCCTCGGCCAGCAGGGCGGCGAACAGGGCGAACAGATAGAGGATCGAGAAGGCGAACAGATTGCGGGCGTTCTTGGCGCCGCCCGCCAGGACCTTCTTGTCGGTAGCTGGCGCCTCGTCCTTGACCTCGTAGAGGTCGCGGTCGGCCGGGCGCGGGTCGGCCGCGTCGCCGGCGTTGCTGGCGAACACCCGCCAGGCCAGGGTCAGGAACACCAGGCCGCCCAGGCCGGAGACGGCCAGATAGAGCCAGCCGCCCAGGCCGGTGAACACCGGGGCCACGCAGATCGGGATCAGCACCAGGCTGTAGAGCAGAACCTGCTTGCGGGTCTCCTTGGCGCCCTTGACCACGGGCAGCATCGGCACGCCGGCCTTGGCGTAGTCGGTCGAGATGTACAGCGACAGGGCCCAGAAGTGCGGCGGGGTCCACAGGAAGATGATCAGCACCATCAGCCAGGCGTTCAGCGGCGCGTGGCCCGTGGCCGCGGCCCAGCCGATGGCGGGCGGCAGGGCGCCGGCCAGGCCGCCGATGACGATGTTCTGGGCCGTCCAGCGCTTGAGCCACATGGTGTAGACCACCGCGTAGAACACGATGGTGAAGGCCAGCAGGCCCGCGGCCAGCCAGTTGATCGCCACGCCCATCAGCATGACCGACAGGATGGACAGCACCACGCCCAGGGTGGCGGCTTCCTCGCCCTTGACCAGGCCGGCGGGCACCGGGCGGCCGCGCGTGCGGCGCATCTTGGCGTCGATGTCGGCGTCGTACCACATGTTCAGCGCGCCCGAGGCCCCGGCCCCGACGGCGATACAGAACACCGCCACCGCGCCCAGCAGCGGGTGGATCGGGGTGCGGGCGGCCAGCAGGCCCGTGAGCGCGGTGAAGACCACCAGCGACATCACCCGCGGCTTCATCAGCTGGAAATAGTCCTGCCAACGGGCGTGGCGGACCGTTTCGGTCGCCTCGGCGTCAGGGTTCAGGACGGTGGTACGGGCCATAATACTTAAGGGTCTTCAGGTCTTGATGGGCGAAGGGCGCGGGCTGGATTCTCATCCGGCCCGCGCCCCCGCGTTTAGGCGTGTCTTAGTCTACCAGGTTCAGTGGCTGTCGGCCTTGATGACCGGCGGATCGCTGAACTGGTGGAACGGCGGCGGCGAGGACAGGGTCCATTCCAGGGTGGTGGCGCCTTCGCCCCACGGATTGGCCTCGGCCTTGCGGCGACGGATGGCGGCTTCCAGCAGGATCACCAGGAACACCACCACGCCTACGGCCGTGATCGCGTAGCCGACCGACGAGATGTAGTTCCAGTGCGCGAAGGCCACCGGGTAGTCGACATAGCGACGCGGCATGCCCTGCAGGCCCAGGAAGTGCTGCGGGAAGAAGATCAGGTTGACGCCGACGAACATGATCCAGAACTGCACGCAGCCCAGGAACTCGTTGTACTTCACGCCCCACATCTTCTCGAACCAGTAGAAGAAGCCGGCGAAGATGGCGAACACCGCGCCCAGCGACAGCACGTAGTGGAAGTGAGCCACCACGTAGTAGGTGTCGTGCAGGCTGTAGTCGATGCCGGCGTTCGACAGGACCACGCCGGTCACGCCGCCGACGGTGAACAGGAAGATGAAGCCGATCGCCCACAGCATGKGCGTCTTGAAGCTGATCGAGCCGCCCCACATCGTGGCGATCCACGAGAAGATCTTCACGCCGGTGGGAACCGCGATGACCATCGTCGCGGCCACGAAGTAGGCGCGCAGGTTGATGCTCATGCCGACGGTGTACATGTGGTGGGCCCACACGATGAAGCCGACGAAGCCGATGGCGACCATGGCGTAGGCCATCGCCAGGTAGCCGAAGATCGGCTTCTTGGAGAAAGTCGAGACGATGTGGCTGATGATGCCGAAACCCGGCAGGATCAGGATGTACACTTCCGGGTGACCGAAGAACCAGAACAGGTGCTGGAACATGACGGGGTCGCCGCCGGCGGCCGGGTCGAAGAAGTGGGTGCCGAAGTTACGGTCGGTCAGCAGCATGGTGATGGCGCCGGCCAGGACGGGCAGCGACAGCAGCAACAGGAAGGCGGTGATCAGCACCGACCAGGCGAACAGCGGCATGCGGTGCAGGGTCATGCCCGGCGCGCGCATGTTGAAGATCGTGGTGATGAAGTTGATCGCGCCCAGGATCGACGAAGCGCCGGCCAGGTGGAGGGCCAGGATCGCCAGGTCCATCGACGGGCCAGTGTGGCCGGTGGTCGACAGGGGCGGATAGATCGTCCAGCCGCCGCCGAAACCGCGACCCGGGCCGCCGTCGACGAACATCGAGGTCAGCAGCAGCACCCAGGCGGCGACCAGCAGCCAGAACGAGATGTTGTTCATCCGCGGGAAGGCCATGTCCGGCGCGCCGATCATGATCGGGACGAACCAGTTGCCGAACCCGCCGATCATCGCCGGCATGACCATGAAGAAGATCATGATCAGGGCGTGGGCGGTGACCACGGCGTTGTAGCCGTGCTTGGACTGCTCGATCAGGCCCAGCAGGCTGACCGACGAGTTGGGGCCGAAGATCTGGATGCCCGGCTCGGCCAGTTCCCAGCGGATCAGGCCCGACAGGGCGCCGCCGACCAGGCCCGCCATGATGGCGAACAGGATGTAGAGGGTGCCGATGTCCTTGTGGTTGGTCGAGAAGAACCAACGCGCGAAGAAGGGCGGTTTTTCGTCGGCGCCGTGGGCGTCGTGGTGATCGATGTCAGCGGCGTGAGCCATCGGACTTAATCCTGCAATCGTATCTTAGGCCGCCGGCGCGGCGGGAGCCGCGGCCGGAGCGGAAGCGGGGGCGGCGGCCGGGGTCGCGGCGGCGGGAGCGCCGGCGGCGGGGGCCGGAGC
>NZ_JBFTKU010000026.1:0-117798 GCF_056665975.1 Caulobacter sp. 05T431 | reverse complement strand
CGTCGCGGCCGGGACGCGACCGGTCCTGCGGGGCCTGGGCGGCTGCGCGCGGCCCGACCTGAGCCGCCGCGAGCGCGAGGACTGCGAGGCCCGGCGCTGGGCGGACGCCGCCCCGGCCAACCCGCGCCTGAACCTGGACCTGACCGGCCGCTACGCCAGGAATCCCGAGCCGTTCCTGTCGCGGCGGCCCAGCAAGGGCTGCCGGGCCCGTCTCGCCGGCGACGTGGACGGCATGGGCAACGACATGAACGCCCGGGCGGGCGTCACCTGCGTGAAACCGTTTTAGCCGGCCTTCGCCGCCCGACCCGCCTTCACCGCCGCCGCCAGGGCGTCCAGCATCCGCACCGAGGTCTCCCAGTCGACGCAGGCGTCGGTCACCGACTGGCCGTAGACCAGGGGCTGGCCGGGGACGATGTCCTGGCGGCCGGCGACCAGGTTGCTCTCGATCATCACGCCCATGATCGGCGCGGCGCCGGTCGCCACCTGGGCGGCGATGTCGGCCACCACGGCCGGCTGGTTCTCGTGGTTCTTGCCGCTGTTGGCGTGGCTGGCGTCGACCATCAGCCGCGCCGGCAGGCCGGCCTTCTCCAGCGCCTGGGCGGCCGCCGCGACGCTGGCGGCGTCGTAGTTGGGGGTCTTGCCGCCGCGCAGCACCACGTGGCTGTCCTCGTTGCCGGTGGTGGTGGCGATGGCCGCGCGGCCCTCCTTGGTCACGGCCAGGAAATGGTGCGGCTGGGCCGCCGCCGTCACCGCGTCCACGGCCACCTTCACGTCGCCGTTGGTGCCGTTCTTGAAGCCCACCGGGCACGACAGGCCCGAGGCCATCTCGCGGTGGATCTGGCTCTCGGTGGTGCGGGCCCCGATCGCGCCCCAGGCCACCAGGTCGGCGATGTACTGGGGCGTGGTCACGTCCAGGAACTCGCAGGCCGCCGGCAGGCCCTGGGCGCTGACGTCCAGCAGCACCCGCCGCGCCAGCCGCAGGCCCTCGTTGATCCGGAAGCCGCCGTCCAGGCCCGGGTCGTTGATCAGCCCCTTCCAGCCGACCGTGGTGCGGGGCTTCTCGAAATAGACCCGCATGATCACCTCCAGCTCGCCGGCGTGGCGCTCGCGCTCGGCCGCCAGGCGATGCGCGTAGTCGAGGGCCGCCTTGGGGTCGTGGATCGAGCACGGCCCGATCACCACCACCAGCCGGTCGTCCTGGCCGTGCAGGATGCGGTGGACGGCGGCGCGGGCCTCGCCCACCACCTCGGCCACCGACGAGCTGGCGGGGGCCTCGCCGATCACCTGGGCGGGCGGACTGAGGGTCTGGAGCTGTTTGATCCTGAGGTCGTCGGTCGGGACCGGGATCGAGGCGATATTGGCGGCGGCGGCGGTCGAGGAAGGCACGGCGTAACTCCTGGAAATCGGGGAGGTCCGGCGGCCATCAAAAAAGCCGCCCGGGGAACCCCTGGCGGCTGGTGAAAGGTGTTCTTGGAGCCTGATCTCAGGCCGAACGATCCCCTCCCGGCGCCAGAGGCGTCGGATAGCTAAAATACCAAAACAGCTGTTGCTGGGCGGCGAGGATCATGGACCCAAGGTAGGGGCTGGCGGGGCGGCTGTCGAGTCCTGGGGCTGATTGGAAGTCCGAGGGGGCTGCAGGTTCGTGTTGTCGGAGCCCCGTGGCGGGTGTCGCGGCGGGCGGCCTTCGACCCAATAGCGGACTCCTCGGTCGACGGTGTAGGATTAGCATCGTAGCGACGCGTGTCGCCTTTGGTTCAGAGACGGGCGAGCGATCAGCATGGGTTGGCTAAGGGCTTTAAGTGATCGCCTTGGGCCGAGAGCAATCGGCGCGATAACCTTTATACTTTTGCTTCCGATATACGCCGCCTTCGTGCACTTCGATCAGGAGGGGCGGGGATTTGTAATTGTATGCATCTCCGTCGTTTTTATCGCCACCGCCTATGTTAATTCTGAAAATATTAGATTGCCTGTATTTGTTTCCGTACTCGTGTTGCTMTTTCTCGCGCAGGTAACGGGGGCGTTTTTTCTGAAGATCCCAGAACGCTTCCCCGGATTTGTCATGCTCCCCGCCGCCTTTGTGAACCTGCTTTTCGTCCTGGCGGTCATGAAACGCGTCGAAAAATGGGAGCGATCTCGCTTGGAGCGTAACGTCGAGTAGGGTTCCGCCAAGGCTAACCACCCTTCGCAGACCTCCGGAGCGTCTGCTCCTCGAGACCTTCATCCGAGCGGGCGGGCTTTCGACGAGACGAGCTCCCCTTTCAACCGTCATCCTCGGACTTGTTCCGAGGACCCCTCTGTCGGCGGGTTTGCCGCTTGGGAAGGAGCCGCGACCTCGCCGCTCCAAGGATCGCCCTTCTTCTCGGTTGAACCAGGGGTCTTCGGAACAAGTCCGAGGATGACGGAAGGGGGTAGGTCCGGGGCGCGCCGACGAACTGGACGGGCGCCGAACGCCCCTGACGGGGATAGAGCGTCGTCGATGCTCGGCGGATAGCGATCGATCTCCAGCGAAATCAACGCTCTAAACTTTTTCGACCTAAGTTATCAGCGGCGGTCGCTGCTCCCGTACCTTTGTGTCATGGCCGGGAGAAGCGAGATGAAGCTCGAAGCGGTGCTGGCGAAGACCGCCCACCTGATCGCCGAACGCTATACCGATCTGGTTCTGAAGATCGACGCCAGCGCCGACCAGCGCAGCGACGAGGCGCAACTGAAGCTCTGGGGGCGCGCGTCGATGGAAGGCTGCCGCGTCGGCGCCTTCTACGCTCAGGGCCAGAAGATGCTCGCCGGCCTGGCGAAGTTGGAGGCCGAGGTCGCCAAGACATCGGCGCAGGCGGCGGCCGCCGCCGTGGCGGCCACGGACGCCGCCAACGAGAACGACGCTGAAACCCCCGAGGAGATGGAAATGGATGACGACACCGGTCGCACCCCTGAACGCGTCGAGGCCCTCTACCGCGAGATTGATCGAAGACTGGCTGCTCTTGCAGCCCAGCGGGAAGCTAAGGGGCGCGATCGTCGAGACCCCCATCTCCCGGCTCGAGGCGGTGAAAGCGGCCTTGCCGCCGGTGCTGGAGCCGCATCAGACTCCCCCGCCTGACCCCTGGACMACCTGGCTGTTCCTGGGTGGTCGTGGCGCGGGCAAGACCTTCGCCGGCGCCGCCTGGATCAAGGACCAGGCCGAGCGCCACGGCAGCCTCGCCCTCGTCGGCCCCACCTTCCACGACGTGCGCGAGGTGATGATCGAAGGCCCTTCGGGCCTCAAGAGCCTCTACCCGCCCGGCGAGCGCCCCACGTGGCGGGCCAGCCGCCGACGTCTGGAGTTCCATAACGGCGCCGTCGCCCACGCCTTCTCGGCCGAGGACCCCGACGCCCTGCGCGGACCCCAGTTCCACGCCGCCTGGGCCGAYGAGTTCTGCGCCTGGCCGAAACCCGCCGAGACCCTGGCCATGCTGCGCTTCGGCCTGCGCCTGGGGACCGACCCGCGCCTGGTGGTCACCACCACCCCGCGCCCGATCCGCGCCCTGCGCAATCTGATCGCCGAGCCGGGAACGGTCGACACCCGCGCCCCGACCTCGGCCAACGCCGATCACCTGGCGCCGGCCTTCCTGTCGACCCTGCACAGCCTCTACGGCGGCACGCGCCTGGCCGCCCAGGAACTGGACGGGCTGATCGTCGAGGGCGAGGGCGGCCTCTTCCGCGCCGAGGACCTGGCCCGCTGCCGGGGCGCGCCGCCGGCCGCCTTCGAGCGCGTGGTCGTGGCCGTGGACCCGCCGGCCACGGCGGGCGGCGACGCCTGCGGGATCGTTGTGTGCGGGCGTTTTGACGGTCGGGCCTTCGTGCTCGAGGACCGCACCGCGCGCGGCCTGTCGCCCAACGCCTGGGCGCGGCGGGCGGTCGAGGCCGCCGTCGCCTGGTCGGCCGACGCCCTGGTGGCCGAGGCCAACCAGGGCGGCGACATGGTCCGCGCGGTCCTGGCCCAGGCGGCGCCGCCGTGCCCGGTGAAACTGGTCAAGGCCTCGACCGGCAAGCGGGCGAGGGCCGAGCCGGTGGCGGCCCTGTACGAGCAGGGCCGGGTCGTCCACTGCGGGGCGTTCGTCGGCCTGGAGGAGGAGCTGATGGCCCTGGGCTCCGGCGCGCTGGACCACAGCCCGGACCGGGCGGATGCGCTGGTCTGGGCGGTGAGCGAGCTGATGCTGGGCGTGGGGCGGCGGCCGCGGTTGTCGGTGTTGTGAGGGGTTCAGGACACTCCCCCCTCCGTCGGCTTCGCCGACACCTCCCCCACAGGGGGAGGGTGGTGGAACCAGAGCCCCTCCCCCAATGGGGGAGGTGGCCCGGAGGGCCGGAGGGGGGAGTGGATCTGAATATCCGCTCGGATCGCCTCGACCGCTCTGTCGACGTCGTCGACCACCCATCGCGCCGGTATCCTCAGCGTCCTGACACCCCGTTCCAGCATCCAGGCGTCGCGGATGACGTCCCGCGCCGGCTGGTCGCCTCGTTCATGGCCCTCGCCGTCGACCTCGACCGCGAGGCGGGCCGCCGGGCAGAAGAAGTCGAAAACATAGGGGCCGAGGGGGTGCTGCCGGCGAAATCTGAGCCCATCGAGTTTCGAGCCCCGTAGGGCCGACCAAAGAAGCCGTTCGGGGAGGGACGCATCCCTCCGCAGGGCTCTGGCCCGGGCGATGAAAGCCTTGGGTTCCTTCATGTCGATCCACTCCCCCCACCGGCCCTCCGGGCCACCTCCCCCACAGGGGGAGGGACTGTTGATCCGACCTTTCCGTCGCTCACCCATAACATGTTCCCGTTTCGTTCTCAACCTCCGCGAGGTCCCATGCCCCTGTTCAAACCCCGCCCGCCCGAGGCCAAGGACTCCCGCGCCGCGCGGCTGATCGCCCTGACCACGGCGGGCCGGCCCCGGTGGACGCCGCGCGACTACGCGGCCCTGGCGTCGGAGGGCTTCGGCAAGAACCCGATCGCCTATCGCTGCGTGCGGATGATCGCCGAGGCCGCCGCKGCCGTGCCGCTCACCGTCTTCGTCGGCGGCAAGCGCGCCGACGACCATCCGCTGCGCCGGCTGCTCCAGGCCCCCAATCCCGAACAGGGCGGGGCCGACCTGATGGAGGCGTTCTTCGGGCACCTGCAGGTGGCGGGGAACGGTTATCTCGAGGCGGCCGGAAACGACGACGCCCCCACCGAGCTCTACGCCTTGCGGCCCGACCGCATGACCGTGGTGCCCGGTCCCCGCGGCTGGCCGCTGGCCTACGACTACCAGGCCGCCGGCCGCACCGCCCGGATCGGCCGCGACGCCTCGGGCTGGCTGCCGGTGCTGCACCTGCGGCTGTTCAACCCGACCGACGACCACTACGGCTTCAGCCCGCTGGAGGCGGCGGCCTTCGCCATCGACGTGCACAACGCCTCGGGCGCCTGGAACAAGGCCCTGCTCGACAATTCGGCCCGGCCGTCCGGGGCCCTGGTCTACGCCAGCCGCGAGGCCGGCGACCGGCTCAGCGCCGAGCAGTTCGAGCGGCTGAAGGCCGAGCTCAGCGACGCCCACGCCGGGACCGCCAACGCCGGCCGACCGCTGCTGCTGGAAGGCGGGCTGGACTGGCGGCCGATGTCGCTGACGCCCGCCGACATGGACTTCGTCGAGGGCAAGCACGCCGCCGCCCGCGAGATCGCCCTGGCCTTCGGCGTGCCGCCCCAGCTGCTGGGCGTGCCCGGCGACAACACCTACGCCAACTACCGCGAGGCCAACGGGGCGTTCTGGCGGCACACCGTCGTCCCCCTGGCCGAGCGCGCGGCGCGGGCGCTGTCGGTGTGGCTCGAGCCCAAGTTCCCCGGCGCGCGGGTGGCCTGCGACCTGGACGCCGTGCCGGCGCTGTCGGCCGAGCGCGACGCGCTGTGGGCGCGGCTGGAGGGGGCGAGTTTCCTGACGGACGCGGAGCGGAGACGGTTGGCGGGGTTGGAGGGGTAGCTCACCGACTTGCCCCCACCTGACGGCTTCGCCGTCTGTCCGCCCCCATAGGGGGCGGAGGCTTCTCGCCGAGCCCTCTTCCCCCTGTGGGGGAAGACGACCGCGTAGCGGTCCGTAGGGGGCAAGTGTTCACCGCACCGGAGACCCCCATGACATCATCTCAACGCTGGCGGCTGGACCGCCAGGTCTCGGTCGGCCTGCTGGTGGCCGTGGCCCTGCAGGCCGCCGCCGCCCTGATGTGGGCCGGCCGCGCCTCGGCCCGCATCGACGACCTGCGCCAGCGCCTCGACGCCCAGGCTCCCGTCGCCGAGCGCCTGGCCCGCCTGGAGGCCCAGGCCGACGCCACGCGGGCCTCGCTGGCCCGGATCGAGAGCAAGCTGGATCAGCAGTAGCTCACCCCCTTGCCCCCACCTGACGGCTAGGCCGTCTGTCCGCCCATCTTCCCCCTGTGGGGGAAGGCGACCGCGAAGCGGTCCGTAGGGGGCAAGTGCTCACCGCACAGGAGCCTCAATGTCCGAAGCCCTAGAAATCGAAGGCCACGCCAGCCTGTTCTGGACCCGCGACCTCAACGACGACGTCACGGCCGCTGGGGCCTTCGCCGCCAGCCTGGCCCGCACCGGCCCGGCCGGGGTGAAGATGCTGCACCAGCACGACGACGCCGAGCCGATCGGGGTCTGGGACGAGATCGCCGAGGACGCCCAGGGGCTGTTCGTCCGTGGACGGATTCTGCGCACCACGGCCCGCGGCCGCCTGGTGGCCGCCCTGGTCGAGGCCGGCGCCCTGGATGGCCTCTCCATCGGCTTCCGCGCCGTGAAGGCCCGCCCCGACGAGACAGGGCGGCTGCGGGTGCTGACGGCGGTGGAGCTGTGGGAGGTGTCGATCGTGACCTTCCCGATGCTGCCGGGGGCGCGGTTGAAGGTCGCGCGGCCGGAGGTCGGCTAGCCCGGCGCCGCGCCGTGGTCTAGCTTGCCCGGACAGCCGGGGGACGCTTCGATGACACGGATCTGGACGATCTTGACCGCCCTGGTCCTGGCGGCCCTTCCGGCCGMGGCCCGCGCCGGCTGGGCGGCCACCGAATGGGACATGACGCCCGCCCAGGTCGAGGCGGCGATGCCCGGGACCAAGTCGGTCAAGCGCGGCGCGGTGCTGTCGATGGGCCAGGTGCGGTCGGCCGGCCAATACACGCTGAACGGCCAGGCCGTCCGGACGAGCTACTATTACGACGACAAGGGCCTGTCGCTGGTCATGTTGCGCGTGCCCTTCAAGGCCTGCGGCGCGACGCTGGACCAGCTGCAGAGCGACCATGGCCGGCCGCTGAGGATCAGCGACCAGGTGTTCTTTCGGCTGGTGATCTGGCACGACGAGCCGGCCCAGACCCGGATACGGCTGATGGTCTCGCCCGAAGCCGAGATCTGCGACCTGCATTTCGAACGCCTGTCGACCTATCGCGAGGTCGACCTGGCCCAGGCGGCGCGGCCCTAGCGACGTGCAGGATTTCAGCGACCAGCCCGGCTTCGCGGCCGCCCTCGGCGTCCTGCCGCTGGCCCTGGTCGCGGTCGTTCTGGTCTTCGCCCTGATCGGGACGCGGGCGGCGAACCCCGGGCTTCGGCGCGGCTTCAGGCTGCTGGCCTGGGCGTGCGGGCTGGTGCTGGCCGCCGGCGCGGTCGGCCTGGCCGTTCTCACCGCCGCCTGAAACGACGGCCGGCCGCGCGGCTCACGGTTCCTGGAGATCGACCGCGACCGGAGGACTGTCGGCGTTCTCGCCGACCGCGTCGGGCAGGAAGCGCACCTCGGCCTGGGTCCAGCAATCGCTCCATTCCGTCGCGACGACGGCGCCGCAGACGCAGGCGCGGTTGGGGCCGTCCATGCCGTCGGAACCGCAGCAACCATTGTCCCGCCCGTGCGGCAGCAAGGCGTCCGGCAGGACGTCGTCCGGATGGGCGGCGATCGCGCCGGCCGGCGAGAAGACATGGATCCGGATCACCTCGCCGTGCTGGGTGACCGGGGTGCTGCTTTCCTCGAGCAGGCGGACGAGGGCGCCGACCGGGACGGTCGGGGCGCGATCGACCACCGTCACGTCATGCTCGGCCGGCGCCCCCCAGCGGCAGTCGCGGGTCAGCGGTCGGCCGCAGGCGGTGCAGGTCAAGCAAGGCATGCGCCGACGATAGCGTTCCAACGCGGGTCCTAGAAGACCGCGCGTTCGAGCCCCTTCCGCCCGTCCTCCGGGGCGAAGGCGGAGGGACCTTTCTTCAAAACCGGAGATCCCCATGAAGGAAACCAAACAGGCCGCGGCCTCGCCCGAGGCCCGGGCGGCGCTGCACGAGGTGCTGGCCGCGTTCGAGGGCTTCAAGGCCGCCAACGACCAGCGCCTGGCGGCGCTGGAGACCAAGCGCGCCGACGTGCTGCTGGAGGAGAAGGTCGCCCGCATCGACGAGGCCGTCTCCAGCGCCCAGGCGCGGCTGGACCGCGTGCTGAGCGACGCCCGGCGCCCTTCCATCGGCGGTGACGCGCCGCTGGCGCGTGTGGACGAGCGCAAGGCCGCCTTCGACCGCTACATCAAGACCGGCGAGACCCCCGGCCTCCTCCTGGAAGCCAAGGGCCTGTCGGAAGGCGTGGCCACGGCCGGCGGCTATGTGGCCCCGGCCGAACTGGAGCGGCAGATCCTGCGCCGTCTCGCGGCGGCGAGCCCGATGCGCGACATCTGCCAGGTGCGCACCATCGGAGCCGGCACGTTCCGCAAGCCCGTCTCGACCGCCGGCCTGGCCGCCAGCTGGG
Organism: Caulobacter sp. 05T431; assembly: GCF_056665975.1. NCBI lineage: Bacteria > Pseudomonadati > Pseudomonadota > Alphaproteobacteria > Caulobacterales > Caulobacteraceae > Caulobacter > Caulobacter sp. 05T431. The sequence goes on along the minus strand of NZ_JBFTKU010000026.1, from coordinate 109,058 downwards.
TGGCCGAGACCGCGGCGCGTCCGGAGACCACGGCCCCGACCCTGGACGTGATCGACTTCCCGGCCGGCGAGCTCTACGCCAGCCCGGCCGCCACCCAGGCCCTGCTCGACGACGCCTATGTCAACATCGACGAGTGGCTGGCCGAGGAGGTGCAGGACGCCTTCGCCGCCCAGGAGACCTCGGCGTTCATCAGCGGCGACGGGGTCAACAAGCCCAAGGGCCTGCTGGCCTACACCGCCGCGCCGGACGCCAGCTACACCTGGGGCCAGGTCGGCTACCTGGCCACCGGCGTCGCCGGCGCCTGGCCGGCCAGCAACCCGACCGACAAGCTGATCGACCTGATCTACGCCACCAAGACCCAGTACCGCCAGAACGGCCGCTTCGTGCTGAACCGCCGCACGGTGAGCGCCGTGCGCAAGTTCAAGGACGCCCAGGGCAACTACATCTGGAACGCGGCCCTGCAGCCGGGCCAGTCGGCCAGCCTGCTGGGCTATCCGGTCACCGAGATCGAGGCCATGCCCGACGTGGCGGCCAACGCCATGGCCATCGCGTTCGGCGACTTCGAGAAGGGCTACCTGATCGTCGACCGCGCCGGCGTCCGCGTGCTGCGCGACCCGTACTCGGCCAAGCCGCACGTGCTGTTCTACACCACCAAGCGGGTCGGCGGCGGGGTGCAGAACTTCGACGCGATCAAGCTGCTGAAGTTCGCGGTGTCGTAGTCCCGTCCCACTTGCCCCCACCTGGCGACTTCGTCGCCTGTCCGCCCCCATAGGGGGCGGAGGCTGGAGGCGCGCGTCCTCCGCCCCCTATGGGGGCGGACAGACCGCGCAGCGGTCAGGTGGGGGCAAGTCCCTCTTTCCACGGAAAATCTCATGCCCCTCTCCATCACCCTGGCCGAGGCCAAGGGCTTCCTGCGCGTGGCCGACGCCACGGAGGACGCCCTGGTCGGGCTGCTGATCGACGCCGCCGAGGCGCGCGTCGCCGCCGCCACGGGCCTGGTCCTGGCGCCCGCCAGCCCCGCGCCGCTGCGCCTGGCCGTGCTGCTGCTGGTCGCCCACGCCTACGAGCACCGCGACGGGAGCGAACCGCCGCCCGGCCTGGTCGAGGCCTGGCTGGCCCCGTACCGCGAGGCCCGGCTGTGAGCGGCCCTCTGAATAATGGCCCCGACGCGGCGATCGCCGCCGCCCTGGTCGAGGCCCTGAAGGCCGCGCCCGCCGTCTCGGCCCTGGTCGAGGGCCGCGTCCACGTCGATGCGCCGCGCCGGCCGACCTATCCGTGCGTCAGCCTCAGCCGCCAGGAAAGCCGGCCGTTCGGACCGGACGCGGATGGCCTGGAGCACCTGCTGACCGTCACCTGCGCCAGCCGGTTCGGCGGTCCGGAGGAGGCCCGCGCCGTCACCGCCGCCGTCCGCGCGGCCCTGCACAATGCGCCGCTCGTCGTGACCGGCCGCCGCCTGGTCACCCTGCGCGTCACCTATGCCGACGTCTTCCGCGCCGCCGACCGCGAGCTGTCGCTGGGCGTGCTGCGGGTGCGGGCGGTGACCGAGACCGTCTGAACGACAGCAGCTCACCCCCTTGCCCCCACCTGACGGCTTCGCCGTCTGTCCGCCCCCATAGGGGGAGGAGGCCGAAAGCGCGAAGCCTCTTCCCCCTGTGGGGGAAGACGACCGCGTAGCGGTCCGTAGGGGGCAAGTGATCGCCACAAACCCCGCAACCCGGAGATCCTCCCATGGCCGCCCAAGCCGGCAAAGACATCCTGCTGAAGATCAGCGACGGCGCCCCGACGCCGACCTTCACCACCGTGGCCGGCCTGCGGGCCCGCACGATCAGCCTCAACGCCCAGACCATCGACGCCACCGACGGCGACAGCGCCGGCCGCTGGCGCGAGCTGCTGGCCGGGGCGGGCGTGCGCTCGGTCGCCGTCTCGGGCGCCGGCGTGTTCCGCGACGCGGCGTCCGACGCCCTGGTCCGCGACAGCTTCTTCGCCCAGACGGCGCGGGTGTGGCGCCTGGTGATCCCCGACTTCGTCCAGCTGGAGGGGCCGTTCCTGGTGGCCGCCCTGGAATACGCCGGCGACCACGACGGCGAGGCCGCGTTCGCCCTGTCCCTGGCCTCGGCCGGGGCGGTGACGTTCACGGCGATCTGAGGCTCATCAGAAGCCGCTCATCCCGGCGAATGCCGGGACCCAGATGGAATGGCTTTGAGGCTGACGCCATGAGCTCCGAGCTCTTCCAATCAGCCACACCGCTAAGGGATCTGGGTCCCGGCATTCGCCGGGATGAGCGGATCAAAATTATCCGAAAGGTATTTGGGATGCACACCCCCAACCCCGCCCGAGGCGAGGTCCTCGTCCCCCTGGCCGGGGCACCCCGCCGCCTGTGCCTGACCCTGGGCGCCCTGGCCCGCATCGAGGCGGCCCTGGGCTTGCAGGACTGGAGCGCCTTGCCCGAACGGTTCGCGCGGCTGTCGGCGACCGAGCTGACCGCCGTGCTTGCGGCCCTGCTGGAGGGCGGCGGCGAGGATCCGGCCGTGCTGGACGCCGCCCCGGTCGCCATCCCCGAAGCMGTCGCGGCCGTGGCCGCCGCCCTGGCGGCCGCCACATGACGCCCCCCATGACGCCCCATTGGCGCGACGCCCTGCGCCTGGCCGGGTTGCAGCTGAGCATCCCGCCCGAGGCGTTCTGGCGGCTGTCCCTGGCCGAGTGGCGCGCCGTGACGGAGACGCCCGCCGCCCCGGTCCTGGCCCGCGCGGCCCTGGACGCCCTGATCGCCCGCTTCCCCGACGAGGAACCCCAATGAGCGACTTCGACCCAGATGGCCTGGACGCCATCCCCGCCCGCGCCGCCGAGGCCGCCGCCGCCCTGGCCGCGTTGCGCGCCCCGGCCGAGCAGGCCGCCCGCAGCATTGACGAGGCCTTCGCCAAGGCCGGCGCGGGCCTCGTCCGCTCGCTGGCCCACGCGGCCGCCGACGGCAAGGTCAGCCTGGGCGAACTGGCGCGGGCGGTGATCGACGCGATGTCGGCCGGGACTTCCGGGGGCGGCGGCCTGGTCCATGCCCTGGCCGGCGCCCTGGGCTCGGCCTTCTCAGGAGCCCAATTCTCTGGAGCAAGGGCCGACGGCGGCCCGGTGGCGGCCGGCGGGGCCTATCTGGTGGGCGAGCGCGGGCCCGAGCTGTTCCAGCCGGCCAGCGGCGGGACGATCGCGCCGGCCGGGGCGGCCGGGGTCAGCGTCACCGTCAACGTCCAGGGCGCCGACACCGCGTCCCTGGCCCGCTCCGACGCCCAGCTGGCCCAGGCCCTGGCCCGCGCGGTGAGCCTGGGGGCGAGAGGGCTATGATTTTGATCCGCTCATCCCGGCGAATGCCGGGACCCAGATCCTATGGCGGTGTGTCGGGCTGGATCAGCTCTGAGCTTGAGGAACCCACCTCAAAGCCATTCCATCTGGGTCCCGGCATTCGCCGGGATGAGCGGATTATGGGGAATTCAGGCGTTGGGGTTCAGGTCAGGGAACAGGTCCCGCCAGGTCGGATTGTCGGCCTCGATCAGCATGAGCTTCCAGGAGCGACGCCATTCCTTGATCCGCCGCTCGCGCTGAAACGCGCCGTCACGGGTCTCGAAGACCTCGTACCAGACCAGGATCGTGCAGTGATATTTCGCCGTGAAGCCGTCGCGAATGTGTTCGCGATGCTCTTCGATCCGGCGCGACAGATCGTCGGTGGAGCCGATATAGAGCGTACCGTTCCGCTGGCTGGCGACGATGTAGCAGTAGAAGGCCATACGGCATTTCCCCACCGCCGAAGCGATGGGGAAAGCTTGAAAAATCAGGGTTTCGGTTTTCGTCCTAGACCACCACCGCCGTCAGCGGCGGCTGGCCATACCGGTTGTCGACCGGCTCGCCCTCGGCGACGCCCACCCACAGGGTGAAGGCGATCATCGAGATGAAGGCGACGGCGACGCTGACCAGCAGGACCCCGACCCCGGCCAGGGCGGCCAGTTCGGGCTCGCCGCCGGTGAGGGCGGCGACGGCCGCGCCGAAGCCGATCCACAGGGCCGAGCCGACGATCAGCACCGGGCCCAGGGCCAGGGCCGGCGCCTGCCACCAGCCGCTGCGGCCCATGTCGTGCAGGCGCTTGGTGCACAGGCACACCCAGGCGAACAGGGCGATCAGCCCCAGCGCGTGGCCGACCACCGGGATCCACCCGGCCAACATCTGGACGCCCAGCAACACCAGCCAGCCGATCCAGAACGCCTGCCGGCCGATGCGGCCCTCGGCAGAGAAGAACAGCGATTTCCAGTCCATTTCCAGCTCCCAAATCCTGAAGCGAGATTAGGAGCAGCGGGCTCGCGGTTTAAGTGAATTGCAAGTCATGACGCGGGTTTAACCTGGGTCGCCGCGAAGCCCCGCGGGAAGGTGGGCGTCGGCCCCAGGCTGCCGATCCAGCCCAGGAAGATCGCCCAGGCCAGGGCGCTGGCCGCCATGTCGGCCAGGATCGGGGTGATCACCGCCATGCCGTCGTCGAACAGGTCATAGGCCCACAGTCCCATCAGCCCATGGATCAGCAGCACGATCAGGCCGAAGGCGATCAGCGGGGTGCGGCCCTGGCCGGCGTGGCGCGAGCGCTTCAGCACCAGGCAGGCGGCGGCGTAGAGGCGGGCGGCCACGATCAGGACCGCCGAGACCAGCGGCACGTCGGCCGCGACCGCGCCGTAGGCGTGGCTGGCCGCGCCCCCCACCAGGAAGGCCTCGCCGATCACCGGGATCGCGGCCGGCGAGCCCTCCACGCCCAGCCGCGTCAGGCCCAGCCAGACCGCCAGGCCCAGCACCGTCAGCTGCAGCAGGCCGCTCCAGAAGGTGCGGCGGTCAATCACGCCGCGGGGATCGAACAGCAGGGACAACGCACGCATCGACGGGTTCCTCCAGGGTTTTCGGTTCAAAGGGTGAATATTCACTCACATACGGCGACACTATCGCCCGAGGTCGGGCGGGCTTGGGTCAGGCAGGGCGGGGCTGGCGCGGACGGCTGGCGACGAGCCAGATGAAGAAGGCGGTCCAGAGCAGCAGGTTGAACACGACGTCGATCAGGGGCGGGAAGAGCGTCCCCATCTCCGAGGCCCACAGCGTGTAGGCCCACCGGCCCATCTGCACGTGGAAGGCCAGGCTCACCGCGCTCACGACGATCAGCGAGAGCGGGCCGCGCCCGGCGTCCCTCAGGCGCTTCAGGCACAGGCACGCCAGCGCGTAGAGGCGGGCGCAGGCGAGCAGGACGGCCGGGATCAGCAGGGGCGAGGCGTCCTTGTCGAGGACCGCCTCGATGATCGCGGCCACCAGCAGCGACGTACCCAACAGCGGCGTCGCGGCCGCCGCCAGATCGCCGACCGGCCACCACAGGGTCAGCGCCCCGAAGATCGCCAGGGCGAGGACGGCGATCGCCGCCAGCGCCGTCAGGCCGTCGGCGAACGTCTTGCGTCCGACGGCGCCGCGCGGGTCCAGCAACAGCTTCGAGAAATCCATGGTCCGCCCCTCCGATGCGGCGACCATAAGTGAATGTTCACTCACATGCAAGGAGGCGGCGCATGACCGCGTTCCACGAGGCGCGCCTGCCCGCGCGCCTGGCTTTCGGCTGCACCGGCGGCGTCGAGCGGCGCACCCAGGTGACGACCCTGGCCTCGGGCTTCGAGCGGCGCTCCAGCCCCTGGACCCAGGGGCGGCGGCGCTACCTGATCGGCACGGCGACGCGGCCGCTGGACGACGCGGCCGAGCTGGTCGCCTTCTTCGAGGCGCGGCGCGGGCGGCTGCACGGCTTCCGCTTCCGTGACCCGGCCGACTGCAAGTCGTGCGCGCCCTCGGCGACGCCGGCCGCGACCGACCAGGCGATCGGGATCGGCGACGGGGCGCGCCGGATCTTCCCGCTGTGCAAGACCTACGGGACCGGCGAGACGGCGGTGATCCGCGCCATCGCCAAGCCGGTGGCCGGCACGGTCAAGCTGGCGGTGGCGGGCGTGGTCCTGGGGGGCGGGGCCTTCGCGGTCGACACGGCGACGGGCCTGGTGACCCTGACGACCGCTCCGGCGGCGGGGGCGACGGTGACGGCCGGCTTCGAGTTCGACACGCCCGTGCGCTTCGACGGCGACCGGATCGACGTGACCCTGGAAAGCTTCAACGCCGCCCGGGTGGGCGCCGTGGCCCTGGTCGAGGTGCGGGTCTGATGCGCGCCGTCCCGACCGACCTGGCCGCGCGGCTGGAGAGCGGCGCGGCGTCGCTCTGCCACGCCTGGATCCTGACCCGGGCCGACGGCGCGGTGCTGGGCTTTACCGACCACGACCGCGACCTGGTAGTCGAGGGCGTGACCTGCCGGGCGGCCAGCGGCTGGACCGCCGGGGCGTCCGAGACGGCGGCCGGCTTCGCGCCCGGCCAGGCCGCGGCGGTGGGCGGCTTCGACGATGCGGCCCTGAGCGAGGCCGACCTCCTGGCCGGGCTCTATGACGGGGCGCGGGTGGACTGCCGCGTGGTCGACTGGTCCGCGCCGGCCCTGTCGGTCCCGCTGTGGTCGGCCCGCGTGGCGGCCGCCAAGGCCGAGGGCGGGGCTTTCACCCTGAGCCTGGAGGGGCCGCTGGCGGCGCTGGACCGGGTGGCCGGCCGCACCTTCGGCCGCTCGTGCGACGCGGCGTTCGGCGACGCGCGGTGCGGGGTGGATGTCGCGGCGTTCCCGGGGGCGGCTTGCGACAAGCGCTGGGCGACGTGCCAGGGCGTGTTCGGCAACGGGCTGAACTTCCGGGGATTCCCGACGGCGCCGGGCGAGGACTTCCTGACGCTGTATCCCAACGAGGGGGAGCGCAATGACGGCGGGCGGCGGTGAGGCGATCACTTGCCCCCACCTGGCGGCTTCGCCGCCTGTCCGCCCCCGCAGGGGGCGGATGCCGGCGCCGGCGCATCTTCCCCCTCCGGGGGAAGGCGACCGCGAAGCGGTMCGTAGGGGGCAAGTGGTAGCCGCCTCTGACTCCGACCGTGAGCGCGCTCTGACCGAAGCCCGCCGATGGCTCGGCACCCCCTACCAGCACCAGGCCTCCCTGCGCGGCGTCGGCTGCGACTGCTTGGGGCTGGTGCGCGGCGTCTGGCGGGCCCTGCACGGCGCCGAGCCCGAGGCCCCGCCGCCCTACCGTCCTGACTGGGCCGAGCTGGGCGGCCGCGAGCTGCTGCGTGAGGCGCTGGAACGCCGGCTGGTCCCGCTGGACCCCGTCGCCGCCCGCCCGGGCGACGTGCTGCTGTTCCGCATGGCCCCCGGCGCTCCCGCCAAGCACTGCGCGATCCGCTCGGCCGACGACCGCATGATCCACGCCTACTGGGGCCGCGCCTGCGTCGAGAGCTGGCTGGGCCGCTGGTGGCGCGAGCGGCTGGTCGCGGCCTTCGCCTTTCCGGAAACCTGAAGGACTTCGAACATGGCCCAGGTCATCCTTTCCGCCGCCGGCAAGGCCGCCGTCGGCCTGGTCGCCGGCGCGGCGATCAACGCCCTGACCCCCGCCCGCCAGGTCGGGCCGCGCATCCCGGAGCTGCGGCTGTCGGGCGCCGCCGAGGGCGCGCCGATGGCGGCGGTGTTTGGCCGGGCCCGCGTGGCCGGCCAGGTGATCTGGGCGGCGCGGTTCAAGGAACGCTGGGTCGAGGGCCGCACGGGCGGAAGCAAGGGCCCGCGCACCACCAGCGCCGCCTACAGCCTGTCGTTCGCCGTGGCCGTCTGCGAAGGCCCGATCGACGGGATCGGGCGGGTCTGGGCCGACGGCAAGCTGATGGACATGGCCGGGGTGGTCCTGCGCGTCCACACGGGCGGCGAGGACCAGGCGCCCGACCCGCTGATCGCGGCGGTGGAGGGCGAGGCGCCGGCCTATCGCGGCACGGCCTATGTGGTGTTCGAGGACCTGCCGTTGGGCGCCTACGGCAATCGCCCGCCGCAGCTTTCCTTTGAAGTCTTCCACCGGCCGCGCGCCAGCGGCGCGCCAGCGGGTCTGGAGGAAAGACTGAAGGGCGTGTGCCTGATCCCCGGCGCGGGCGAGTTCGTCTACGCCACGGACGCGGTCCTGCGCCGCGACGGCCTGACCCGGACGACGGCCGAGACCGTCAACAACGGCGAGGGCCGGCCCGACCTGGTTGTGTCGCTGGACCAGCTGCAGGCCCAGCTGCCGAACGTCGAGGAGGTGACGCTGGTGGTCGCCTGGTTCGGCGACGACCTGCGCTGCGGGTCGTGCACGATCCGGCCCAAGGTCGAGACGACGGCCAAGGCGACGATCCCCTTCGACTGGCGCGTGAACGGCGTCGACCGCGCTGCGGCGGCGGTCGTCTCAAGCAGCGGGGGCGGCCCGGCCTATGGCGGCACCCCGGCCGACCGGGCGGTGCTGCAGGCCATCGCCGAGCTGAAACGGCGCGGGCTGAGGGTGACGCTGTATCCGTTCGTGCTGATGGACGTGCCGGCCGGCAACACGCTGCCCGATCCGTACGGCGGGGCCGCTCAGGGCGCCTATCCGTGGCGCGGGCGGATCACCTGCCACCCTGCCGCCGGGCGTCCGGGCTCACCGGACAAGACCGCCGCCGCGAGCGCGCAGGTCGGGGCGTTCTTCGGCGCGGCCACGGCGGCGCAGTTCGGGGCGGCCGACGGCCTGCCGACCTACGGCGGTCCGGCCGGCGACTGGGGCCTGCGGCGCATGTTGCTGCACTACGCCAAGCTGGCCCAGCTGGCGGGCGGGGTGGACGGCTTCATCCTGGGCTCGGAGCTGCGCGGCCTGACCACGGTGCGCGACGGGGCCTCGTCCTATCCGGCGGTGACGGCCCTGAAGAGCCTGGCCGGCCAGGTGCGGAGCCTGCTGGGACCAGGGACGAAGCTGGGCTACGCCGCCGACTGGAGCGAGTATTTCGGGCACCAGCCGCCCGACGGGTCCGGCGACGTCCACTTCCACCTCGACCCGCTGTGGAGCGACGCCAACATCGATTTCGTCGGGATCGACTTCTATCCGCCGATGGCCGACTGGCGCGACGGCGACACGCACCTGGATGCCGGGGAGGGCGGGCCGCACGACCTCGACTACCTGCGCGCCAACCTCGCGGGCGGCGAAGGCTTCGACTGGTTCTACGCCTCGGACGCCGCGCGGGCGGCCCAGGTCCGCACCCCGATCACCGACGGCGCCTATGCCGAGCCCTGGGTGTTCCGGCCCAAGGACCTGGCCAACTGGTGGGGCCGCCAGCACTTCAACCGTCCGGGGGGCGTTCGCTCGGCGACGCCGACGGCCTGGGTCCCGAAGTCCAAGCCGCTGCGGCTGGTCGAGTTCGGCTGCGGCGCGGTCGACAAGGGCGCCAACGCCCCGAACCTGTTCGTCGACGCCAAGAGCGCCGAGAGCGCCCTGCCGCCGTTCTCGGACGGGAGCCGCGACGAGGTCGGCCAGCGGCGGGCGCTGGAGGCGGTGCTGGCCCAGCTGGCCGACCCGGCCGCCAATCCGGTCTCGCCGGTCTATGGCGGGCCGATGATCGCCGACGCGGCCGCCTGGTGCTGGGACGCCCGGCCGTTCCCCGATTTCCCGGCCCGGAGCGCCGTCTGGGCCGACGGTCCCAACTGGACCCTGGGCCACTGGCTGAACGGCCGCTCGGGGATCGCTCCGCTGCCGGAGTTGATCGCGGCCCTGGCCGACCGGGCCGGCGTGGAGGTCGATCCCGGCGAGGCCGGCGGGTCGATCGTCGGCTATGTGGTGGACCGGCCGATGCGGCTGCGCGACGCCCTGGCGCCACTGCTGGAGGCCTTCGCCCTGGACCCGGTCGAGCGCGGCGACGAGGTCGTGCTGGCGGCGCGCTCGGGCGTGGCGGCCCTGGCCCTCGGCGACGACGACCTGGCCTGGCCCGAGGACCGCGAGGCGCCGGTGGTCGAGACCCGCGCCATGACCGCCCCGGTCCAGGCCCTGCGCCTGCGCTTCATCGACGCCGCCCGCGACTACCAGACCGGTTCGGTGGTGGTGCGCCGCGACGACGGGCCAGAGTCGGGGGAGGGGAGCGCCGACCTCGACGCCCCGCTGGTGCTGGCCGCCGCCGACGCCCGGGCCGTGGCCGAGCGCCTGCTGGCCGCCGCCGACCCGCGCGAGGTCACCGCCCATCTGTCGCCTCTGGCCGCCCTGCGCCTGGAGCCCGGCGACCGCCTCGATCTGGACGGCGCGACCTGGCGGGTGACCCGCGTCGACCTCGACGAGCATCCCCGCGCCCGGCTGGCCCCGGTGGTCGATCCCGTCCGCGTAGGCGGCGACCTCGACTGGTCGCCCGCCGCGCCGCGCGCGGTGGCCGGGCCGCCGGTGCTGCACGTGCTGGACCTGCCCTCTTTTCAAAGCTTGGGGGGCCAGGCCGACGAGCGGCCGCTGGTCGCCGTGGCCGCCTCGCCCTGGCGGTCGTTCGACGTCCACGCCGGCGTCGGGGTCGAGGCCCTGGGCGTCCGCGCCACCGCCGCCGTCCCCGCGACGGTGGGCGTCACCCTGTCGGACCTGCCGGCCGGCCCGTTGCACCGCTTCGACCGCGCCACGCGCCTGACCGTGCGGCTGGAGGGCGCGGCCCCGATCAGCCGCGACCGCTCGGCCGTGCTGGCCGGCGCCAACGCCCTGGCCGTGCGCGGGGCGGGCGGGGAATGGGAGGTGCTGCAGTTCCTGACCGCCGAGCCCGTGGCCGACGACGTCTGGACCCTGTCGGGCCTGCTGCGCGGCCAGGCCGGCAGCGATCCGGCCATGGCGACCCTGACCCCGGCGGGAGCGGCCGTGGTGGTGCTGGACGAGGCCCTGGTCCGCGCCGACCTTGTCGCCGCCGAGCGCGGCCTGCCCCTGACCTGGCGCGCCGCCCCGGCCGGCGGTCCAGCCTCGGGGCCGGCGATGAGCCAGACGCTCGAGACCTGGCGCGGCCTGTCGGCCCGCCCCTGGTCGCCGGCCCGCCTGAAGGTCCGGCCCCAGGGCGGTGACGCCGTCGTCACCTGGATCCGCCGCGCCCGCCTGGCCGGCGACGGCTGGGACGCCGAGGTCCCGCTGGGCGAGGAGCGCGAGGTCTATCGCGTCGAGGTGATGGACGGCGAGACCGTGGTCCGCACCGCCGAAACCGTCACGCCGGCCTTCACCTACACCGCCGCCCAGCGCGCCGCCGATTTCCCCTCTGGACCGACCGGGGCCCTGGCTGTCAGGGTCGCCCAGGGCTCGGCCCTGTTCGGCTGGGGCGCCGTGTCGCGAACCTTGCTGTGATATTAATGCAACATAATGCTTGCACGCCGCGCCGAACGGCCTAATTGAGGCGTTCAGCCTTATCGAACCGAAGTGAGGAGCCTCCTTGGCGCGCGACCCCTATCTGGAGCTTGGCGTTTCCCGCACCGCGAGCGCGGCGGAAATCCGCAAGGCGTTCCACAAGCTCGCCAAGCAGCATCACCCCGACGCCAACAAGGGCGACAAGAAGTCGGAGGAGAAGTTCAAGCAGGTCAGCGCCGCCTTCGACATCCTGGGCGACGCCGACAAGCGCAAGAAGTTCGACGCCGGCGAGATCGACGCCGACGGCCGGGAGACCATGCGTGGCGGCTTCGGCGGCGGCGGCGGCAACCCGTTCGGGGCCGGCTTCGGCGGCCGCGCGCGCGGCGGCATGGGCGGCGAGGGGCCGGAGATCGACCTCAACGACCTGTTCGGCGACATCCTGGGCCGCAACCGCGGCGGGTTCGGCGGCGGCGAGCGCGGCGGCTTCTCGCCCAAGGGCGCCGACGTGCGCGCCCGGCTCGACATCGACCTGGAAGAGGCGATCAAGGGCGGCAAGAAGCGCGTGGCCTTCTCGGACGGCCGCACGATCGACGTCACCATCCCGGCCGGCGCCCAGGAAGGCCAGACCCTGCGCCTGAAGGGGCAGGGCAGCCCGGGCCGGGGCGGGCAGGGCGACGCCCTGATCGAGCTGGCGATCAAGCCGCACCCCATCTACCGCCCCGAGAACGGCGCCCTGGTCATGGACCTGCCGATCACCGTCCCCGACGCGGTGCTGGGCGGCAAGGTCGAGGCCCCCACGCCCGACGGCCCGGTGACCCTGACCGTCCCCAAGGGCTCCAACAGCGGCGCCAAGCTGCGGCTGAAGGGCCGAGGCCTGTCCGACGCCAAGGGCCACCGCGGCGACCTGTTCGCGCGGCTGGTGGTGACGTTGCCCGACGCGCCGGACGCCGAGCTGGAGAAGTTCGCGGAGACCTGGCGCGAGAAGCGGCCTTACGCGCCGAAGCGGCGGTAATCTCACTCTCTTCTCCGCTCATCCCGGCCTTCTCCGCTCATCCCGGCGAATGCCGGGACCCAGATGGAATGGCTCTGAGGCTGACGCCAAGCGCGCCGAGTCTATCCAGTCATCCACACCGCTTTGGGATCTGGGTCCCGGCATTCGCCGGGATGAGCGGATTTAGGAGGGGTCCGCCTCGCTGTGGTCCGCCAGGCTCTGGTACGGCCGCTTTCCCAGACTGTTTGAGCAAAAGGTCCGTCAAGGCCTACGGGCGGAGCTTCGGTCAACCCACCCCTTTCGGCAGCGCCGCCTTCTTGATCAGATAGGCCCCTTGCCCGATGCCGAAGCTGCCCAGCAGGGCGGTGTCGACGTCGGGGAGGGTGGTGGTCCTGGCGATGTCGATCAGGGTCAGGAACTCCCAGCTGGCGCAGGCGAAGATCACGGTGGCGGCGCTGCTGATCAGGATCATCTGGAAGTCGCCCAGGTCGGCGTCGCCGTAGTCGTTCAGCACCAGGTCGGTGAACTTCGGCTTGGCCGCGACGGCGGGCGGGGCCGGGGCGGCGGGAGCCGAGGGCGCGACGGCCGGGGCCGAAGCGCCGGCGCTCTTCTGCACGGCCACCACCTTGGCGGCGCCGAACGACAGGCCCGACAGGCCGGTCATGGCCAGGACGTTGGTGGTCATCGAGATGCCGCCGATGAAGTCCCAGCCCAGGAACCAGGCGCGCAGGATCAGGTCCGCGCCGTAGACCACGGCGACCACGCCGAACCACAGCACCAACTGGACCTGGGAATTGCTCATCCGGTTGTCGTCGCCGACCAGGAACTTCCACGGCCGGCCGGCCGTGGCCAGGGCGGCGAGGGCGGCGATGACCGTGAAGGCCGCGCCCAGGGCGATCAGCCGCTGCAGCACCGGCGCGGGCCGGGCCAGGCGGGTGATCTGCACCACGTGTTGCGGGTTCAGCGGGTCGTCGACCGTCAGCCAGATGCGGTCGCCCGGCCGCGCGCCCTGGTCCAGGGTCAGCTTGTCGGCCATGCGGTCCACGGTCAGGGTCACGGACTGGGCCGCGCCGGTGGGCAGGAAGGTGATCTGGTCGGAGTTTGCGCCCAGCCTCGAGCCCGGCAGCCCGACGGACTGGATCACGCCGTCGTCGGTGGCGGGCGTGGCGCTGGGCGGCGGCGCGTCGGCCCGGGCCGACGAGGCCGTCCCGCCAGCAGCGATCAGGCCCAGCGCCAGGACAAGGGCCAAGGCCCAGCCCCGTGGATTTCCGAACGATCGCATGCCTGGCCCCCCCACGGACGATGATGCAGGGATGCGATCCGCCGCCCTGCACGCGAGGATTGCACGCTAGAACCGTGTTATTTGACTGGCAAGGCCGTCGGCCGGCGCAGGGCGAGCCCGCGACGAACGCGCCCGATGCTCCGACCACGACCTTTCCTGGCCAAGGGACGGGCCGCCGGCCGCGCGCCGGCTTTTCCTGCGCCGAATCCGTGACAGAACGTCGCTACCCGTCCATAACGGCCGTGTTCAGCCTCTATTCAGCCGCTGCGCTCTAAACCTGAGCCCATGAAGCCTATTCACTTCCTCTTCGCCGCTGTCCTGGCCGCCTCGACCCTCCCGGGCGTGGCGTCGGCCCAGCGCGGCCCGGACTCGCTGGGGGCCGACTGGCGCGCCCGGCAGGACCAGGCGCGGGGCGGCGTGCAATCGGGCCAACTGGTGCCCCTGGGCCGGGTGATCGAGCAGATCGGCCGGCGCAYGCCCGGCCGCGTGCTTGACGCCGGTCTGGAAGGCCCCAACTACCGGGTCCGCTGGGCCACCACCGACGGCCGCCGCATCGACTTCATCGTCGACGCGCGCACCGGTCAGATCCTCAGCGCCAACTAAGCCGTCAACCGCGTCACGAGACAGAGGCTTTTCATGCGTATCCTGCTTGTCGAAGACGATCCGGACCTGTCGCGCCAGCTGAAGCTGGCCCTGGGCGACGCCGGCTACGCCGTCGACCACGCCGCCRACGGCGAGGAGGCCCAGTTCCTGGGCGAGACCGAACCCTACGACGCCGTCGTCCTGGACCTGGGCCTGCCCAAGGTGGACGGGGTGTCGGTGCTGGAGCGCTGGCGGCGGGGCAACGTCGCCACGCCGGTGCTGATCCTGACCGCCCGCGGCTCGTGGAACGAGAAGGTCGCCGGCTTCGACGCCGGGGCCGACGACTACCTGACCAAGCCTTTCCACACCGAGGAGCTGCTGGCCCGCCTGCGCGCCCTGCTGCGCCGCTCTTCGGGGCATGCGTCGCCGACCCTGTCGTGCGGCGGCCTGCGCCTGGACCCGCGCGCCGCCCGGGCCAGCGTCAACGGCGAGCCCCTGCGCCTGACCTCGCTGGAATACCGCCTGCTGCACTACATGATGATGCACCAGGGCCGGGTGATCGGCCGCACGGAGCTGGTCGAGCACCTGTACGACCAGGACTTCGACCGCGACTCCAACACCATCGAGGTGTTCATCGGCCGTCTGCGCAAGAAGCTGGGCAGCGACCGCATCGAGACCGTGCGCGGCCTGGGCTATCGCCTGACGCCGCTGGAAGGCGAGACCACCGAATAATGCCTTTCCGCCGGGCCAGCTGACCATGTGGGACCTCAGCAAGCGCTCGCTGGTCCGTCGGCTGGTGCTGCTGGCCGGGATCTGGAACCTGGTGGTGCTGCTGGTGGCGGGCGTGTTCCTGACCGCCCAGTTCCGCGACGCGGCGATCCGGCGGTTCGACCAGTCGCTGGCCGTGCTGACCGACGACCTCTACGCCGGCTCCACGGTCGAGGACGGGGTGCTGAAGGCCCCGGTGCTGACCGACATCCGCGCCACCCGGGCCTATTCGGGCCGCTACTGGACGATCTTCGATCAGCCGGCCGGCGGCGGCGGACTGAACGTCATCGAGCGCTCGCGCTCGCTGTTCGACAGCGACCTGATGATCCCGGTCGAGCAGTCGGAACGGCTGATGTCCGAGTCCGGCAAGACGCTCTATTTCGACCTCAAGGGCCCGCAGAACCGGCCGCTGCGCGCGGCGGCCCTGCTGGCGCGCCTGCCGGGCTATCCGCGGCCGGTGGTGTTCATCGCCGCCGAGGACCGCTCGCCGATCGACGCGGACGCCGACCGCTTCGGCCGCATCACCACCGTGGCCCTGGTCATCCTGGGCGCCGGCCTGATCGCCGCCGTCGTGGTGCAGGTGCGGGTGGGCCTGCTGCCGCTGTTTCGCCTGCGGCGTGAGGTGGCCTCGGTGCGGCGCGGCAAGGCCGAGAAGCTGGAGGGCGCCTATCCGGAGGAGCTGGAGCCCCTGGCCGTCGAGCTGAACGCCCTGCTCAGCCATAACCAGGAGGTGGTCGAACGCCAGCGCACCCACGTCGGCAACCTGGCCCACGCCCTGAAGACCCCGCTGTCGGTGATGCTGACCGAGGCCAGCCAGCAGCCGGGAGGGCTGGCCGAGGTCGTCGAGCGCCAGGCCCAGACCATGCGCGAGCAGGTCGACCACCACCTGCGCCGGGCCCGCGCCGCCGCCCGCTCCCAGACCTCGGGCGAACGCACGCCGGTCGAGCCGATCCTGGACGAGCTGGCCGTCACCCTGGAGCGGATCTTCCAGGACAAGTCGGAAGGGCGGGGCATCGAGATCGACTGGCGCTGCCCCGAGGACCTGTGCTTCCAGGGCGAGCGCCAGGACTTCATGGAGCTGGCCGGCAACGTGATGGAGAACGCCGGCAAGTGGTGCAGGGGCAAGGTCCGCGCCGAGGCCGTGGCCAGCTCGCCCGAGCAGATGAGCCTGACCGTCGACGACGACGGCCCCGGCCTGCCGCCCGACCGCTGKAGCGACGCCCTCAAGCGCGGCCAGCGCATGGACGAGCACACGCCGGGTTCGGGCCTGGGCCTGTCGATCGTCGACGAACTGGCCCGCGCCTACGGCGGCTCGGTGACCCTGGGAGCCTCGCCGCTGGGCGGTCTGAGGGTGACCCTGGTGCTGCCGCGCTCGGAGGGGTGAGGCGTTCGGGCGTCTCGACTGCAACCTGACATTTCGTCGGTTTTCGACCGACACCGGTTACTTGCGGCAGCGACGTTTCGACGCCGTTCTTCGCGTCGCGAAAACTTATGGTTTCGGAAAGTCTTAACCTCGTTGGCGACATGGTTGACGCGGCCTGGTTCGGGCTCGTCCGGTGGGGGATTATGGCAGGCATAGCCGCCAACAAGTTGCTGATGGTTCGGAAGCTGGTGGAAACCGCGCCCGACGCCGCCCTGCGCAGTCTGGAGCTCGCCCTGGCCGGTCCGGCCGGCGGGCAGGGCGCGTTGGCGGCCGTGCGCGGCCTGGTCGAGGACGAGACCGCCGCCCGCTATGTCCGCAACAGCGTGCTGGCCCCGATCGTCCCGCTGTGCGCCAAGCGCGACACCGAGCAGACCTCTTTCCCGCCCCGCACCCTGGCCCTGCTGTGGTCCGCCCTGAAGGAGGTCGCGCCCAAGCAGGTCGAGGAGGCCGCGGCGCGCTGCAATCCGTGGGACCTGGACGAGGGCCCGCCCGAAGTCTTCAACGACCTGTGCAAGCTGGCCGCCAAGGGGCTGCGCGCCCAGGCCGAGCGCGGCTTCCAGGCCTTGGACCCGATCTGCGACATCGACGAGCTGGCCTCGTGCCTGGAGCTGTCGCACATCGTGCGCTCCGCCCTGCCCAGGCTGCAGGAATGGGTCAGCAAGATGAGCGAGGAGCGCGCCTCCGCCGCCCGCCTGGCCTACAAGGACGCCTGCGACATCCGCGCCGACGCCGGGCCGCTGCTGTTCGAGATCCTGGCCGCCCACCTGCCCGACGACTTTCGGATCCTGCGGGTCATCTCGGCGGTCATGGACCGACCGGGCGACAAGTTCTGGGCCTCGTCGGAGGTCAGCGTGTTCGGCGAGCGGGTGCTGGCCGACATCGCGCGCAACATCGAGTTCATCGAGGGCTTCGACGCCGCCAAGGGCGAGGCCGAGGGCCGCAAGGCCGCCCTGGCCGCCCAGAAGACCGCGGCCGAGATCGCCGAGTTCGAACGCTCGGTGAACCTGGCCAAGGACGGCCCCTGGGGCCGGCGGATCGCCAAGCAGAAGACGGCCGTCGCCGAGGCGGTCGAGACGCGGATGGGCGGCGCCGAGCGCGAGCTGCTGGCGGCCCTGCCGCTGCGGCCGATCTCGTTCCTGAGCGGCAAGAACGGCAAGGGCGTGCCCCAGCTGACCGCCGAGCCCGACGAGGTCCTGGGCCGCCGCCTGACCGCGGTGCTGGTGTTCATCGCCGAGATCCGCGGCTGCGCCCAGCAGAGCGGCTACGGCTCCAGCCGCACCAAGGTGCTGGAGAAGCTGAACAGCCGCCTGGACCAGTACATCGAGGACATCCTGCACATCGTCCGCACCGGCGACGGCGGCGACCAGGGCCTGGCCCGCCAGTACCTGGACCTGGCCGCCGGCTACATCGCCTACAGCCGCGACGAGAAGACCGCCGAGATCGTCCGCCGCCGCGCGGCCGCGGCGATGGCGGCGGCGGCTTAGGCTAGAACACCCAATTCCAACGCCCCCTCGGTCCGCTCATCCCGGCGAATACCGGGACCCAGATGGGATGGCGGTGTGGCGGGCTCCATGAGTGCTGAGCTTCTCCAGTCATCCTTACGGCCATAGGATCTGGGTCCCGGCATTCGCCGGGATGAGCGGAGCTGGGAGAGGGACTCCCCTTACGGAATTTTTTCGCTAACGGCGCCGCCGTTTTCCCGAAGGGCTTATCGCCTAGCGCGATAAGCCCGTCTTATCTTAAGTAGCGCGATAACCGCCGAAACCGGCTTCCACTTTCGGCTATCGCGCTCTAACACGCGCTCATGATCGCTTTCTGGATCGCCGCGGCGGGATTGTCGGCCGTCGTCGCCGCCCTGATGCTGCGCGGAGCCGCGCGGGCGTCCATGGGCGTGGGCGACGACGCCAGCCTGGCCGTGCACCGCCGCCAACTGTCCGAGATCGACGACCTGGCCGAGCGCGGCCTGCTGGCCGACGCCGAGCTGAAGGGCGCGCGGGCCGAGGCGGGCCGCCGGCTGATCGCCGCCGCCGACCGCCAGGCGCCGTGGCCGTCGGCCAATCCCAAGCTGCGGCCGCTGATCCTGGCCCTGGCCGGCGCCGCGCCGCTGGTGGCGCTGGGCGTTTACGGCGTGATCGGCGGGATGGGCGTGCCCGACCAGCCCTACATCAAGCGGGTGGCGCAGTGGCGCAACAGCGACCCCGCCACGCTGGAGCCGCAGAAGATCGCCGCGGTGCTGGAGCAGATCGCCCTCCAGCGTCCCAAGGACCCCGAGCCGCTGCGGAACCTGGCCCTGGCCCGGATGGCCGCCGGCGACGCCACGGGCGCGGCCCAGGCCCTGCGCCGCGCCGTGGTCCTGGCCCCCGACCGCGCCGACCTTTGGGCCGGCCTGGGCGAGACCTTCGTGGCCGAAAGCCAGGGCGAGATCGGGGCCGACGCCCGCAAGGCCTTCGCCGAGGCCCTGAAGCGCGACCCCAAGAACACCAGCGCCCGCTACCACCTGGGGCTGGCCCGGATCAGCGACGGCGACGTCCAGGGCGGCCTGGCCGACTGGAAGGCCCTGCTCAACGACCTGCCGCCGGACGATCCGCGCCGCATGGGCTTCGGCCACCAGATCGCCCAGGTCCAGGCCGACGGCGGCCTGCGCCCCTCCGCCGCCCCGACCGGCCAACCGGCCGAGAGCGCGCGTGACGAAGACGTCCAGGGCATGATCCAGGGCATGGTCGCGGGGCTGGCCGCGCGGCTGCAGGCCAACCCCGATGATCCCGACGGCTGGGTCAAGCTGGTGCGCGCCTACGCGGTGCTGGGCGACACCGCTCGCCGCGACGCCGCCCTGGCCTCGGCCCAGGCGCGCTACAAGGGCCAGCCCAAGGTGCTGGCCGCCCTGAACCAGGCCGCCCAGACTCCCTCCCAAGGGGCCCCGTCCCAGAAGACGTCCCAGAATACTGGCCAGCCATGAGCTTCCTGCCCAAATCCCGCAAGGCGCGTCGCCGCCTGACCGTCCTGGCCGTGGCCGCCCCCGTCGTGGCCCTGGCCGTGGGCCTGGCCCTGTGGGGCATGCGCGACGCCATCTCGCTGTTCTACACCCCGGCCCAGGCCGCCGCCGCCCACGTGCCGGCCGGCCGCAAGGTGCAGCTGGGCGGGCTGGTCAAGGCCGGCAGCGTGGTCAAGCACCCCGACGGCCTGGTCGAGTTCGTGGTCGCCGACCAGCGCTCCACCGCCCTGGTCCGCTTCAAGGGCGACCTGCCCGACCTGTTCCGCGAGGGGCAGGGGATCGTCGCCTCGGGCGCCTTCGACGAGTCCGGGACCTTCGTCGCCAAGCAGGTGCTGGCCAAGCACGACGAGCGCTACATGCCGCGCGAGGTCTCCAAGGCCCTGAAGGAACAGGGAGAATGGCGCGGCGACGGCGCCAAGCCGGCGTATCAGGACTACAAGCCCGGGAAACCCACCACGTGACGTCGGCCCTTCTCCTTCCTTCTCCCCTTGCGGGAGAAGGTGTCGCGCAGCGACGGATGAGGGGTCTCTCAGACCTGTCCGTGCGACCCCTCATCCGACCTGCTTCGCAGGCCACCTTCTMCCGCAAGGGGAGAAGGGGAGCTTTCGCATGATCACCGAATTCGGCGCCTACGCCCTCGTCCTGGCCCTGGTCCTGTCGGCGCTGCAGCTGATCCTGTCGGCGGTGGGCGGGGCGCGGCGGTCGTCGCTGCTGGCGGGCGCGGGACGCGGGGCGGCGCTGGGCGCCTTCCTCTGCACGGCCCTGACCTTCCTGGCCCTGATCCACGCCTTCGTGCTGTCGGACTTCTCGGTCGCCAACGTCGCGGCCAACTCGCACACCGCCAAGCCGCTGCTCTACAAGGTGGCCGGCGCCTGGGGCAGTCACGAGGGCTCGATGCTGCTGTGGTGCCTGGTGCTGACCGGCTACGGCGCGGCCGTGGCCAGCTTCGGCGAGGCGTTGCCGCCGCGCCTGCGGGCCTATGCGGTGGCCACCCAGGGCGCGCTGGGCGTGCTGTTCCTGGCCTACACCGTCTTCKCCTCCAACCCGATGGCGCGGCTCTACGACGTGCCGGTCGAGGGCGCGTCGCTGAACCCGCTGCTGCAGGACCCGGCCTTGGCGTTCCATCCGCCGTTCCTCTACTGCGGCTATGTCGGCTTCTCGGTGGTGTTCTCGTTCGCCATGGCCGCCCTGATCGAGGGCCGGGTCGACGCGGCCTGGGCCCGCTGGGTGCGGCCCTGGACCCTGGCGGCCTGGAGCTTCCTGACCGTCGGCATCACCCTGGGCGCCTTCTGGGCCTATTACGAGCTGGGCTGGGGCGGCTGGTGGTTCTGGGACCCGGTCGAGAACGCCAGCTTCATGCCCTGGCTGATCGGCTCGGCCCTGCTGCACTCGGCCGTGGTGCTGGAGAAGCGCGGCGCCCTGCCGGGCTGGACCGTGTTCCTGGGCCTGGCGGCCTTCACCTTCTCGATGCTGGGCGCCTTCCTGGTGCGCTCGGGCGTGCTGACCAGCGTCCACGCCTTCGCCGTCGACCCGACGCGCGGGATTCTGCTGCTGACCATCATGGGGATCGCGGCCGGGGCCGGCTTCGCGATGTTCGCCCTGCGCGCGCCCAGCCTGAACAGCGGCGGCCTGTTCGCCCCGGTCAGCCGCGAGAGCGCCATCGTCCTGAACAACATCATCCTGTCGACGGCCACCGCCGTGGTGCTGGTCGGCACCCTGTTCCCGCTGATCCGCGAGGCGACCGACGGCGAGGCCGTGTCGGTGGGCGCGCCGTTCTTCAACATGACCTTCGTGCCGCTGATGGTGCTGGCCATGGCCGTGCTGCCGGCCGGTCCGCTGCTGGCCTGGAAGCGCGGCGACGCCCGGCTGGTGGTGCGTCGCCTGTGGCTGGCCCTGGCCGTCGCCGCCATCCTGGGCCTGGTGGCCTTCGCCGTGGTCTCGCCCCGCAGCGCCCTGGCCAGCGCCGGCCTGGTGGTCGGCTTCTGGCTGATCGGCGGGGCGGTGCTGGAGCTGGCCGAGCGGGTCAAGGCCTTCCGCGCCCCGTGGGCCGAGGTGCGCCGCCGGGCCACGGGCCTGCCCCGCGGCGCCTGGGGCACGACCCTGGCCCACGCCGGCCTCGGGATCTTCGTGCTGGGCGCGTCGTTCGAGACCACCTGGCGGGTCGAGGCGGCCCAGGCCCTGAGCGTCGGCGGCCAGCTGAAGCTGGGCGCCTATGAACTGACCCTGACCGATGTCGGCACGGCCGAGGGCGGCAACTACATCGCCGAGCGCGGGATCGTGAAGATCACCAAGGCCGGAGCGCTGGTCTGCGAGGCCAAGCCCGAGCGCCGGTTCTATCCGACCGGCAAGCAGACCACCTCGGAAGTGGCGATCTGCCCCAAGGGGCTGGACGACCTCTACGTGGTGCTGGGCGAGCGCCGCGCGGGCGAGGGCGGCCAGCCGGCCTGGCTGGTGCGGGCCTTCGTCAATCCGTGGGTGCGGCTGATCTTCCTGGGCCCGCTGATCATGGCCATCGGCGGCGTGGTCTCGCTGTCGGACCGCCGCCTGCGGTTTGGGGTGGCGCGCAAGGTGGAGAAGGCGGCGTGAAGCGGCTGCTGATCGCCCTGGCCGCCGTCGCCTGCATGGCCGGCGCCGCGGCCGATCCGGCCGAACGCCTGCCCGATCCCGTCCAGGAGGCCCGGGCCCGCGAGATTTTCCGCGAGGTGCGCTGCCTGGTCTGCCAGAACGAGTCCATCGACGACTCCCAGGCCGACCTGGCCGGCGACCTGCGCCAAGTGGTCCGTGACCAAGTGAAGCAGGGACGCAGCGACAAGCAGATCCGCGCGTTCCTGGTGGAGCGTTACGGCGAGTTCGTGCTGCTCAAGCCGCCGTTCTCGCTCGGAAACGCGCTGCTCTGGGCCACGCCTGGGATTGCGTTGATTTTAGGCGGCGTGTTGATGGTGCTGCTCCTGCGTCGGCGGTCCGCTTCGGCGGCCGACGACGAAGACGCGCAGCGACTTTCCCAGGAGGAAGAAGCGCGTCTTCAGGTGTTGTTGAAGGACGAATGACACGATTGCGCCGCGAAGACGCCGCAAGACCATCTTGAGCGTGGACGCATGATCTCTTTCGAAGACCATTGCGCCTTTCGCCAGCGCAACTAGGTTCTCAAGCCAAGGACCCGGCGCCGCGCGCCGTGGGTGAGGAAAGACGTAAGATGGCTGCTAGGAAGTCTGGTTTCTTTGTCGGTGCGGTCGCCGGCGCGGGCGTGGCCTGCGCGGCTCTGGCCGGGGTCGGCATGCGCATGGCGCCCGCCGGGGCGGCCGAGCCGGCCCAGGTGGTCCGCACCTCGGGCGCCCCAATGGCTAGCGGGGCCCCGATGTTCGCCCCGCCGCCCGGCGCGCCGATGTCGTTCGCCGACATCTTCGAACAGGTCTCGCCCGCCGTGGTGCAGATCGACGTGACCTCCAAGGCCGCCGCGGCCCCGCGCCTGCGCATCCCGGGCCTGGAAGGCTTCGACATCGTGCCGCGCGGCCAGAAGCCGGGCGAGGACGGCGAGGAGGCCCCCGGTCCCAAGCAGCAGTCCTCGGGCTCGGGCTTCTTCATCTCGGCCGACGGCTACCTGGTGACCAACAACCACGTGGTCGCCGACGCCGACGACGACGGCATCAACGTGGTGCTGAAGGACGGCCGCGAGCTGAAGGCCACCATCGTCGGTCGCGACGAGGGCACCGACCTGGCCGTGCTGAAGGTGGTCGACCCCAAGGCCAAGGGCGCGGCGTTCCCGTATGTGAACTTCGAGAACCAGGCCAAGCCGCGGGTCGGCGACTGGGTGATCACCATCGGCAACCCGTTCGGCCTGGGCGGCACCGCCACGGCCGGGATCATCTCGGCCTATAACCGCGACCTGGGCGACAGCTCGTCGACCTTCGTCGACTACATCCAGATCGACGCGCCGATCAACCGGGGCAACTCGGGCGGTCCGTCGTTCGACATCTACGGCCGGGTGATCGGGGTCAACACCGCGATCTTCTCGCCGACCGGCGGCTCGGTGGGCATCGGCTTCGCCATCCCCGCCGACGTGGCCGAAGCCACCGCCAAGCAGCTGATCAGCGGCGGCAAGGTGGTGCGCGGCTATATCGGCGCGCAGATCCAGCCCTTCACCAAGGAAATGGCCGACGCCCAGGGCCTGGGCGACGTCAAGGGCGCGATCGTCGCCGACCTGGTGGCCGGCGGTCCGGCCCAGAAGGGCGGCCTGATGCCCGAGGACGTGATCACCGCCGTCAACGGCGTGGCGATCAAGAACGGTTCGGAACTGACCCGCGAAGTGGCCAAGGGCCGTCCCGGCGACACCCTGAAGCTGTCGATCCTGCGCGGCGGCAAGCCCCGCACCATCGACATCAAGTCGGGCGTGCGTCCGACCGAGAAGGAACTGGCGCTGAGCGACGACGACAGCGACGAGGGCGGCGCCGAGGCGCCGACCAAGCCGCAGGTCCAGAAGTCGGAAGCCCTGGGGATGAGCCTGGCGCCGATCGACGACGCGGCCCGCCGCACCTACAGCATCGATCCCACCGTCCGCGGCGTGCTGATCGACGGCGTGAAGGCCAATTCCGACGCCGGCGAGAAGGGCCTGCGCAAGGGCGACGTGCTGACCAGCGTCAATGGTGATCCGGTCACCTCGGCCTCGCAGGTCAACGCGGCGGTCGAGGCGGCCAAGAAGCTGCAGCGTCCCAGCGTCAACCTGCGGATCATCCGCGCCGGTCGTCCCACGATCGTGCCGCTGAAGATCGCGCCGTAAGGGGACGCGAGGCCTAACACGGGTACGCGGGGGCTTTCGCCCGCGCCCGGATCACGTCACCATTGCGGGGACGTGACGACGACACGACAGAGGGCGTCATCGATTCGCACGGTGACGCCCTTTCGTGCATCTGGGGACCTGCATGCGTATCCTGATTATCGAGGACGATCTCGAAGCCGCCGGCGCCATGAGCCACGGCCTGACCGAGGCGGGCTACGAGTGTGTCCACGCGCCCGACGGCGAGGCCGGCCTGGCCGAGGCGGGCAAGGGCAAGTTCGACGTGATGATCGTCGACCGCATGATGCCCAAGAAGAACGGCGTCGAGGTGGTCGAGACCCTGCGCCGTGAAGGCGACCAGACGCCGGTGCTGTTCCTCTCGGCCCTGGGCGAGATCAACGACCGCGTCACCGGCCTGCGGGCCGGGGCCGACGACTATCTGGTCAAGCCCTACGCCTTCGCCGAGCTGATCGCCCGGGTCGACGCCCTGTCGCGTCGCCGCGAGACGGGCGCGGTGGCCACCACCCTGAAGGTGGGCGAGCTCGAGATGAACCTGATCAACCGCACGGTCCATCGCCAGGGCAAGGAGATCGACCTCCAGCCCCGCGAGTTCCAGCTGCTGGAATTCATGATGCGCCACGCCGGCCAGTCGGTGACCCGCACCATGCTGCTGGAGAAGGTGTGGGAATACCACTTCGATCCCCAGACCAACGTCATCGACGTGCACATTTCCCGCCTTCGATCGAAGATCGACAAGGGGTTCGATCGGGCCATGCTGCAGACCGTGCGCGGGGCGGGCTACCGGCTCGATCCGTAGGCGGCGGGTCCCGGGCGTGATAGGCTGGAGCCATGAACAAGCTGACCCAGCCCGTTCCCGAGCGCGAGGATTTCAGCGCTGAACCGTCCGAGGCCGAACTCGAAGCCTGGTTCGAGCGCAATCGGGACGCGCTGAAGGAGTCGCTGGACGTCGCGCGCCGACAGCTCGCCGAGGGGCGATCGGATAAGCGCACGGTCGCCGAGATCATCGCCGAAGGAACGCGCCGGCACCTCGCCAAGCGATAAGGTCGGAATGGCGGGGGCGTTCAATCGATCAGAGTCGTCCGGTCAGGACCTCGACGACATCTTCGCACGGGTCGCGGAAGACAACKGGCTGGGCGTCGCGGTCGCACAGCTCGAACGCCTGGAAAAATCCCTGGACCGGCTCGCGGCGTTCCCTCAACTGGGTCGCGCGCAGCGCGACCTGGGTGAAAATACATTCACTTTGCCGGTTCGGCCGTGGGTGATCATCTACGACCTCGTGGAGGGAGACGTCGAAGTGTTGCGTATCGTCGATGGCCGCCGCGACCTGTCCGCTCTTCTAGACGAGCCCCGCTGAACCATGCGCCTGCCGCGCCTGATCCGATCCACGCCGTTCCGGCTGACCCTGCTGTTCCTGGCCCTGTTCGCGGCGGCCGCCAGCGCGTTCCTGGGCTACATCTACATCGCCACCGCCGGCGAGGTGAACCGTCGCGCCGACGCCGACATCACCCGCGAGATGGAGAGCCTTGAGGCCGCCTATCGGGTCGGCGGGGTCAACGCCCTGAACCAGACCATCGTCGAGCGCGCCACCGGCGAGCGGCCGTTCCTGTACCTGCTGCTCGACAAGGACGGAAAGCGCATCTCCGGCTCGATCGAGGAGTCGCCGATCGACGACTTCACGGGCCCCGGTCCCACGTGGGAGACGTTCAAGCTCACCGAGACCGACATCGACGGGGCCGAGGTCAAGCGCGCGGCGCGCGGGGTGCAGGAGAAGCTCTCGGGCGGCGAAGCCCTGTTCGTCGGGGCCGACGTCCAGGAGTCGGAAGGCTATGTGATGAAGATCGTCCGGGCCCTGCGCGGGGCCGGGGCGCTGGTCATCATCCTGGGCCTGGCCGGCGGGGTGCTGATCAGCCGCAACGTCTCGCGCAGCATGCAGGGCCTGGTCGACGTCGTGAACGCGGTGCGGGCCGGCGACCTGCATGCCCGGGCCCGGGTGCGCGGCACCCGCGACGAGTACGACGAGCTGGCCGAGGGCCTCAACGACATGCTCGACCGCATCGAGCGGCTGATGGGCGGGCTGCGCCACGCCGGCGACGCCATCGCCCACGACCTGCGCTCGCCCCTGACCCGCCTGCGCGCCCGCATGGAGGTGGCCCTGATCGACGCCGAGAACGGCAAGGGCGACCCGATGGCGGCGCTGGAGACGGCCCTGATCGACGCCGACGGCGTGCTCAAGACCTTCAACGCCGTGCTGGCCATCGCCCKCCTGCAGGCGGCCGGCGAGGCGCCGAACCAGGAGTCGTTCGACGCCAGCGAACTGGCCTCGGACATGGCCGAGCTCTACGAGGCCAGCTGCGAGGACAAGGGCCTGGACTTCAAGGCCGAGATCGTCCCGGCGCTGAGCATCCGGGGCAACCGCGAGTTCATCGCTCAGGCCCTGGCCAACATCCTGGACAACGCCATCAAGTACACGCCCGAGGGCGGGGCGGTGATGCTGCGGGCCCGGCGCACCTCGTCCGGCGAGCTGGAGTTCTCGGTCACCGACACCGGCCCCGGCGTGCCCGAGGCCGACCGCGTCCGGGTGATCCAGCGTTTCGTCCGCCTGGAGAACAGCCGCAGCGAGCCGGGCGCGGGCCTGGGCCTGTCGCTGGTCCAGGCGGTKGCCGCCTCGCACGGCGGACGGCTGGAGCTGGCCGAGGGACCGGGCGAATACGGCGGCTTCGGCCCGGGCCTGCGGGTGGCGCTTGTGCTGCCGCGGGTGGAGTAGGGGGGCAAGTGATCGCCGCCGGAGCGTCTACCGCCCGTACACCACGGTATAGCACCGCTCCTGCCCCAGCTTCGTCGCGCAGAACCCCGTCTCGTCGGAGCCTTCACGGATGACGACGTAGCGGTCGCGCTTGCAGGCCCACCACTCCTCCTCGAAGCCCTGACCGTCGCCGTCCTGCTTGAACACCGGCTCGTCGCCCTGGGCGTAGAAGCGGGTCATGCCGGTCAGGCCGCCGAAGCTGCCCCAGCCGTTGACCAGGCCGCAGACCCGGCCGTCGCGCCGCGCCCACACCTGGCCCAGCTCCAGGCTGTGCGGCTGGGCCAGCCGGGCGATCAGCCGCGGCTTGACGCTAGCCCAGCGCACGCGCGCCATCGACCTGGCCTGGATCAGCTGGGCGCCGTCCCGGGCCGGGGCCTTGGGCTCGACCTTCAGCTCGTACTGCACGGTGTACATGACCATCAGGCCGACGGCGAAGGCGACCAGCGCCATGACGCCCAGCTCGAAGACCCTCACCGCGGCGGCCTTGCGGCGGCTTCGCGGGCCTCGGTTCGCCGGCATCCTKAGAACGAAGGTCATGGCCGCCCTGCCTGCTTCCACGCGGGGCGTGGATTACGTCTGTAGTTTACAAAACTTACAGGCGTAATCCGAATCGTCAAGCCATGGACACCAGGCTGCGGCGAACCGCAGGTTCAGTGGTTGAGCTTGGGCAGGGTGATGCTGTCGACCGGCGTGTCGCCGACGAACCGGCCGGGCCAGGAGATCTCCTGGTTGGGCAGGGGGCCGCGCGGCGTGACGGTCCAGACGACCAGGGCGGTGACCACGGCCATCAGGGCAATCGCGGCCGCGCCGGCGGTCTGGCGGCGATAGCTGGGCTCGGGCTTGGCCAGCAGCCTGACCCGCAACAGCAGCGGATGGGCCGCGAAGAAGCAGGCCAGGGGCGAGCCGGTCCGGCGGGTGTGCGCCTCGACCAGGGCCTYGGCATAGGTGCGGCGCAGGTTGGGGCGCAGGCTCAGGACCGTGGCGTCGCAGGCCATCTCCTGGTCCAGTCGGGCGCACAGGGCGCCCAGATGGATCAGCGGGTTGCACCAGCCCAGCACCTGGATGCCGGCGATGGCCAGGTTGGCGATCGGGTCGCCGCGCTTGATGTGGGCGCGTTCATGCAGGTCGACGATCTTGCGCGCCTGCTCGTCGAAGCGGGTCGCGAAGTCGGCGGGCAGGACGACGCGGGGCCAGAAGACGCCCATGACCGCCGGGCCGGCGCGGCCGGTCTCGGCCCGGGCGCGGAAGGCGCGCTCCTGCAGCAGGATCACCGTGGCCAGGGCGACGCCGCCGGCCAGCCAAACGGCCAGCAGCAGCACGGCGCGCTCCTCGCCCATCAGCGAGGCGGGCGCGCCCGAGCCCAGGGTCTCGGACAGGCTGGGGAAGACCGTGGCGATCGCCGCCACCGGCACCAGGGCCCACAGGCGGTAGGCCAGGCCGGGGCCGAACACCGCCCGCGTCGGGCTCCGCAGCAACAGGACCAGCAGCACCGCGGCGGCGGCCGCCATCTGGGTGCGCAACAGGGTCAGGGCCAGCAGTTCAGCCATCATTTTCGAGGCCCTCGATCAGGGACTTCAGCTGCTTGATCTCGTCGTTCGACAGGGCGCGGTGCTGGGCGAAATGCGCCACCAGCGGCGTCAGCTGGCCGTCGAAAAGTCGGTTCAGGAGGCTCTGGCTCTCGGCCTGCACATAGTCGGCGCGCTGGATGATCGGGGCGTAGCGCGCCCGGCCGTCGATGCGGTCCGACCGGATCGCCTTGCGCTTCAGCAGGCGGTTGATCAGCGTCTTGACCGTCGCCTCGCCCCAGCCCTGGGGTTCGGCCACCTCCGCCATGATCTCATCCACCGTCAGGGGATTGCGCATCCACAGCGCGTCCATGATGCGGCTTTCGGCCTGGGTGATGTTCATGGCGTTCGGTCTCCGGACTCGAACGATTACGCCTGTAACATCGCCTGTCAAGCGGGCAGCCACGGTGACCGAAAGGTGGTCTGCGCAACGACGTGAGGTTCGGGCCAGCAATGACCCTTTACCCGCAAGGCCCAGCGCGAGAACCTTCGCGAATGAACGAGCCTCGTCGCGATCCGAGCCAGCACTGCTGCACTACGATGTGGGTGATGACCCGGACGCGTAGTGATCTGCTCGCCGACCCGGAATTGTCCGCTGAAATGGGCGAGGGGGTGGAGAGCTGGTCGGAAACGGCGATGGTCGAGTGGGCGGAGCACATCGGCATGTTCGTCATCGGTCATGTCACTATCGCCTTTTGCCCTTGGTGTGGCGCCACGTTGCCCGGCGGGCCGGTCGTCCCGGACAAGGCGGTGCACGTCACCATCGGACCCCGGGGGGAGGTTTACGCCACCCTCGGCGACGAACCCATCGACCCGGCCCTGATCACGAGGGTCAGCCCGGTCAATGACGACATGGCCTAGAGCTAGCTCTCGCCGCCCCGCCGCGCCACAGTGCCCGCCATGACTCGCCTGCTCGAACGCCTTACCCCCTGCGGCCCCGTCGTCGATCCCAAGGCCGCCGAACGGGCGCACGAGACGATCACGCGGCGCGTCGGCGAGGCCGTGCCCCTGGTCGAGGCCGCCTGGCCGGCCCTGGCGCCGGTGTTCGCCGCCTCGCCCTATCTGACCGGCCTGGCGCGCCGCGACGGCAAGCGGTTGCCGCTGATCCTGGAGGGCGACCCCGAGGCGCGGCTGGCCGAGATCCTGGCCCAGGCCGAGGCCGTGGCCGCCGAACCGGACTTCGAGGCCGCCCGCCGGGCGATGCGCGAGCTGAAGGCCGACCTGCACCTGCTGACCGCCCTGTGCGACCTGGGCGGGGTCTGGGACCTGGACGCGGTGACCGGCGCCCTGACCCGCTTCGCGGACGCGGTCCTGCACGCCAGCCTGGCCCAGGCCGTGCGGCTGGAGGTGGCGCGCGGGGCGCTGACCCACGTCGGCGAAGGCCCGGACGGCCCGGCCCCGGGCCTGTTCTGTATCGCCATGGGCAAGCACGGGGCGTTCGAGCTCAACTATTCCAGCGACATCGACTTCTCGATCTTCTACGCGCCGGAAGCCCTGCCCGTGGCCGAGGGCGTCGAGCCGCAGGGCGTGACGGTGCGCATCGCCAACCATCTGGGCCGGCTGCTGGCCGAGCGCACGGCCGACGGCTACGTGTTCCGCATCGACCTGCGCCTGCGCCCCGACCCCTCGTCGACCCCGCCGGCCATGCCGATCGATGCGGCCCTCGACTACTACGAGAGCGTCGGCCAGAACTGGGAGCGGGCGGCGCACATCAAGGCGCGGATCTGCGCCGGCGACTTCGCGCGCGGCGAGGCGTTCCTGGCCGAGCTGCAGCCGTTCATCTGGCGCAAGAACCTCGACTTCGYCGCCATCGCCGACATCCATTCGATCAAGCGCCAGATCCACGCCTACAAGGTGGACGACCGCCTGACGGCCAAGGGCGCCGATCTCAAGCTCGGTCGCGGCGGCATCCGCGAGATCGAGTTCTTCGTCCAGACCCAGCAGCTGATCCTGGGCGGGCGCCATCCCGACCTGCGCAGCCCGCGCACCCTGGAGGCCCTGGCGGCCCTGTCCGAGGCCGGCCACGTCACGCCGGAGGACCGCGACTATCTGATCAAGGCCTATCGCGACCTGCGCGCCCTGGAGCACCGGGCCCAGATGATCGCCGACGACCAGACCCACAAGCTCCCGGAGAGCGACGCCGACCGCAAGAAGGTGGCGGCCCTGTGGGGGCACGCGGCGCTGCGCAGTTTCGACGCGGTGGTCGGCCAGGTCCTGAAGGGCGTCAACCGCCGCTACGGCGCGCTGTTCAAGGGCGAGGAGGAGTTGTCGTCGCGGTTCGGCAGCCTGGTCTTCACCGGCGTCGAGGACGACCCGGAGACCCTGGCCACGCTCAAGCGCATGGGCTTCTCTCATCCCGAGCGCGTGGCCGCCACGATCCGCGGCTGGCACCACGGCCACATCGCCGCCACCCGCACCGAGCGCGGGCGCGAGCTGTTCACCCGCCTGGCCCCGCGCCTGCTGGACGCCGCCAACGCCACCGGCGCGCCGGACGACGCCTTCAACCGCTTCGGCGACTTCTTCGCGGGTCTCAGCAGCGGCGTGCAGATCCAGTCGCTGTTCCTGGCCCAGCCGCGCCTGTTCGAGCTGATCGTCGAGGTCATGGCCTTCGCCCCGCGCCTGGCCAGCACGCTGGCGCGGCGGCCCACGGCGTTGGACGCCCTGCTGGACCCGGCCTTCTTCGGGCCGATCGAGATGCCCAAGGACGCGCCGTGGGACCCGGCCGATTTCGAGGGGGCGATGGACGCGGCTCGGCGGCTGTTCCGAGACCAGAGCTTCCGCATCGGGGTGCGGGTGATCAGCGGCACGGCGGGAGCCCGCGACGCCGGGGCGGCCTTCGCCGACCTGGCCGACCTGATCGTCGGCGGCCTGGCCCCGGCCGCCCTGGCCGAGGTCGAGCGGCTGGGCGGCGAGTTCCCGGGGCAGGTGGCCGTCGTGGCCCTGGGCAAGGCCGGCTCGCGCGAGATGACCGCCAAGTCGGACCTGGACCTGATGACGCTGTACGCGTCCGACGATCCGGCGGCGATGTCGGCCATCAAGGGCTGGAGCGCCGACAGCTTCTACGCCCGCTTCACCCAGCGCCTGACCTCGGCCCTGTCGGCCCCGACCGGCGAGGGCACGCTGTACGAGGTGGACCTGAAGCTGCGACCCTCGGGCACCAAGGGGCCGGTGGCGGTCAGCTACGCGGCCTTCGAGGACTATTACGAGCGCGAGGCCGAGACCTGGGAGCTGCAGGCCCTGACCCGAGCGCGGGTGATCTGGGCCAGCTCGCCGGCGTTCAAGGCCCGGGCCGAGGCCGCGATCGCCGCGGCCCTGCGCCGGGCGCGCGATGCGAAGAAGACCGCCGTCGACGTGCTGGAGATGCGCCAGCTGATGGAGGACGAACGGCCCGGCAAGGGCGACTGGGACCTGAAGCTGACGCCCGGCGGCCTGGTCGACATCGAGTTCGCCGCCCAGTTCCTGCAGCTGGTCCACGCGGCGGACGGCGGCCCCTTGGCCCAGAACACCGGCGAGGCCCTGGCGGCCCTGGGCCGCGCCGGCCTGGGCGACAAGGCGGCGCTGACGGCGCTGGAGGGCGCCTGGCGGCTGGAGCAGGACCTGTCCCAGCTGCTGAAGGTGGCCCTGGAGGACGGGCATGATCCGGACACCGAGCCCAAGGCGTTCCGGACGCTGCTGGCGCGGGCCGGCGGGGTGCGGGAGTTCAAGTCGCTGAAGACCAAGCTGGCCAAGGCGAAGGCCGAGGCGCGGGGGGCGTTCGAGGCGGTGGTGAGGGGTTAGTGGCTCACCCACTTGCCCCCACCTGACCGCTTCGCGGTCTGTCCGCCCCCATAGGGGGCGGAGGACGCCCGCACGGCGCGACCCGTAGGGGGCAAGTGGTCACATTCTGCATACGCCCTGTAACCATTCCCCCTCCCAGCACGTATCCTTCAAGGTAGCCTCCCCGGAGCCCGCCATGCTGATCCGCCACGCCCCCGACTTGACCGACAACGACGTCACCGACCGGGGGCTCTACCTGCGTCGGCGCGAGTTCATCGGCGGAGCGGCGGGACTGGGCCTGCTGGCGGCGGCGGGCGCGGCCGGGGCGCGGGAACTGACCTACGGCCCGGGCTTCTCGACAACCGAGAAGGCCACGCCGAAGAAGGACATCACCAGCTACAACAACTTCTACGAATTCGGGGTCAACAAGGAGGACCCGTCCGAGAACGCGGGCTCCCTCAAGACCCGCCCCTGGACCGTCCGCGTCGACGGCGAATGCGAGGCCCCGGCCAGCTTCGCCATCGACGACCTGATCAAGGGCAACAAGCTGGAGGAGCGCATCTACCGGATGCGCTGCGTCGAGGGCTGGTCGATGGTGATCCCCTGGGTGGGTTTCCCGCTCAAGGACCTGCTGGCCAAGGTCAAGCCGACGTCCAAGGCCAAGTACGTGGCCTTCGAGACCCTGATGCGGCCCTCCGAAATGCCCGGCCAGCGCTGGGACACCCTGCAGTGGCCCTATCGCGAAGGCTTGCGGATCGACGAGGCCACGCACCCGCTGACCATCCTGGCCGTAGGCCTTTACGGCGACGTCCTGCCCAACCAGAACGGCGCGCCCGTCCGGCTGGTCGTGCCGTGGAAGTACGGCTTCAAGGGCGCGAAATCGATCGTGCGGATCAGCCTGGTCGAGAAGATGCCGCGCACCGCCTGGAACGACCTGGCGCCGCGCGAGTACGGCTTCTATTCCAACGTCAATCCGGCCGTGGACCATCCGCGCTGGTCGCAGGCCACCGAGCGCCGGATCGGCGAGTTCCGCCGCCGCGAGACCCTGCCGTTCAACGGCTACGGCCAGTATGTCGCCGACCTCTATCGCGGCATGGACCTGAAGCGGAACTTCTGATGGACGGCTCGGTGAAGCGGGCGGCCAAGAGCAAGCGCCCCTCCAAGACGCAGGACAACCTGGTCTACGCCGCCGTCTGGCTGGCCTGTTTCGCCCCGCTGGTCTGGCTGGCCTGGCGGGTGTTCAGCGACGACCTGGGGGCCAATCCGATCGAGGCCCTGATCCGCCAGATCGGCGTCTGGGGCCTGCGCCTGCTGCTGGTGGGCCTGGCGATCACGCCCGCCGCGCGCCTCCTGAAGAAGCCGCGCCTGGTCCGTTTCCGCCGCACGATCGGCCTGTTCGCCTTCAGCTACATCTGCCTGCACCTGCTGACCTATATCGGCGTCGACCTGTTCTTCGACTGGGGCCAGCTGTGGAAAGACATCCTCAAGCGGCCCTTCATCACCCTGGGCATGCTGGGCTTCGCCCTGCTGATCCCGCTGGCCGTGACCTCGACCAACGGCTGGGTGATCCGCCTGGGGCGGGCGACCTGGCAGAGGCTGCATTGGCTGATCTACGTGATCGTGCCCCTGGGCGTGGCCCACTACTACCTGCTGGTGAAGGCCGACCATCGGCCGCCGCTGGTCTATGCGGGGATCCTGGCGGTGCTGATGGGCTGGCGGTTCTGGGATGCGTGGCAGAGAGCTCGGCGCTCCTGAACTCAAAAACGGTTGTCATCCCGGAAAGCGCGCAGCGCTTGTCCGGGACCCAGGGCAGCCGCGCCGCATGTGCCCAGTCACCTGGGTCCCGGACAGCCTCTGCGAGGCTTCCGGGATGACAACAGTGAGAGGCTCTAGAACATCTCCGCTTCGGGATCGCGTGTCTGGTCTCGCTTCCACCAGCCGCCCAGCTTCGCGCCGCCGCAGGGACCCTTCTGGGTGATCGTCACGGTGTCGAAGGTGAACGCCGCGTCCAGTCGGCAGGCGTCGGGACCTGTCCCGGTCAGCGGGAAGCTGGCCACGTCCTGGCCCGTCGCGATCTTCACCGGTCGGGTGTCGTCCGTGAAGCCCTGGCTCGCATTGGCGTCAGCCAGCTGGTAGGCGAAGTCCAGGCCGGTCGGCACGGCCTTGATGCGCAGGAAGTCCTGGCCGCGCACATAGATGCCGCTCAGCCGGAAGCCCGGGTTCCTCAGCACGGCGATGCGGTCGGCGTGGATGGTGCGCAGGCAGGGCAGGGCGGTCTCGTCGTCGGTGCAGAGGATCCCGCCCCCGCTCACCTCGGGCGGCTCCAGGGCGCGCGAGCCCACCCAGCCGCGCTGGGTCAGCTTCACATAGGCGGCGATCTGGCCGTCCCAGAGCTTGAGGGCCTCGCCATAGGCCTTGGCCAGGTCCTCGTCCTGGCGGGAGAGCTGCGGGTCCTTGCAGATCAGTTTCTCGACCTTCGACCGGGCCTTGGCGCAGTCGAAGCTGGCGGCCGTGGCGGGGGCGGCCCCAAGAACGGGGACCAGAGCGATCAGCAGAAGCCCGACGAGGGCGGCGACGAGACGGCTCATGACCTACTCCGCCACATAGACCGGCTTGGCCGGATCGCGCTTGAACACACGCTCGTCGGTGCCCAAGGCGCAGCGATCAGTCTTGGGGAACGACAGGGTCACGGTGTCCTGGGTGAAGGTCAGCACGCGCGAGCAGCCGGCGTCCTCGAAACTGAGCTTGCCCGAGGCGTCGACCGTCCCGGCCGCCTGCAGCAGCATGTTCCCCGCCGAACTGGGGCAGACGTACAGCTCCACCCCGATCCCGGCGTCCGGATAGCTCTGGGTCACGTCCAGATAGACCCCGTCGGCGGGGCACTTGCCGGCGACGTAGCGGCCCATCCATTTCAGGCTGGGATGGGTCAGGAAGCTGAGGCGGCGCTGGTAGTCCTGTTTCAGGCAGGCCGCGTCGGCCTTGCAGATCGCATCGCGATCCTTGATCCACCAGCGCTGCTCGGTGCGGATGTAGCTCGACCAGTTCCCGGCCGGCCACAGGCCTTGGGCGGCCTTGAAGGCGGCGGTGACCTGCTCGTCCAGCTTCGACACCGCCGGATCCTTGCAGATCGCCTTCTCGGTGGGCGAGCCGGCCTTGGCGCAGTCGAAACTGGCGGCTCGCGCCCCGGCGGGAAGGGCGGCGAGGCAGAGCAGGGCGGCCAGGGCGGCCCAGGACGCGACACGGTTCATGCGGAGACCCCTCCCAGCGACGCTGGGAGAGGCTAACCGAGAACGGCGTTACCCGAAAGCGCCCCTTGCTTCGCGGTCTACTTCGGCGCGGCCTGTTTGGCGGCGTAGTCCTGCACCTGGCGCACCACGCGCAGCACGTTGCCGCCCCAGATGGCCGCGACGTCGGCGTCGGTGTAGCCGGCCGCCTTCAGGCGGGCGGTGACCTTGGGCAGGTCGGCGACGTCTTCGAAGCCGACCACCCCGCCGCCGCCGTCCCAGTCGGCGCCGATCCCCACGTGCTCAGGACCCACCACCTTCAGGGTATGCAGCAGGCTGGACATGAAGTCCTCGAAGGTGGCGCGGACGGGCGGGAACTTGGCGTCCACCTCGGCGCGCTTCTTCAGATAGGCCGTCATCTCGGCCTCGGTCGCCGTCTCGCTGTCCGGCGCGGTCCCCAGGGCCTTGAGCGCCGCCAGACGCTCGGGGCTGGCGGCGGTGTTCTTCAGATAGACCGAGTTGATGCAGATCACCCCGCCGGCGTCGGCGATCTTCTTCAGCCGGCCGTCGTCCAGATTGCGCGGGTGGTCGTAGATGGCCTTGGCGCCCGAGTGCGAGGCGATGATCGGAACCTTCGACAGGGCCACGGCCTGGTCGACCACGTCGTCGGACGAGTGGCTGACGTCGATCAGGATGCCCAGCCGGTTGGCCTCGGCCAGCCAGCGCAGGCCCAGCGGCGAGAAGCCGTGCCACAGCGGCTTGTCGGTCGAGCTGTCGGCCAGCTGGTTGGCCTTGAAGTGCGCTGGCCCGGCCATGCGCACGCCGGTGGCGTAGAAGGTCTGCATCAGGGTGAGGTCCTCACCCAGCGGCCAGCTGTTCTCCATGCTCTGGAAGACGAACTTCTTCCCGGCCTTGTTGATCCGCTCGGCGTCGTCGGCGGTGTAGGCCAGCTCGAACTTGTCGGCATGGGCCGCGACCATCTCGCGGATCTCGGCGGCGCGCTCCAGCGCCGCGTCGCGGGCCTGGCGATAGCCCTCGGCGGTCAGGGCGCCCTGCTCGGTGTAGATCACGAAGAACCCGCCATCCAGGCCGCCGGCGTCCATGCGCGGCAGGTCCACCTGGGTGCCGTCCGCCTTGACGTCGTGCCGGTCGACGATGCTCCAGCCCTTGCGGGCGAAGTGCTCGGGGGTGTCGAGGTGGGTGTCGAGGGTCAGGACCTTCTCGTGCAGCGCGCGGTCCTGTTTGGAGATCGGGGCGTCCGCGGCATGCGCGGCGGTGGCGAGGGCGGCGGAGCCGAGGAGGATCGTCAGCAGGCGGGACATCTTGGCTCCGACATGGCGTTTGCTAAGGCCACGCTCGGGGATTGCTCGCGGTCGGTCAAGGCGGAGCGGCGATCACTTGCCCCCACCTGACCGCGTCGCGGTCTGTCCGCCCCCATTTGGGGGCGGAGGACGCCTAGTAGAACGCGCCGTAGATGACGTCGGCGATTCGGCCGGTGCGGGTCTCGACCAGCAGGAGGTCGGGTCCGTAGCGCACCCACTGGTAGCCCCAGGGCGGCCCTTCCAGGCCCATGCGCCAATAGTCGTCGTAATAGTAGGTCGGGGCCAGGAACAGCGAGGGCAGCACCACGCCGATGCTCCAGCGGCGATAGCGATAGCCCGGCGGATAGCGCCAGCGCGGACCATGGACCGGACGGAAGCCGGGCGGACGGCCCGCGCCGGGACGGTGCGGTCCCACGGGGCCCGGCGGACGCGGACCTGGGCCGGGATGGGGATGATGGCCGCCGCCCGAAGGCGGGCGAGGCGGAGGCTTGGGCGCGGGCGGTCTCGGTCCCGGTCCCTGACCCTGGCCGGGCGGTCGTCCGCCGCCGTTCCCGCCGCCGGGAGGACGCGAACCGCCGGAATTCCCGCCGCCGGGCGGATGACCTCCGCCGCCTGGTCCGCCCCCGCCATGGCCGCCGCCGGGTTTCCCGCCGGGCGGTCCGCCCGATTGCGCGAGGGCCGCGCCCGGGACCAGCAGTCCCAGGGCCGAGGCGACGAAGAGGCGGCGATCCATGCTCAAGCTCCCACGGCCGCCCGGATCGGGGCGTTCAGGCTTGAACGCCGCAAAGCGTCACCGGTTCACCCTGGGATACGGGGAGGGCCTCGTGAAGCCGTTGGCGCGGTTCGGCGGCCGTGTCAGAACAGGGTCATGGTGACGACGGACGCCCTGTTTCGAATTGGCGACGCCGCCGAGGAGGCGGGCGATTTCGATCTGGCCCTGCGCTCGTTCGAGCGTGGCTCGTCCCTCGGCTCGGCGGAATGCCTCACCCGGCTGGCTTACCTGTATGACGAAGGGCTGGGCGTCGAAGTGGATAAGCCCCTCGCGATGAAACTCTATCGCCGCGCCTGGCGCCGCCACGGCTCCACGGGCGCGGCGAACAACATCGCCATCCTGTATCGCGAGCTCGGGCGCTACCGGGACATGTTCGGCTGGTTCCAGCGAGCGGCTCGGGGCGGCGACGACGGCGCGCAGCTGGATCTCGCGAAGTGTTATCTCGACGGCGTGGGTGTCCGGAAGAACGTCCAGCTGGCCCTGCGATGCCTCGCGATCGCCGATGGCGGCGTCCACATCTCCGAGGACGAGCGGGACGAAGCGCGCGCCCTTCTGGCCGTGCTGGGCCCGCGCCTGGTCTGAAGTCCGCAAGCCACGCGCGGCGGCTTTCGGGAGCCGGACCTAGAACAGTCCCAGCGCCTTGAAGCTGGCCACGCCGTCGCGGCCGACCACTAGGTGGTCGTGGACATTGATCTTCAGCGCCTTGCCGGCCTCGACGATCTGCTTGGTCATCTCGATGTCGGGCCGCGACGGCGTCGGGTCGCCGCTGGGGTGGTTGTGCAGCAGGATGATGTTGCTGCTCGACAGTTCCAGCGCCCGGCGCATCACCTCGCGCGGATAGACCGGCGCGTGGTCGACCGTGCCGCGGTTCATCACCTCGTCGGCGATCAGCTGGTTCTTGTTGTCGAGGAACAGCACCCGGAACTGTTCGCGCGGCTCGTTGGCCAGGGCGACGCGGACATAGCCCAAGAGGGCGGTCCAGGACGAGATCACCGGCCGCTTGGCGATCTTGTCGCGCCCGGCCCGCAGGGCGGCCTCGTGCAGCAGCTTGATGTCGATCGCCGCGCTCTCGCCGACGCCGGGCACGGTCTTCAGCTCCTCGATCGAGGCCGAGATCGTGGCGCCGAACGAGCCGAACCGCGCCAGCAGGGCCTTGGCCATCGGCTTGACGTCGCCGCGCGCGAAGGTGCGGAAGAGGTAGAGCTCCAACAGCTCGTAGTCGGGCAGGGCCGACAGGCCGCCGGCCTTGGCGCGTTCGCGCAGGCGTTCGCGGTGGCCCAGCTGATGGGCGGCCGGGGCGGCGCGCTCGGCCACGCCCGTCGCCGGCGGCGCGGGTTCGCTTGCCCTGAGTGACTTGCCGCTGACCATCGCGCCCCCGCCTGCGAACAGGCAGTAGGCCGCAACATCTCAGGATTGTCCATGGTCGAGGTTCGCGCCTTCGGTGTGCTTGGGCGCGGACCTGGCGGGATCAGCCGCCCAGGATCGCCGGCTGGAACAGACCGGCGGGCGAGGCGGTGAACACCTCGTAGCCGTCGTCCGTCACGCCGATCGAGTGCTCGCACTGGGCCGACAGCGACTTGTCGCGGGTCACGGCGGTCCAGCCGTCGCCCAGCACCTTCACGGCCGGCTTGCCCAGGTTCACCATCGGCTCGACGGTGAAGAACATGCCGGGCTTCAGCACCGCGCCCTGGCCGGGGCGGCCGAAGTGCAGGATGTTCGGGGCGTCGTGGAACACCTTGCCCAGGCCGTGGCCGCAGAAGTCGCGCACGACGCTGCAGCGCTGGGCTTCCACGTACGACTGGATGGCGTAGCCGATGTCGCCCAGCGTGGCGCCGGGCTTCACCGCGTCCAGGCCGCGCTTCATGCCCTCGTAGGTGATCTCGACCAGGCGGCGGGCGCGCGGGCCCACTTCGCCGACGCCGTACATCCGCGAGGTGTCGCCGTGCCAGCCGTCGACGATGGCGGTCACGTCGATGTTGACGATGTCGCCCTCGCGCAGCGCCCACTCGCCGGGGATGCCGTGGCAGACCACGTGGTTGCGCGAGATGCAGACCGTCTTGGGATAGCCACGATAGAACAGGCAGGCGGGCAGGGCGCCGTGGTCGAGGATGAACTCGCGGGCCAGGGTGTCCAGGTAGTCGGACGACACGCCCGGCTTCACGTGCGGGACCAGCATGTCCAGGCACTCGGCCGCCAGCTTGCCGGCCTTGCGCATGCCCTCGAAGTCGGCGGGCTTGTGGATCTTGATCGCGCCGGTGCGGGTCTCGGCGGCGATCTCGACGGTGTCTTCGAGGGTCATGGGCGGTGGTCTCAAACTGGCGGCGCCGCCCTGGCCAAGGGGCGCCGAAATCACGGATCGGTTCGGGCTTATGTCGCAACGATAGCACAGAACTTCAACGTTCGCTTCCGGGAGAAGAGCGAACTCGCGTTTCATGCTATCTTGGGTTTCATTTGACCTTGGAGATCGCAGTGGG
Source organism: Caulobacter sp. 05T431 (assembly GCF_056665975.1). Lineage (NCBI taxonomy): Bacteria > Pseudomonadati > Pseudomonadota > Alphaproteobacteria > Caulobacterales > Caulobacteraceae > Caulobacter > Caulobacter sp. 05T431. The sequence continues at coordinate 69,075 of NZ_JBFTKU010000026.1, read as the reverse complement.
CGAGTTCGAAGTTTCGGATGCGGCGGCGGGGCGGAGGCGCGAGCCGTCCGTGCTCGTGGCGGCCGGCGGCGCCATACTGGCGCTGCTGGTGCTGGTCCTGCTGGGCTGGGTGGCGGTCTCGCCGTATCGCTACGGCGACGCCGTGCGCGACGCCGCCCAGGCCGGCGACCGCCAGCGACTGGAAGCCCTGGTCGACTTCCCGGCGGTGCGGGACCGAATGACCACCGATTTCAGGGCCACGCTGCTGAAGCCGACGCCGGCCGAGTCGGAAGACTACGAGGGCGGTGGGTTCGAGGCGGCGACCGGATCGTTTCTGGACCTGTTCATCACCGCCCTGATCGACCAGGTCGTGACCCCGGCGGGCCTGGAGAAGGTGGCGACCGGCAAGCCGATCATGGTCGAGGCGATCGGCGCGTCCACCGATCCGGTGGCCTCGGCCTTCCCCAGGGACGGGCAGGGGCGGCGGTTCCGCGTCGAGACGCGTTACTTGGCGCTCGACCGCTTCCGCTACACGCTGGTCAACGACGCCCGGAAAAGCCGCGTCGACATCGACCTGCGCCGCCAGGGCCTGTTCGGCTGGCGCGCGGTGCGGGTGACGCCGCGAATGGATCTGCTGGACCTAGCAGGCCAGCACGACGACGAGACCGCCGTGGCGGACGCGCCCCCGCCGCCGTCCGACGCCGCCCCGGCGGCCGAGCAGATGACCCGTCTCTCCGGCGAGGTGGACGCCGCTCACGCCGACGCCTTCCTCGCCAAGGTGGCCGACCATCTGGACGGGATCGTCGGCGTGCAGGTGTGGATCGAGCCCACCGAGGAAGGCGACGCGACCTATCAGGTGGGCCAGGACGACGAGCGCCTGGTGGTCTCCAACGAGACCTACGAACTCCTGGCGCCCAAGGGCGCCTGGCGATGGGAGCACGGCCGCTATGTGGTCGACGGCTTCTTCCTGGTGAAGAACGGCGGCGTCCACCAGGGCGTGTCGTCCCTGGGACTGGAGCCGATGTCCGAGAGCGCCGTGCGGCTCAAGCCCAACCTGACCGTGGTCGACGCCGGATTCTAGGCGCCGGCCTGGTCCAACCAGGGGATGCGGCGGGCGACGCGGATGGCGTCGGTCCCCATCTCGCAGGCATAGACCAGCACCTCGACCCCCGCCTCCGCGGCGCGCGTCAGTCCGGCGGCGAAGGCCGGGTCGAGCTCGGCGCAGGCCTTGAAGCCCTCGCAGTCCTCGCGTTGGACCACGAACAGGGCCACGGCGCGGTGGCCTTCCTTCACCTGGGCGGCCAGGTCTTCCAGGTGGCGGGTCGAGCGCGCGGCCTTGCAGTCGGGGAACTCGGCCAGGCCCGGCGTGCGCGACAGGTGGACGTTCTTGACCTCCAGCCAGCACGGCGGGCGGTCGGGATCGGTCAGCAGGAAGTCGACGCGGCTGGCGGCGGCGTACTTCACCTCTGGACGGATCGAGGCGTAGCCGGTGACCTCCTGGATCACCCCGGCGACCAGGGCCTCGGCGACCAGCTTGTTGGGCAGGTGCGTGTTGACCCCGACCAGACCTTTGCCGTCCGGTCCGGCCGCCTCGACCAGCTGCAGCGTCGCGGCCAGCTTGCGCTTGGGATCGTCGGACCACGACACCCACGCCCCCTGGCCCGGCAGGTTCACGCCCAGCATGGCGCCGGAGTTGGGGCAATGGGCGGTGATCTCGCGCCCGTCGTCCAGGACCAAGTCGCAGAAGAAACGCTTGTAGCGCTGGACGATCACGCCGCGCGTCATCGGTTGGGGGAGGAGCATCAGTCGTCGGTCTCGCGAGGTTCCAGGCCGGTGGTGAAGACGAAATCGTCCGGAGCGCTCTCGTGGGGCGCCGGGTCCTCGACCTCGAGAGCGCACTGAAGCGCTCGAAGGGCTGATAGCGGGAAGCCGCGATCCCCCATCCAAAGGGCGTTGTATTCGTCGGGGCCATGGCGATCCCATAGCGCCTGAGCCGTACCGGCGATCGCTCGCGCTATTGCCTCGGTCTCCACCGTGGCCTTGAACAGGACCCGGCCGCGCTCCTCAGGAAGGCAGGCGAAATCCTCGAATTCCAGCAAGCTGAGCTGACACGACCCGCCAAGGCTGCTGCTCCGATAGGCGCGTTGAAAGATCAACCGCTGCTCACCAGGTTCAAGCTCCAGCCCGACTTCGGCTCGATAAGCCCCCGTGGCCATGGCCAGGGCGGCACGTACGAGATCGCCCAGCGCATCAGTGCAATAGCTGAAAGAGCCGACATCGACCTTGCGGTCGCCCACGTTCAGCGTGAATCGCGACCATCCGCTCCGGCCCAAGTCGTACTCGATGGAGATCGGCTCGGCCTTCATCCGCTCATGACTCCCTTGCCCATCGAGCGGGCGACCGCGAGGGCGATTACAGGATGGCGTTGCCGTGCGCCACTCGCCAGCTTAAGTCCGAGGGAGGAACGGACGGGAGCGAAGCGATGGCGGTAGGCGACGAGCGCGTGACGGCGGCGGTTCTGATMATCGGCGACGAGATCCTGTCGGGCCGCACCCAGGACGTGAACCTGAACGCCATCGCCAAGTACCTGGCCACCTACGGCGTCGACCTGTGCGAAGCCCGGGTGGTGCCCGACGTCGAGCAGGAGATCATCGACGCGGTCAACGCCCTGCGCACCAGGTACGACTACGTGGTCACCACCGGCGGCATCGGTCCCACCCACGACGACATCACCGCCGATTCGGTGGCCAAGGCGTTCGGCGTCACCGCCCCCGAGCATCCCGAGATCATGGCCATGCTGCGCGAGCGCTGGGGCGAGCCCAACGCCGCCCGCCGGCGCATGGCCCACGTGCCCGAGGGCGGCACGCTGGTTAAGAACCCCGTCCAGGGCCCGCCGGGCTTCCAGAAGGAGAACGTCTTCGTCCTGGCCGGCGTGCCGGCGATCATGCGCGGCATGCTCGACGACGTCGGCCCGCGCCTGCGCACCGGGGCGGTGGTGATCAGCAAGACCGTGCGCGTCACCGGCACCGGCGAAGGCACGATCGCCGCGCCGCTGGAGGCGGTGGCCAAGGCCCATCCGGACCTGTCGATCGGCAGCTATCCGTTCTTCGCCCCGCCCGACGTCTATGGCGCCAGCCTGGTGATCCGCGGCCGTGATCTGGCCGAGGTGGACGCGGCGGTGGAGGAACTGGTGGCGGCCCTGACCGAAGCGGGCGTGAAGGGGATCGAGCGGCTGGAGGCCGGTTCCCAATAATCCGCTCATCCCGGCGAATGCCGGGACCCAGATCCCCAAGCTGGGTGGCTGATTGGAAGAGTTCAGCGTTTGTGGCGTCAGCCCAAAAGCCATTCCATCTGGGTCCCGGTATTCGCCGGGATGAGCGGAATCTTTCTAAGCCACGTCCGCCGTCTCGTCCGGTTCGACCAGGGTCTTGGCTACGTTCAGGATGGTCTTGCGGCCCTTCGGCGTGGCCTGGCTGTAGGCCCTCAGCAGGTCGATCGCGCCGGGCGTCGAAAGGGCCGTCAGCATGGCTACGTCCTGCTCGGCCAGGACGTCCTCGCCCACCAGGCTGCCGACCGTGGTCTGCAGCTTGCCGGCGATCCGCACCAGCATCGAGGCCGACACCCGGTTGGTGCCCCGCTCGTACTTCTGGACCTGCTGGAAGGTGAGGCCGAGGACCTGGGCCAGTTCGTCCTGGCTGATCTTCATGTGCCGCCGCTGGACCCGGATGCGGGTGCCTACCGCGACGTCGATGGGGTCCGGGCTGGTCGGCGTGTTCAAGGCGCGTCCCACTCAGAGATGAGGATATGGAACTATCGGCTTGGCCTTGGCCGGCTGCAATGCATTCTTGCACCGTACGCGGCGCGTCGGGCGCGGGCGTGATCGGCGTCGGGCGTGATGGACAGGTCTTCGGCCAATATCGAGCTGCTCACCCAGCGGGAGAGGGAAGCCCTGCGCTGGGTCGCCGAGCACAGGCTGTCCAAGGAAATCGGCCCCTTGATGGGGGTGTCCAAGTCGCGCGCCGACGCCCTGGTCGAGAGCGCCTGCCGCAAGCTGGGCGTCAGCGGGCGGCGGGCAGCGGCCCGGGTGCTGACCGCGCACGAACACCTCGCTTCCGGCTATGGGACCCGATCCCACAGCGACTCAATGGGCCTGTCGCCGGCTTCGCCGTCGCCGTCTGCTGCCGTCTCGACATTCCACGAGGCGGACGATGACCGTGACCACCACTCCCATCCTGGGCGCGACGAACGACAACCAGGCGACCCATCTGACCGGCGCGCGGCTGGGCAAGGTGGTGCGCAAGGTGCTGCAGATCCGCGAGGCGGCGACGGCCTTCGAGCAGGACTGGCCATCCCTGCCGAACCGGCCGCCGATGCCGGTCTTCGCCTGGACGGAGCTGGAGCGGCAGTTGCTGAGCCTGGCGCCGGAAGACTTGGCGCCGATGGTCCGCGACCTGGTCTCGGCGATCCGCAAGGAAGCCGGCCCCAAGCCGCCGGAGATGGTGCTGCGCGAGGTCCTGATCGTCGCGGCGACGGTGCTGGACGAGACCTTCCACGAGAAATGGGCGGAGAGTACGGGCCTGTCGTGAGCCCCGCCGTGCGGGTGCTGGTCGTCCTCGCCATCGCCGCCGCGTGCAGCCTGCTGATCGGCGCGCTGCTGGGCACGCGGCAAGTGGCCCACTTCTTCCAACACCTGCGCTACGGCTGAGACCTCCCAGGGTCGCCCTAGGGGGCTGGACCTCGTGGCGGGCGCCGGGCGTCCGCCATCCGTTCAGCAACGCGCCCGCGGGCGCAAATGGGAGACCCCGCATGAAACGTCGCATCGTCGCCGAGCAGCTGGCCAGCCGCCTGTTCACCACGGAGGAGGCCGTGGACTCGACCCTGGCCCTGATGGGCGATCTGATCGCCGCCATGCCGCGCGCGCGGCTGGAGGCGGGCCTGGGCGCCGGGGTGGGCCAGCAGGCCGTCGACCGCGTGCTGGAGGCCGCCTCCGGCATGGCCCACGCCCGGCGCGCGCTGATCGCCGTCCACGAGGCCCTGGCGCAGGCCAAGGACCAGGTCGGCTTGCGGCGCGTCACCCTGGTGGGCGGCGGGGACAAGCCCGGCGACCCTCCCGCGCCCACCGGCCATCTGCGCGAGCTGCGCAGCGCCTAGGCCGTCGCGAGGCGCTTGGCGCGGCCGCGTTTTCCGGGGAAACATGCCGCTCCTGACGCGGGGGCGGCATGTCTTTCTTCTCGGAGCTCTTCTCGATCCTGCCGACCCAGGTCGCGGCCTTGGCCATGCTGGCGGTCTGCGGCCTGGCCTTGCTGGTGGGGCGGCGCCTGGAGCGCTGGCTGGCCGTGGCCACCGTCGCCGCCTGGGTCCTGTCGGCCGCCGTCCAGTCGCCCGACCCCGTCGGCGTGCAGTGGGCGATCTTCGCGGTCGACCTCGTCTACCTGGCCATCCTGGTCGGCCTGTGCACGGTCGAGCGCCGGGTCTGGATCCTGTTCATGACCGCGTTCCAGCTTCTGGTCGTGCTGACCCACGTCGCCTTCATGATCGACCGCGGCCTGATGCAGTGGAGCTTCTTCTCCACCTACTACCTCTGGAGCGACGCCGAGCTGATCGCCTTCGCGGTCGGCGTGATCCAGGCGGGCTGGGGGCGGTGGAGGGCCAGGAAGGCCCGGGCCTGACGGCGCAGTCCGCTGCGTACGAATCCGCTTTTCATTCATTCACTACTAAATTAATGAAAGCCAACCGCGGATCGCGGCCCTGTTCGGACGCCCCGGAGAAGGCGTCGACGGAGGGCCGCCAGGGAGGCGTTTGGTTATGTCGCATGACGGTGTCGCACTCGGTTCCATCCTCGCCCACCACGCGCGGCGATCGCCTTCGCGGGCGGCGCTGATCGTCGACGGCGCGACCGTCACCTACKACCAGCTGGACGCGCGAGCCAACCAGCGGGCGCGGATGCTGGCGGCGCGGGGCGTGGGCCTGGGCGACTTCGTCACCGTGGCCCTGCCCAACGGCCAGGCGTTCTACGAGACCACCTTCGCGCTGTGGAAGCTGGGCGCGATCCCCAACATCGTCGCCGCCAAGCTGCCGCGCCTGGAGATGGAGGCCATCCTCGACATCGTCCGGCCCAAGCTGTTCGTCGGCGTCCCGCCCGGACCCGGCGTTCCGGCCCTGGCCGCTCAGCCGGACGGGCTGGCGGACTATTCGACGGAGGCCTTGCCCGAGGCGGTGTCGCCGCACTGGAAGGCGATGACCAGCGGCGGCTCCACCGGACGGCCCAAGGTGATCGTCGACGCCATGCCGGCGCGGTGGACTCCGCAGGAGGGTTTCCTGGGCCAGCGGCCCGGCGACGTGATCCTCAATCCCGGGCCGCTCTATCACAACGCCCCGTTCCACTGCGTCCACATGGGCCTGTTCGTCGGCGCCACCATCGTCGAGATGGACAAGTTCGACGCGCTGAGGTCGCTGGAGCTGATCGAGGCCCACGGCGTGGAGTGGGTGACGATGGTGCCCACCATGATGCACCGCATCTGGCGGCTGGGCCCCGACGTCCTGTCGCGCTTCTCCCTGCCCAGCCTGCGCATGATGCTGCACATGGCCGCCCCGTGCCCCGCCTGGCTGAAGGAGGCCTGGATCGGCTGGCTTGGGAGCGAGCGGGTCTGGGAATATTACGGCACCACCGAGGGCACCGGCTCGACCATGATCTCGGGCACGGACTGGCTGGCCCATCACGGCTCGGTCGGCCGCGTGCGAGACGGCTACGCGCTGAAGATCCTCGACGAGGCGGGGAACGAGCGCCCGGTCGGCGAGGTGGGCGAGGTCTTCTTCCGACCCCAGGGCGGGGCGGGATCGACCTACCACTATCTGGGCAGCACGCCCCGGCGGGTGGGCGATTGGGAAACCCCGGGCGACCTGGGCCGGGTCGACGCGGAGGGCTATCTCTATCTMGCCGACCGCCGCAACGACCTGATCATCTCGGGCGGCGCCAACATCTATCCGGCCGAGGTCGAGGCGGCGATCGACGCCCATCCGGCGGTGCGGACCAGCGCGGTGATCGGCCTGCCGGACGAGGAGTGGGGCGCGCGCGTCCACGCCATCGTCCAAGCGGTGGAGGGCAGCGGGCTGGAGGACGCCGAGCTGCTGGACTTCGTCGCCGATCGCCTGGCCCGCTTCAAGCTGCCCAAGAGCGTGGAGTTCACCAGCGAGCCGCTGCGGGACGAGGCCGGCAAGGTGCGCCGGGCGGCGCTGCGCGAGGCGCGGCTGGTCGTCCCGTCCTGAAAGGTCGCGACGGCGGGGCCTACTCCGCCGTCGCCTTCCGATGCTTGTAGAGGGCGTCGAAACCGCCGGCCATGAAGGTCACGAACCGCTCGCGCACCGCCTCGAAGTCGTCGGACCGGCACAGGTTGTTGGACAGGCGGTCGATGCGGCCGGTGCGCGACAGGATCAGCGAATAGGCGCCCGAGGTGAACTGGAAGCTCCAGAACAGGTCCTCGGCCTGGGCGTCGGGCAGGGCCTGTTGCAGCAGGTCGATCAGGCGCAACACCAGCGGGTCGAAATAGGTGTCCATCTTCTCGACGCCGTAGCCGGGGGCGTTGTTCACCTGGGCGAAGATGCGGCCGAAATTGCGCCAGCCCTCGTCGCCGTTGATGTAGACGTCGAACGCGCTGTCGTAATAGCAGCGCAGCGCGCCCTCGACCGTGGGACGGCCCGCGGCCTCGGCGGCGTAGGCGTCCAGGCCGGCCGTTCGCGCGGCGACGGCGTACTCCACGCGGCGCTCGAACACCGCGTCGAACAGCGCCTTCTTGCCATCGAAATAATAGTGGATCAGCGCCGGATGGATGCCCATCCGGTCGGCGACGTCCTTGATGGTCACCCCGAAATAGCCGAGCTGGGCGAACAGGTCCTCGCTGGTGTCGAGGATCGTCTTGACGGTGGAGGCGCGTTGCTCCGCCCGCGTTCGACGTCCCTCCACTTTGGTCGCTGCCGCCATGCCCTTCAGCCTTCCCGATGATGCGTCGCCCGGGCCACGCACCCGATCCCTCAGAAGGGGGACGATGGGGTGACCCTCCCGCCCGGTCAAGCGACGCCGCGCATATATTTCATTTAGCACTAAATGAATGAACTTGACGGACGCCGCCTCCCTGGGCTACCCGGTTGATCAAGCAAGAACACAATTGGGGAGGGTTGAATGGCTAGGACCTGGAACGCCGCGCGGCGGATCGCGCTGTCGGGCGCGTCGCTCGCGGCCCTGCTGCTGGCGGCCGGAAACGGGCTGGCGCAGACGTCGGACACGGCGCCGAAGGCGGCCGCGGACGACACCGTGCTGGAAGAGCTGGTCGTCACCGGCTCGAGCATCCGGGGCGTGCCGCCGGTCGGCTCGAACCTGATCAGCGTCACCCGCGAGGACATCCAGGCCATCGGCGCGGTCAGCACGCCCGACCTCCTGGCCACCGTCCCGCAGCTGAACAGCTTCAACACCGCGCCCCAGGCCAGCCTGGGCGGGATGGGGTCCTACGCGCCGGGCATGCGGGGCCTGCCGGCCAGCGCCACCCTGCCGCTGATGAACGGCCACCGGCTGGTCGCCGCGGCCGCCAACGAGACCAACCCCGACTACCCGCTGATCCCTGGCCTGGCGATCGAGCGCGTCGAGATCGTCGCGGACGGCGCCTCGTCGATCTACGGCTCGGACGCCGTCGCCGGGGTGGTGAACTTCATCACCCGCAAGCGCTTCTCGGGCGTCGAGCTGAACGCCAGCTACGGCGCGGCCGACGACTACGCCGCCGGCTATGTCGGCGCCCTGGTCGGCAAGGACTGGGGCTCCGGCTCGATCCTGGCGGCCTACCAGTACGCCGAGAACGGCAACGTCACCGGCGGCGACCGCGACTATCGCGTCCAGGATTTCCGGCCCCAGGGCGGCATCGACACCCGCGCGACCTCGTGCCCGTCGCCCAACGTGCTGGCCAGTACGACTTTCTGGTCGATCTACCAGGCGGCCCCGGCGTTCGGCCTGAACACCGTGAACTACTGCGACAGCGGCGCGGTGGCCGACCTGCTTCCGAAGTCGCGCACCCACACCTTCTTCGTGTCGGGACGCCAGGACCTCAGCGACCGCGCCACCCTGTGGGGCGAGCTGCTGTACTCCGATCGTCACGACGAGATCCGCGCGGCGGCGCCGGCCCAGACGGTGTTCATCACCAGCGCCAACCCGTTCTTCCAAGGACCGGCGGGCGCCACCAGCGAGTATGTCCTTTTCCGTCCGGACAACCTGGTGGGCGCCGACCACTTCACCAACACCGACGACCGGCGCGCGGGCAACTCGTCCGTGGGGCTGGACTACAAGCTGCCGCATGATCTGAACCTGACGGTCTACGGCTCGTACGACTGGGCCGAGAACGACGCCTTCATCCCGCAGATCAACACCGCGGCGATCACGGCCGCGGCGGCCGGGACGACGACGTCCACCGCCCTCGATCCGTTCGGCGCCGGCACGTCTCCGACGGTGCGGGCGGCGATCCTCAATTCCGCCACCGACGTCGACATCAAGCAGACCACCAAGCTGGCGGCCGCCAAGCTGGACGGGCCGTTGATGGACCTGCCGGGCGGCGCGCTGCGGTTCGCGGTCGGCGCCGAGATCCGGCGCGAGACGTTCCAGCAGCGGGGCTTCGTCGGCGCGACGGCCGTTCCCGAGGATCTGAAGCGGGACGTCAAATCGATCTATGGCGAGCTCTTCGTGCCGATCATCGGCGCGGGCAATTCGGCCCCGTTGTTCCGCAGCCTCTCGCTGTCGCTGTCGGGCCGCTATGACGACTACAGCGACTTCGGATCGACGACCAATCCGAAGGTCGGGGTCAACTGGGAGCCGGTCGGGGGCGTCACCCTGCGCGGCTCCTACGGCGCCTCGTTCCGGGCGCCGGGCCTGCGCCAGGTCGGCGCGACCGTCGGCTCGTACTATCTGAGCGCCGCCCAGGCGGTCACCTACGCCAACGACCCGACCCGGGGCGCGGCCCAGGTCAACACGGTCTACCTGCTGGGCGGCAATCGCGACCTGAAGCCGGAGGAGGCCACGACCTACTCGTTCGGCGTGGACGTGAACCCCAAGGCCCTGCCAGCCCTGCGCGCCAGCCTGACCTACTACAATATCGAATACACCGGCGTGATCGGCACGCCGTCGGTGCCGTACGTCTTCACCGATCCGACGTTCTCGGGCCAGGTCTACCGCAACCCGACGACGGCCCAGCTCAACGCCCTCCTGGCGCTGGCCACGCCGGTCAACCTGCCTTCGCCCCTGCCGGTGATCGGCAACGTGCTGGACCTGCGGCTCAACAACTTCGGGGTCCGCAAGACCGACGGCCTGGACTTCGACGCCAACTACCGGTGGACCACGGGCTTCGGCTCGGTGTTCGCCGACCTGGCCGGCAACTACATCCTCAACTTCGACACCCAGTTCTCGCCGGGGGCCCCGGTCTCCGACAGCCTGAAGCTGGGCGTGCCGCGCTGGACCGCGCGGGCGACCCTGGGCGCCGAGGCCGGGCCGGTCTCGGTCATCGGCTACGTGAACCATCGCGACGGGATCACCAGCAACTTCACCACGCCGACCGGGGTCGGCTCGTACGAGGCCGACGGCTACACGACGGCCGACCTGCGCGTGATCTGGACCCTGCCGGACAAGGACTGGACGAAGGGCACGGTGCTGGCCCTGCAGGTCAACGACCTGTTCGACGAGACGCCGCCGTTCTTCCCGGCGACCGACGGCATCGGCGGCGCCTACAACCCGATCGGGCGCTTCGTGGCCGTCAACCTGCGCAAGTCCTTCTGACAATCCAAGCGGCGACCGCGTCGAGGTCGCCGAACGCGCCGCGGGAGGGAGCGCGACCTCCCCCGTCCCCTCCCGCGGCGCGACAGTGACCCTTACGAGGCCGGAGCGCCCCTTTTGATGACCCGTGACGTTTTCGGCCCCGTCCGAGGCTTCGACCTCGCCAAGCTCGCCGCGGTGCGACCGGCGCTGCAGGCCTTCGTCGATCGCGGCGAGCTGGCGGGCGTGGTGACCTTGACCTCCCAGGGCGGCCAGATTGTCCAGAGCGAGGCGATCGGCTGGAGCGATCTGGAGGCCCAGGCGCCGATGCGGCCGGACACCCTGTTCCGCATCGCCTCGATGACCAAGCCGATCACCTCGGCGGCGGCCCTGATGCTGGTCGAGGAGGGGCGGATCGCCCTGGACGATCCGATCTCGCGCTGGGTTCCCGAACTGGCCGATCCGCTGGTGTTGCGCGACGCGGCGGGGCCGCTGCGCGAGGTGTCGCCGGCCCGGCGTCCGATCACGGTCGAGGACCTGCTGACCCACCGCGCGGGGATCGCCTACGGCTTCTTCTCGGAAGGTCCACTGAAGGCGGCCTATGAGCGGGCGCTGGGCGACCCGGCCATGACCCGCCTCACCCCCGACGAGTGGCTGGCGGCCCTGGGCGGCCTGCCCCTGGCCTACCAGCCGGGCGAGCGTTTCCACTACGGCCATTCGACCGACGTGCTGGGCTTCCTGGTCGGCCGCGTCGAGGGCAAGCCGCTGCGCCAGGTCCTGAGCGAGCGGATCTTCGCGCCGCTGGGCATGGTCGACACCGACTTCTGGCTGCCGCACGACAAGCGCCGTCGCCTGGCCAGCCTCTACGCCTATGACGAGTCGTCGGGCGGCCTCGCGAAGGTCGAGCCCGAGATGTACGACGAGCCGCCGGCCTACACGCCGGGCGGCGGCGGGCTGATCTCGACGGCGGGCGACTATCACCGGTTCGCACGCATGATCCTGGGCGAGGGGACGTTCGACGGGGTCCGTCTGCTGCGGCCCGAGACCGTCGCCCTGATGCGGACCAATCGCCTGACCGACGCCCAGCGCGAGGTCCCGTTCGCGGGCATGCCGCTGTGGCGCAAGTCCGGCTTCGGGCTGGGGCTGTCGGTGGCCGAGGACGTCGTCGATAACCCCTATGCCTGCGGCGCGCCGGGCGCGATGACCTGGCCGGGCATCTTCGGCACCTGGTGGCAGGCCGATCCGGCCAACGACCTGGTGATGATCTACCTGGTCCAGCACCAGGTGCCGGTCTCGGCCGGCTCAGGCGCGACCATCGCCACGGGGCAGGGGGCGGCCGGCCGCCGCGCCTTGCCGGTCTACCAGCAGGCCGTCTATGCCGCCTTGCGGGACGTGTGAGCCGACTATCCCAGCTGAACGATAGACGAGCCCGAAGGCTCGCGGTCCGAGGAAACGACGATGAGCAACGCCGAAGCCGTTCAAGCCGCGACCGCGCCGCCCCCTGCCGCGGGAGGAGATATCGAGGCGCCGGCGCCCGACGCCAGGGCCTGGGTCGCCCTCGGGTGCCTGTGGTTCATCTACGTCCTGAACTTCCTGGACCGGCAGCTGCTGTCGATCCTGGCCAAGCCGATCCAGGACACCCTGCACATCACCGACAGCCAGCTCGGCCTGCTGGGCGGGCTCTATTTCGCGGCCTTCTACTGCTTCATCGCCATCCCGGTGGGCTGGCTGGCCGACCGGACCAACCGCGTGGCGGTGCTGGCCATCGCCTGCGGAATCTGGAGCGCGGCGACCATGGCCTGCGGCGTGGCCAAGACCTATGGCGGCTTCGCCGTGGCGCGCATGACGGTCGGCTTCGGCGAGGCGGGCGGCGTGCCGCCGTCCTACGCCATCATCACCGACTATTTCCCGCCGGGCCGGCGGGGCAGGGCGCTGGGGCTCTACAACCTGGGTCCGCCGGTCGGGGCGGCCCTGGGCATCGCCTTCGGCGCCTCGGTGGCGGCGGCGTTCAGCTGGCGCGACGCCTTCCTGGTGACCGGCGGCGTCGGCCTGGTCGCGGCCCTGGCCCTGACCTTCATCGTGCGCGAGCCCAAGCGCGGCGGCCTTGACCGGGCGGCCGACGCGCCGGCCCCGCCCAAGGCGGGCTTCGGCGAGACCTTGCGCATGTTCGTCTCGCATCCCGCCCTGATGCTGGCCGCCCTGGGCGGCGGCGCGACCCAGTTCATCACCTACGGCCTGGGCAACTTCGCCACCCTGTTCCTGATGCGCGAGAAGGGCATGACCCTGCAGGAGGTCGCCCTCTGGTACGCCCTGGTGGTGGGTGTCGGCATGAGCGTGGGCATCTTCGGCTCGGGCTGGCTGATCGACCGCTTCACGCGGGTGTCCAAGCGCGCCTACGGCCTGGCGCCGGCCATCGGCCTGATCCTGGCCGTGCCCTTCTTCCTGGCCTTCGTCTGGGCGCCCAGCTGGCCGCTCGCCATCGGCCTGCTGATCTTCCCGATGTGCCTGAACCACTTCTACCTGTCGCCCGCCGTCGCCCTGGTCCAGACCGAGGTCCGGCCCAATCAGCGGGTGATGTCCGGGGCCCTGCTGCTGCTGGTGATGAACTTCATCGGCCTGGGCCTGGGCCCGACCTATGTGGGCGCGGCCAGCGACTTCTTCCGCGCCGCGCACCCGACCAACTCGCTGCAGATGGCGCTGTTCACCCTGGCCCCGTTCTACGTCCTGGCCATCGGCCTGTTCCTGGCGCTGGCGCGGCTGCTGGGCAAGGCCCCCAAGACCGGAGCTGTCCAATGACGAACCTCTCGAAGGCGATCCTCGGCGTTATGGGCGCGCTGGCCCTTGTGGCKGCTCCCGCCCCGGCCAAGGCCGATCCGGCGCGGCCCGTGGTCGCCGCGCCCGGCGGCACGGTGGAGGGCGTCGTCGACGGCGGTCTGCTGGCCTTCAAGGGCCTGCCCTACGCCGCCCCGCCCGTCGGCGCCGGCCGCTGGCGTCCGCCCGCGCCGGCCGCGTCCTGGACAGGGATCCGCGACGCCGGCCAGTTCGGCGCCGCCTGCATCCAGCCCACGCCCGGCCCTGCGTCGGTCTATTCGACCGCCGAGGTCCCGACCAGCGAGAACTGCCTGACCCTGAACCTCTGGACCCCGTCGACCACGGGCAAGGCGCCGGTGCTGGTCTGGATCCACGGCGGTTCGCTGACCTCGGGGACAGGGCGGTCCAACGGCTACAACGGCGCCAAGCTGGCGGCGACGGGGACCGTCGTGGTGACGATCAACTACCGGCTGGGCGCGCTGGGCTATCTGGCCCATCCGGAGCTCAGCAGGGAGTCGCCTGACGGGGTCTCGGGCAACTACGGCCTGCTCGACCAGATCGCGGCCCTGCAATGGGTTCAGCGCAACATCGCCGCGTTCGGCGGCGATCCCGCCAACGTCACCATCGCCGGGGAGTCGGCCGGCGCGCTCAGCGTCATGTACCTGATGGCCTCGCCCGAAGCGCGGGGGCTGTTCCGCAAGGCGATCGCCCAGAGCGCCTACATGATCTCGACGCCCGAACTGAAGGCCGCCCGCTACGGCGCGCCGTCGGGCGAGGGGGCGGGGGTCTATGTGGCCGGGGCGCTGAAGGCGTCGAACCTGGCGGCCTTGCGGGCCATGAACCCGCAGGCGGTGACCGACGGCGCGGCCAAGGCCGGCTTCCTGCCGTTCGGGGTCGTGGACGGCAAGGTGCTGCCCCGCCAGCTGGTCGACACCTTCGATCGCGGCGAGCAGGCCCCCGTGCCGATCCTGGCCGGCTTCAACAGCGGCGAAATCCGCGCCCTGCGCTTCCTGGCCCCGCCGACGCCGACCAGCGCCGTCGACTACGAGAAGACGATCCGCGAACGCTACCGCGACCTGGCTGACGATTTCCTGGCGCTCTATCCGGCCTCGAACCTGGAGGATAGCGTGCTGGCCACCACCCGCGACGCCCTCTACGGCTGGACGGCCGAGCGGCTGGTTCGGTCGCAGGCCGAGGCCGGCCATCCCTCGTTCCTCTACCTGTGGGACCACGGCTACCCGGCCATGGACCAGGCGGGCCTCCATGCGTTCCACGCCAGCGAGATCCCGTTCATGTTCGGCAACATGGACCGCACCTCGCCGCGCTGGCCCAAGTCGCCGGACACGCCGGAAGAGCGCGGACTGTCCCAGGCCATGATCGGCTACTGGACCAGCTTCGCGCATACCGGTCGGCCCCAAGCCGCTGGCGCTGCGGATTGGCCGGCCTATGCGCCGGGCGGCGGCTACATGGCTTTCCGCGACAAGCCGACGGCGGCCACCGACCTGATGCCGGGCATGTTCGCGCTGAACGAGCGGGTCATGTGCCGTCGCCGGGCCAGCGGCGACCAGGCCTGGAACTGGAACGTCGGCCTGGTGTCGCCGGTCATGCCGGCCCCGACACCGGCCTGTCCCTGAGGGCTATCTAGCGAACGGGAAGGGCGACAGCGACTTGCTGTTCTCCTCGACCAGCAGGGTCCGGTTGATCGGCGCCGCCGCGCGCTGCGGGCAGGCCGGGCGCTCGCAGATCCGGCACGAGGGGCCGATCTCGATGGTGATCGGGTTGGCCATGTCCAGCCCGCGCGCCTGGACCAGCTTGCCGGCGTATTTCAGCTCGCAGCCCAGGCCCACGACCAACTCGTCCTCCAGTCCAGCCTGCAGGCCCGACACCCGCCGTACCGTGCGTGACAGGGTGAAGTAGCGCTCGCTGTCGGGCGTCTCGATCACCTGGGTGACGATGCGGCCGGGAGTCTTGAAGCTGTCGTGGACGTTCCAGCGCGGGCAGGCGCCGCCGAAGCGTGAGAACGGGAAGGGTCCCGCCGCGAAGCGCTTGGAGATGTTTCCCGCCGCGTCCAGCCGCATCATGAAGAACGGCACTCCGCGCGAGCCCGGGCGGCCCAGGGTGGTCAGGCGCTGGGCGGCCTGCTCGTAGCTGACGCCGAACCGCGGCCGAACCCGCTCGATGTCGTAGCCGGTGGACTCCATGGCCGCCAGGAACGGCTCGTAGGGCATCATGATCGCCGCGGCCAGATAGCCGTCCAGGAACACCTTCAGCAGCTGGCGGGTGGCGCGGTCGGGGGCGTTGAAGCGGTCGGTCAGGTCGGTCAGCACCTGGCCGCCCTCCATCAGCCCCAGCTGGTAGCACATGCCGAAGATGCGGCTGGCCGGGGCCAGGGTCTCCGACAGCATCAGGCGCTTGCGGTGGTGATCGTAGCGGCGCAGCGATCCCGTCATCACCTCCACCGGCATGACCCGGCACTGGACGCCGTACTCGCGCAGCAGCCGCTCGCGCACGGCCGGGCCCAGGTCCTGCGGATCGGCCTTCAGCCTGGCGCCGATCGCCTCGGCCAGGGTCTCCAGCTCGGTGAAGTGGTTGCGCTGGGCGCCGACAAGGTCGCGGACCCAGTCGGTCGGCGACTGGCCCGAGACCGGTCCGGCCCCGTCCGGCCGCTCGAAGGCGCCCAGGTCGATCAGCCGTCCCCGGTCCAGATAGGCGCGGTAGAGACGGGTCACCGCCTCGGCCAGGCCTGGCGACAGCTCGGCCACCTCGGCCACTTCGTGGCGACCGATGCCCAGGTCGGCGAACATCTTGTCGGCCAGCACCTCCTCCAGCCCCGCCCCGCCGCCGGGGTCGTCGGCCGACAGGCTGCGCAGGTCCAGGTCGTAGGCGTCGGCCAGGCGCAGCAGCAGCTGGGCCGTCACGGGCCGCTGGTTGCGCTCCAGCAGGTTCAGATAGCTGGGCGAGACGCCCAGTTCCTCGGCCATCCGCGCCTGGGTCACGCCCAGGTCGCGACGCAGCCGTTTCAGCCGTCCCCCCAGGAACAGCTTCTTGTCGCCCTGTTTCTTGTCTAGCGTCGCCATTCGGTCAATTTGTCACGACTTTACAGAAATTACAAAGTCGATCTTTGACAAATTGCCCTCAATAGGTTCGACCGTTCCGGCGGCGCGGCGTTAGGTCCCCAACGACACGTTTTCCTTGGCCCGCAAGGCTTACCGCCCCGGGCTCCGAAGTTGGGACCGAACGACGATGACGCAGCGCAAGACCTATGCCGACCACCGCGACGCCCTGCTGGCGCGCTATCCGAACGGCGTCGCGCCGGGCGGGGTCGACATCGACGCCATTATCCAGCTGAAGCTGCAGAACACCTTCAACACCCACCTGGACATCGCCCGGGCCATGGCGCCGGTCATGCGCGCCGACATGGCCGCCTACGACGCCGACMSSTCCAAGTWCACCCAGTCGCTKGGCTGCTGGTCGGGCTTCCACGCCCAGCAGATGATCAAGTCGGTCAAGCGCCTGCGCGGCACGACCAAGGGCGCCTATGTCTACCTCTCGGGCTGGATGGTCGCGGGCCTGCGCAACCGTTTCGGCCACCTGCCCGACCAGTCGATGCACGAGAAGACCTCGGTCGTCGACCTGATCCAGGAAATCTACGTCTCGCTGCGCCAGGCCGACGAAGTCGCGATCAACGACCTGTTCAAGGCCCTGAGCGCCGCCCGCGAGGCCGGCGACCAGGTCGCCKAGCAGGCCGCGATCAAGGCCATCGACAACTTCGAGACCCACGTGGTGCCGATCATCGCGGACATCGACGCCGGCTTCGGCAACGAGCACGCGACCTATCTGCTGGCCAAGGAGATGATCAAGGCCGGCGCCTGCTGCCTGCAGATCGAGAACCAGGTCAGCGACGCCAAGCAGTGCGGCCACCAGGACGGCAAGGTCACCGTGCCGCGCGAGGACTTCATCGAGAAGCTGCGCGCCTGCCGCCTGGCCTTCGAGGAACTGGGCGTCGACGAGGGCGTCATCGTCGCCCGCACCGACAGCCTGGGCGCGGGCCTGACCCAGAAGATCCCGGTCAGCCAGGAGCCGGGCGACCTGGCCGCCGACTACATCAAGTGGCTGAAGACCGAGCCCGTCACGGCCGACAACCCGCTGCAGGACGGCGAGCTGGCGATCATGAAGGGCGGCGCCTTCGTCAAGCCGGTGCGCATGCCCAACGGCCTGTTCGCCTTCCAGGACGGCACCGGCCGCCAGCGCGTCATCGAGGACTGCATCGCCAACCTGACCCAGGGCGGCGCCGACCTGCTGTGGATCGAGACCGACACCCCCAATGTCGACGAGATCGCCTCGATGGTGGCCGAGATCCGCAAGGTCGTTCCGAACGCCAAGCTGACCTACAACAACTCGCCGTCGTTCAACTGGACCCTGAACCTGCGCAAGCAGGTCCGCGACCAGTGGATCGCCGAGGGCAAGATCCACAAGGACAGCTATCCGGAAGGCAACTCGCTGATGTCGGCCGAGTACGACAAGAGCGATCTGGGCCGCGAGGCCGACGAGCGCCTGGCGCRCTTCCAGGTCGATATCTCGGCCCGCGCCGGGGTGTTCCACAACCTGATCACCCTGCCGACCTTCCACCTGACCGCCAAGAGCGTCGACGAGCTGTCGCGCGGCTACTTCGGCGAGGACCGCATGCAGGCCTACGTCAACACCGTGCAGCGCGAGGAGATCCGCCGCGGGGTGTCGGCCGTGAAGCACCAGCACGAGGTCGGCTCGGACCTGGGCGACACCTTCAAGGAGATGGTCGCCGGCGAGCGCGCCCTGAAGGCCGGCGGCCACGCCAACACCATGAACCAGTTCGCGGCCGAATAGCCCCGAGCGCCCTTCAACCCTTCCTTCCACCCGATCAAAGGATTCATCCCATGACCGCCACGCAATTCGCTCCCGCCGCCATGCCGAACTCCGCCGACCAGCAACGGGCGGTCGATCGGGTGGCCGAGGCCGCCCATCGGCTCAACGAGGCGGTGCAGCGGGCCATCGCGGCCGGCTATTCGGTCGAACTGGTGCGCACCTCGCGCCACCACGACGGCGCGGGCAACTGGGGCGACCAGATCGTCCCGACCGTCCGGGCTGGAGGGCCGAACGGCGCCGCCTAAGAGCGCCGGGCCCTCAACGCTCAACAAGACGTACGCTTCATCTAGTATCCATGCGGCTCCCCGGGGCAGAGGCCTGGGGAGCCGCCACCGACCACGGGAATCCACCATGCCGCTCGACGTCGCCGCCAACATCCAGATCACCGGCCCGATGGAAGGTCGCGCGGTGGAGGTGCTCACCCCCGAGGCGCTCGACTTCGTGGCCGACCTGCACCGCCGCTTCGACGCCCGCCGCCGCCAGCTGCTGGAAGCCCGCCAGGCGCGCCAGGCCCGCTTCGACGCCGGCGAGCTGCCCGACTTCCTGGCCGAGACCTCGCACGTCCGCGCCGCCGACTGGGCCGTCGCCCCGGTCCCGGCCGACCTGCTGGACCGCCGCGTCGAGATCACCGGCCCGGTCGACCGCAAGATGATCATCAACGCCCTGAACTGCGGGGCCAAGGTGTTCATGGCCGACTTCGAGGACGCCACGGCTCCCACCTGGGCCAATGTCATCGAGGGCCAGGTCAATCTGAAGGACCGCTGGCAGGGCGACCTGACCCATGTCGACGCCAAGTCCGGCAAGGCCTACGCCATGGGTCCGACCCCGGCGGTGCTGAAGGTGCGTCCGCGCGGCTGGCACCTGATGGAGCGCCACATGGAGGTCGACGGCCAGGCCGTGGCCGGGGCGCTGTTCGACTTCGGCCTCTACGCCTTCCACAACGCCAAGGCGGCCATCGCCAAGGGTTCGGGCCCGTACTTCTACCTGCCCAAGCTGGAGAGCCACCTGGAGGCCCGCCTCTGGAACGACGTGTTCGTCCGCGCCCAGGAGGCCCTTGGCCTGCCGGTCGGGACGATCAAGGCCACCGTGCTGATCGAGACCATCCCGGCCGCCTTCGAGATGGACGAGATCCTGTTCGAGCTGAAGGACCACATCGTCGGCCTCAACTGCGGCCGCTGGGACTACATCTTCTCGTTCATCAAGCGCCTGGGCCGCCGCGCCGAGTTCCTGACGCCGGACCGCTCGGCCATGGTGATGGGCAAGGCCTTCCTGGGCGCCTATTCGCTGAAGCTGATCCAGACCTGCCACCGCCGGGGCGCCTTCGCCATGGGCGGCATGGCGGCCCAGATCCCGGTCAAGGGCGACGACGCCGCCAACCAGGCCGCCTTCGCCAAGGTCAAGGCCGACAAGGAGCGCGAGGCCGGGGCTGGCCACGACGGCACCTGGGTCGCTCACCCCGACCTGGTGCCGGTGGCCCTGGAGGTCTTCGACCGCCTGATGCCGACGCCGAACCAGCGCGACAAGACCCTGGCCGACCTCGAGATCACCCACCCGGGCGGTGGGGCGGGGTGGGGGTTGACCTCCGCGCCCGTCGATGGGATTCCGGCTCCGAGGATGCTTGGCCGTGACGGACGCGGCGGCGTCGCGCGAGAACGGAACCCGATGATCGACTTCCCCGACGACATCTTCACCGAGCCGGAAGATGTGGATCTCGACACCCTGGCCAATCTGGGCCCGCTGCGGCGGCTGGCCGGCGTGTGGGAAGGCCGCAAGGGCGTCGACCTGAACCCCAAGGCCGAGGGGCCGGAGCGGCGCGACTATCTCGAGCGCATCGAGATGCAGCCGATCGATCCCCAGGCCAACGGACCCCAGCTGCTCTACGGCCTGCGCTACCACGTCCACATCGTCGCCTCGGACGAGGACACGACCTTCCACGACCAGGTCGGTTACTGGCTGTGGGAGCCCGCGACCGGGCTGATCATGCAGACCCTGGCGATCCCGCGCGGCCAGACGGCCCTGGCCAAGGGCCAGGCCGCGCCGGACGGCTCGGGCCTGGTCGTCCGGGCGGATCGCGGTGGGCCGGGCTACGGCATCTGCTCGACCGACTTCCTGGAGTGGGCCTTCAGGACCGATTCCTACGAGCTGGACGTGAAGTTCGACGCCGACGGCGGCTGGTCGTACGTCTCCACCACCATGCTGCAGGTCCGCGGCCGCACCGCGCCCTTCCGCCACGTCGACCGCAACACCCTGCACAAGGTGGCCGAGCCCCGCCTCAATCCGTCCGCGCGCGTCGCGGCCGGCAAGGCCAACCGGACCGAAGCGCACGGCTTCACCGTCGGGGGAGCCTTGGACGTTCCGGTCGTCGAATAGGGCCGGTCGTCGAATAGGGGAGGTGGTGCGGGCGGCCGGGGTCGAACCGGCATAGCCTTGCGGCTGGCGGATTTTAAGTCCGCTGCGTCTACCAGTTTCGCCACGCCCGCGCTGGTCCTGCCCGTATAGGATGGGGGGAGAGTCTCGCCAAGGGCGAGCGCGGCCCTCGCAGGCGCCCGCGTTCCCGGCACGCGCGCGAAACGTGGCTCTTACGGCTCGACGTCCCGAGCGCGCGTGATAGCGTCGCCGTTCTGGATCGCCCGGAAAGAGGGCGGGGACGGGGATTAGTGATCATGCAGCGTCAACTGGCCGCTCTGGCCTTCATCGCGGCCGCCTGCGCCGCGCCCTTGGCCCAGGCGGCCGATATCGAGGTGGTGCGCGCCGCGCGTCTGCTCGACGTGGCCACCGGCAAGTATGTCGACAACCCGCAGGTGGTGATCATCGACGGCCGGATCACCGCGGTGGGCAAGGCGGGCGACGCCACGCCGCTGGGGGCGGTGGTGACCGACCTGCCGGGCGCGATCCTGCTGCCGGGCCTGATCGACATGCACACCCACATCAGCGCCGTGGCCGAGGTCGGCGGCTACAACAGCCTGCAGTACAGCGACGCCTTCTGGAGCGTGGTCCAGACCGCCAACGCCAAGAAGACGCTGGAGGCGGGCTTCACCACCATCCGCAACGTCGGCTCCGATCGGTTCGACGACGTCGGCCTGCGCGAGGCGATCGACGAGGGCTACGTCGAAGGGCCCCGCATCGTCACGGCCACCTACGCCATCGGCGCCACGGGCGGCCACTGCGATTCGACCTTCTTCCCGCCGTCGATGGACCAGAAGAGCCCCTACAACGTCGACAGCCCCGACGAGGGCCGCAAGGTGGTGCGCACGCTGAAGAAGTACGGCGCCCAGGTGATCAAGATCTGCGCGACGGGCGGGGTGTTCTCGCACGGCGACGAGCCCGGCCAGCAGCAGCTGACCCTGGCCGAGATGACCGCCATCGTCGACGAGGCCCATATGGCCGGCCTGAAGGTGGCCGCCCACGCCCACGGCGCGGCCGGGATCAAGGACGCCATCCGCGCGGGCGTCGACACCATCGAGCACGCCAGCCTGGTCGACGACGAGGGCATAAAGCTGGCCGTCCAGAAGGGCGCCTACTTCTCGATGGACATCTACAACACCGACTACACCCAGGCCGAGGGCGCCAAGAACGGGGTGCTGGAAGACAACCTGCGCAAGGACCGCGACATCGGCGAGCTGCAACGCGAGAACTTCCGCAAGGCCCTGAAGGCCGGGGTGAAGATGATCTTCGGCACCGACGCGGGGGTCTATCCGCACGGGACCAACGCCAAGCAGTTCGCGGTGATGGTCCGTTACGGCGCCACGCCCCTGCAGGCGATCCAGGCCGCGACGATCACCGCTTCCCAGGCCCTGGGCCGCGAGAAGGACGTCGGCCAGGTGGCCGTGGGCCGCTACGGCGACCTGATCGCGGTGGACGACGACCCGCTGACCGACATCACGACGCTGGAGCGGCCGGTGTTCGTGATGAAGGGCGGGGTGGTGGTGAAGCGGCCCTGACGGGCTCGCCTCTCGCCAAACGGAGCGCCAGCGCCTAAATGCACGCGCTCCACAACGCCCGAGCCCGCCGTGATCACCTTCCAAGACGTTTCCAAGACCTATGCCGGAGGCGGAGACCGCGCCGCCCTGAGCGGGGTCGACCTGTCGGTCGCGCCCGGCGAGGTGTTCGGGGTGATCGGCGCGTCGGGGGCGGGCAAGTCCACCCTGATCCGGCTGATCAACGGCCTGGAGAAGCCGTCGGGCGGCAAGGTCGTGGTCGACGGCGACGACGTGGCGGCCCTGGGCGTCGAGGGGCTTCGGTCCCTGCGCCGCCGGGTCGGGATGATCTTCCAGCACTTCAACCTGCTGTCGTCCAAGACCGTGGCCGGCAACGTGGCCTTCCCGCTGAAGCTGGCCGGCCGGCCCGATGCCGAGGTCAAGGCGCGCACCGCCGAGCTGCTGGCCCGGGTGGGGCTGAGCGATTTCGCCGGCAAGTATCCGGCCCAGCTGTCGGGCGGACAGAAGCAGCGCGTCGGCATCGCCCGCGCCCTGGCGACCGGCCCCAAGGTGCTGCTGTGCGACGAGGCCACCAGCGCCCTCGACCCCGAGACCACCGAACAGATCCTGGAGCTGATCTCCAACCTCAACCGCGAACTGGGCCTGACCATCGTGCTGATCACCCACGAGATGGACGTGGTCCGCCGCGTCTGCGACCGGGTGGCGGTGCTGGAGGGCGGCCGCGTGGTCGAGAGCGGCCCGGTCGAGCAGGTGTTCCTGCATCCGGCCAGCGCCACGGCCCGCCGGTTCGTCACCGAGGCTGAGGGCGAGCCGGGCGAGGGCGCCGTGGTCGGCGGCCGCGTGGTGCGCCTGACCTTCAAGGGCGAGGCCACCTACAAGCCGATCCTGGGCGCGGTCGCCCGCGAGACCGGCGTCGACTATTCGATCCTGGGCGGGCGCATCCATCGCCTGCGCGAGACGCCCTACGGCCAGCTGACCCTGTCCCTGACCGGCGGCGACGTCGAGGCGGCGATCGCGCGCTTCCAGGCCGACGGCGTCCGGGTGGACCTGGTCGGGGAGGCCGGCCGATGAGCGGGTTCATGGACAATATCGACTGGTCCGAGATCGGCCAGGCCACGCTGGACACCCTGTCGATGCTGGGGGGCTCCATGGCCCTGACCGTGGTGCTGGGCCTGCCGCTGGGCGTGATCCTGTTCCTGACCGGCAAGGGCCAGATGCTGCAGAACCGCGCCGCCAACGGCGCGCTGTCGCTGGTGATCAACATCCTGCGCTCGGTGCCGTTCGTGATCCTGCTGATCGTGATGATCCCCCTGACCGTGGCCCTGGTCGGCACCTCGCTGGGCGTGGCCGGGGCGATCCCGCCGCTGGTGGCCGGCGCCGCGCCGTTCTTCGCCCGCCTGGTCGAGACGGCCCTGCGCGAAGTGGACAAGGGCGTGATCGAGGCCAGCTTCGCCATGGGCGCCAAGCGGCGGCAGGTGGTGCTGGGCGCCCTGCTGCCGGAAGCCATGCCGGGCCTGATCGCCGCGGCGACGGTCACCGCCATCGCCCTGGTGTCCTACACCGCCATGGCCGGCGTGGTCGGCGCGGGCGGCCTGGGCGACCTGGCCATCCGCTTCGGCTACCAGCGCTTCCAGACCGACGTGATGGTGGTGACCGTGGTGCTGCTGCTGGTGCTGGTCCAGGCGCTGCAGATGGTCGGCGACGCGGTGGTGCGCCGCGTCTCGCACCGCTAGGACGATCCCATGACCGACGACATCCCCATCCTCTCCGCCCCGCCGCCCGAACACTGGGACGAAGGCTTCGCCCAGGGCCTGGTCGGCAAGACCATGCTGGTGAACCTGACCTTCCTCGACGCCGAGGGCGAGGTGGAGGGGCGCGAGGCCTTCTACGGCGTGGTGATCACCGCTGACGCGGAGGAGGGAATCCTGCTCGACCTGCTGGGTCCGCAGGACGGCGACACCACCACCCTGCCGCCCCAGACCTCGAACATCCGCGCCGCCGAGCCGGGCCTCTATCCGCTGACCGGCGGCGAGAGCGTCGAGAACCCCGATTTCCTGTCCAGCTGGACGATCGCCGGGCCGGAAGAGCCGGCGAACGACGAGGACGCATGAGCGATCAGCCGCGACCGGACTGGGACCCTGCCTTCGCCGACGCGCTGCTCGGCAAGACCGTTCTCGTGGGCCTGACCTATGTGAACGACGCCGACCAGGTGACCCGTCAGGTGCAGATGCACGGCGTGATCGGTCTGGCGGACGCAGAGAGCGGCGTCCGGCTTGACCTCAAAGGCGTGAAGGCGGGCCAGACCTATTGGTTGCCGCCACAGGTCGACAACTTCGAACCAGCCAGCCCCGGCGTCTATCGCCTGCGTGAAACGGGAGAGGAGGTCGTCGATCCCGACTTCATCTCGACCTGGACCATCCACGCGCCGGTGACGGCCAACGACTAGGCCTGGTCGAACGGGAACGGCAGCCGACCGGCCTTGAACAGGATCACCGGGTTCTCGTCATAGTCGCCCAGTTCGACGTCGGCCGAGGCGGCGAAGGCCACGACGCCTTCGCGCAGGGGAGCCAGGCGCTCGGCCTTGCGGCGGGCTTCCTCGGCGTCCTTGCAGCCGACCTGCTGCTCGGCCTTCAGGCCCTTGCCGCGGCCGGCCTTGTAGGCTTGGACGATGTAGACGGTTTCTCGGGCCATCCCCATCCAGGCGACCTGTTCGCGGGCCGGGTCAAGGCGCGATCATGAAATGATCCAAGACTCTGCGCGCCGGTTCAGGAAAACTGATTTCCCGATCCAGCGGGAAGCGGGCAATACCCGACCCGTTCAATCGCCTTTACGGAGCCGTTCATGGTCGCCCGCCGCGCCGTCCTCGTCAGCCTCGCCGTCCTCTCGCTGGCCGCCTGCGGCAAGAAGCCCGCCGCCAGCGCCGGCGACACCCTGACAGTCGCCGCCACGGCCATCCCGCACGCCGAGGTGCTGGAGTTCATCAAGCCCAAGCTGGCGGCCGAAGGGCTGAAGATCGAGGTCAAGGTCTTCAACGACTACGTCCAGCCCAACATCCAGGTCGCCGAGAAGCGCATGGACGTCTCCTATTTCGAGACCCTGCCGTACCTGGAGACCTTCAATCGCGACAAGGGCACCAATCTGGTGCCGGTGATCGGCGTGCACATCGAGCCGATCGGCGCCTATTCGCACCGCTACAAGTCGATCGCCGAGCTGCCCCAGGGCGCCACCGTGGCCATCCCCAACGACGCCTCGACCGAGGACCGCACCCTACGGCTGCTGGCCAAGAACAACGTCATCGGGCTGGACGTCAGCAAGGCCGGGCTGAGCCTCAAGGACATCGCCAGCAACCCCAAGGGCCTGAAGTTCAAGGAACTGGAAGGCGCCACCCTGCCGCGCACCCTGGACCAGGTGGACCTGGCGGTGATCAACACCAACTACGCCCTCGACGCCAAGCTGGACCCGGCCAAGGACGCCCTGCTGATCGAGGACAAGAACAGCCCCTATGTGAACTACCTGGTCGGCCGGCCGGACAACAAGGACGACCCGCGCGTCCAGAAGCTGGCCAAGGCCCTGACCTCGCCCGAAGTGAAGGCCTTCATGGAGCAGAAGTATCACGGCGCGGTGGTGCCGGCGTTCTAGTCGGCCTCGGCCCAGGCAAGCGCGCCGGTGAGCGGGTCGACCCGCACCAGGGCGGCCTGGTCCAGGCCCCCCTGGGGATCGATCACCGACATCATGACCGGCGTCGCCTTCATCACCGCCACCGAGGCGCCGCGTGGCGCGAAGACCGCTTGCTCGGGATAGCGGTCGAACACCAGGGCGTTGAGGCGGCGGATATCCTCCGGGTTGGTGACCTCCGTCGCGTCGGCGGCCATCGACAGCCCGCGAAGATCAGGCCCGTTCCCCACATGCCGTCCGATCGCGATCGAGATCCGGGCGTCGCGCTGAGTGTTGGCCAGCTTTTGGCTGCCGCGGGCGATGGTGAAGTAGAGCGTCAGCCCATCGTGCGCGTACCCGACCATGGTCGCCTGCGGCCAACCGTCCGGGCGCAGGGTGGCCACCGCCATGATCCGATTTTCGGAAAGAATGCTCAGCGCTTCTTCGCCGACCGCGTCGATGGAAGTATCTGTCGGATTCATGGCGTCATCTCCTGCTCCCGCTCGCGTGGCGAGGGCTGTCGCGTCGGATGAACCCAAGGCTCGCGAAGCGAAGGCGCGCAGTAGAACTCGGATGCGGTCGCCGCGAAGACTAGCACAACCGGCGGTTTTTAGCTGGGGAATCGCGCTCCTGCGTCTCTTGCCCTATCCAGCCCTAGCGTGATCTGACATTTCACCATAGATATCAGGACTTGCGATTTCGGAGCGCCGCCTTGCGAATCCTCATGGCCCCTGACGACGCCTCCGCCGGCGGGCCCAGCCGCGACCGCATGCTGGTGCTCGACGTCTGCTCGTCGTCGGGCCTGGAAGACTGGTCGCCCGACCTTCAGAAGGCCAAGGTCTACGAGCGCATCCTGTTGGACCTGATCCTGGGCCGCCTGGCGCCTGGCGCGCGGCTGGACGAGCAGTCGCTGGCGGCGCGCTACGACGCGGGCTTGGCCGGGGTGCGCGACGCCCTGGGCCGCCTGGCCCTGGAAGGCCTGGTGATCCGCCGCGCCCGTTCGGGCACCACCGTGGCGCCGCTGGACCTGGTGGAACTGCGCCAGGGTTACGAGGCCCGGGCCCTGATCGAGCCGCACTGCGCCGGCCTGGCGGCCCGCAACGCCAGCAAGGCCGAGGCCGAGGCGATCCGCGCGGCCTTCGACGACGGCGAGCGGGCGGCCCGCGAGCGCGACCTGCCGTCCCTGGTGGCCATGGACCAGCGCTTCCACGCCGCCGTGGCCCGCGCGGGCGGCAACATGGCCCTGGCCCGCATCCTGATCCCCCTGCAGCACAAGGCCGCCCGCTACTGGGTGTTCTCGTTCGGCGCGGCCACCGAGGCCGAGCTGATCGCCGACGTCGAGCAGCACCGCGCGGTGGCCGACGTGATCGCCAGCGGCGACGTCGAAGGCGCCAAGCTGGCGATGATGCGCGTGCTCAACATCATGCCGGAAGCCACCCGGCCAATGGTCGAAGGCTAGAACCTCCCCACACATCGGCATCGGTTTTCCTGACTCCGGCCTCAATATAATTTCTTCTGAAATGTTACATAACGTTTTGACGAACGTTGCGTAAGGTCCCATTTGCTAGCTTCGCCGCCGCTCCCCCGGCGGGCCTGGAGCTTTCGAGATGCCGATCCGCGCCTATCTGCTCGCTTCCGCCATGGCCCTGGGCGTGTTCACCTCCGGCCAGGCCCTGGCGCGCGACGGGGTCGAGGACGCGCCGCAGAACATCGCTGGGGCCGACGCCGTCGACGCGGTGATCGTCCAGGCCCGCGACAAGGCCGGGCTGTTGGAGAAGCAACCCAGCACCACGGTCTTCGGCCTGGAGAAGCCGCTGCTGGAGACCCCGCGCTCGGCCAGCTTCGTCAGCGACACCACCCTGACCCGCTACGGCATCGAGACCATCGACGGCCTGACCTCAGTGTCGCCGGGGACCTACACCGCCAGCTTCTACGGCGTGCCCGGCGCGCTCAACATCCGCGGCACCCTGGCCGAGAACTACTTCCGAGGCTTCAAGCGGGTCGAGAACCGCGGCACCTATTCCACCCCGATCGGCGGCGCGGCCCAGATCGAGATCGTGCGCGGCCCGCCGGCCCCGATCTACGGCTCGGGCAAGGTCGGCGGCATGTTGAACTTCATCCCCAAGTCGGCACGCGACGAAGGCCGGTTCCTGACCGACCCCAAGGGCGAGATCACCGCGACCGTCGGGGCTTACGACAAGAAGAACCTGACCGGCCAGGTCGCCCTGCCGATCAAGCTGGGCGCGGCCGACGGCGGGGTCTACGCCTATGGCGAGCTGGATGATTCCAAGAGCTTTTACCGTGGGCTCCACCCCAAGCGGCAGCTGGCCGAGGTCTCGGCCGACTTCGACCTGAACAACGGCTGGAGCACGGCCTTCGGCGGCATGGTCTACCACTCGACCGGCGACATCCAGACGCCCGGCTGGAACCGCCTGACCCAGGACCTGATCGACCACCAGACCTACATCACCGGCCGCGACACCAGCCTGGTCGACGCCGACGGCAACGGCCGGATCACGCCGGGCGAGGTGGGGCCGTATCCGTTCGGCAGCGCGCTCTACATCCCGTACTACGGCTTCCCCGCCACCGACGCCAACCACACCCTGGACACCGGCGTGGGGACCACGAAGCTGGACCCGCGCACGGTCTATGTCAGCGCCGCCGACTTCTCCAAGACCCGGACCAACACCCTCTATTTCKACCTGGCCAAGCGGTTCGACGACGACGGCGTGCTGAAGCTGCAGCTGTTCTACGACGACCAGGAGAACAAGCGCTTCGTCAGCTACGGCTACCCGGCCTGGTTCGACAGCCATGTCTGGGAAGCGCGGGCCAGCTACGCGTTCAAGCGCGAGTTCGGGCCGGTCAGCACCGCGACCATCGTCGGGGCCGGCTATCGCGACTTCTTGGGCCGTCGGCGCGAGAGCTTCAACAGCGGCCTGATCGCCATCGACCGCCGCGACCTCTCGGTCGGCGCCCAGCCCAACGACATCATCGACAGCCCGTTCAGCACCGAGCCCGCCGGGGTCCAGGGCCTGGAATGGGAGAACGACAACAAGGGCACGTGGAGCCAGACGGGCCTGTTCTTCACCAGCGACGTCAAGTTCGGCCAGCGCCTGACCCTGACCCTGGGCGGCCGCTACGACTGGTACGACGTGGCGGCGGAGGACACCGGCTTCCTGACCTTCGCCCCCACGGGCCGCCAGACCGACAGCCGGGGGAAGGGGACCTACAGCGCCAGCCTGACCTATCAGACGCCGGTGGGCCTGATGCCCTACATCAGCTACGCCAAGGCCTCGGCGCTCGAGGTCAGCCAGGCCGGCGAGGTCGCCCCAAGCCTGGTCGCCGACGGTTCGTGGCTGTCGGACAGCGACCTGGCCGAGGCCGGCGTGAAGTTCCAGCTGCTGAAGGGGACCCTGGTCGGCTCGCTGGCCGCTTACCGCCAGAACCGCACCCAGCTGTCGGGTCTGACCCCGGTGGTGCAGGGCACGCGGGCCAAGGGCGTGGAGCTGGAGGTCCGCTGGCTGGCGTCCGAGCATCTCAGCTTCACCGCCACGGCCAACGCCCAGCACACCACGGTCAAGGGACCGGACAACTCGTTCCAGTACATCCCGGCCTATACCGCCGGCGTGCCCGGCGCCCAGGGCTATGGCGGCAGCTATGTGGTCTGGACGTTCAGCAGCCTGCCGGGCCGGGCGGGCGACTATGACTACACCCTGATCCCCAAGTCGGTGGTCAGCCTGTACGGCGCCTACACCAGCGACCAGCACGACTGGGGGCAGGCCGGGGCGACCTTGGGCGTCACCCACGTGACCAAGACCTCGGGCCTGGTGCAGGACGCGGTGACCTATCCCGCCTACGCCGTGGTCAACGCCTCGGCCTATGTGACGCGTGGGCCGTACACCGCCGAGCTCAACGTCGATAATCTGTTCGACAAGCTCTATTTCACCCCCGACGCCGACACCTATGCCAATCTCGGGTCCTTGCCCGGCAAGGGGCGGGAATGGCGCGTGACCCTGAAGCGGAGTTTCTAATCGTGATCCTTCTCCCCTTGCGGGAGAAGGTGTCGGCCGAAGGTCGACGGATGAGGGGTCTCTCAAACCTTCATCGCCCCACTCGACCTTACCGCAGCACGCGGCTCAACTGATCTTCAACCCCTCACCCGACCCGCTTCGCGGGCCACCCTCTCCCGCAAGGGGAGAGGGATGAAATGGCGCCCTGAATGACCGACCAATTCTCAACGCGCTTCCGTCCCTGGTTGCTGGTCGCCGCCTTCAGCCTGCTGCTGTTCCTGATCACCGCCGCGACCTATTCCTCGCTGGGCGTGGTGATCCCGGCCATGGTCCCGGAACTGGGCTGGAGCTGGGAGCACGCCTTCCTGGGCTTCACGATCCTGGGCGTCTTCACCGGCCTGTCGTCCTGGCTGCCGGCCATGCTGATCCGCCGGATGGGCGTGCGCGGCGCGATCCTGGTCGGGGTGGCGGTGATGGCGGGCGGGCTGTTCTGCCTGTCGCGGGTCCACGCCCTGCCGATCTATTTCGTCGGGACGGCCCTGTGCGGGATCGGCTTCCAGATGGCAGCCCTGATCCCCGGCACCCACGTGCTGTCGGCGATCTTCAAGGAACGCGCCCTGCCGTTCGGGATCTACTTCACCTTCGGCGCCCTGGGCGGGGTGGCCGGGCCGTGGATGGTGGTCAGCGCGCTGACCGCGACCCACAACGACTGGCGGCTCTACTGGGCCCTGCAGGCCCTGGCCGTCGGCCTGGTCGGCCTGCTGTGCGCTGTGGCGGTGGGCGGGCGGCGCTGGCTGGAACAGGCGGGCGCCGCGCTGGACCGCGAGCTGGACGCCGAGGCCAAGGCCGGCGCCACACCCTCGGGCGTCTATCACACCGACCATGAATGGAGCGTCCGCGACGCGGTGCGCACGCCGCAGTTCTACGTGCTGCTGGCCGCCTATTTCAGCCACCTGCTGGCCGGCATCAGCGCCGCCAGCCTGACCCAGGCCCACCTGACCCAACTGGGTGTGGCCGGGGCGGTGGCGGCGGGCATGCTCAGCCTTGAGGGCGGCATGCAGGTGGTCGCCCGCCTGGGCGGCGGGGCGATCGGCGATCGGGTGGACCCGCGCTGGCTGCTGGTCTTCGCCCAGGGACTTCTGGTGGTCGGCCTGCTGGCCCTGTCGCGGGCCACGACGCCCCTGCTGTTGACGCTGTACGCGGTGGGGGTGGGCGTCGGGTTCGGCCTGACGGTGCTGGCCGTCAGCCTGCTGCTGCTGAACTATTTCGGCCGCCGCAACAATGTCGAGCTGTTCTCCCTGACCTGCCTGATCGGGGCGGTGTCGGCGGCCGGGCCGTTCATCGGCGGCGCGATCCGCGACCGAGTCGGCTCGTTCACGCCCGCCTTCGAGCTGTTCGCGGCCCTGACGGCGGTGGTGTTCCTGGCGGCGCTGTTCATGCGCCCGCCGTCCGCGCCCAGGGCCTAGGGCGCGTCTCCGGCCAGAGAAAAGGCCGCCTCGACGATGTCGAGGCGGCCCGTTCCAGACTTCGTAAGCGCGTGGCTTAGAAGGCCACCTTCAGCGAGGCGGTGACCGTGGCGTGCCAGATCGAGCCGTAGTCGCTCTTGTTGGTGTCCGAGTAGCGGAAGTCGGCGCTGACGTGGTCGTTGATCGCGGCGGTGACGCCGGCGTTCCAGGTCACGTAGCTGGTCGTCTGGCCGCCGAAGTAGTTGTCGGCGTCGACGTCCTGACGGCCGATGGCGCCGCTCAGGGTCAGCTTTTCTTCCAGCGGGATCGAACCGTTCAGCTCGTAGTACAGGGCTTCGCCGCCCTTACCCGGGAATTCCGGCGAGTAGTACACGGCGGCGCCGACGGTGGCCGGACCGGCCGGGACCGAGCCCGCGGCCTTGACTTCGAAGTAGCCGTACTGGCCCGGAGCGCCGTTCTTGTCCTTGCTGTAGCCGTAGTAGATGACGCCGAAGTCCAGCGAGGCCGGGCCGACGGTCGGCTTCACGCCGGCGTAGACGTCGATTTCCTGGTCGGGATTCGGGGTGCCGAAGTCGACGTTCGAGGTCCACACGCCCGCGTAGCCGATGCCGTAGGTGGCGTCGATGCCGCCGAAGACCTGGCCGTTGGTGTTGGTGTTGCTGACGCCGCGGAAGATGTAGTTGCTGGCGACGCCGACGTTGTACGAGAGCTTCAGCTCTTCGGCCATCGCGGCTCCGCCCATGGCGACCGAGGCGGCGGCGGCGACCAGCGCCAGTTTCATGAACTTCATGTGTTCTATCCCCTTATTTCGTTTTGCCGACCGAAGGGTTTGGAGCCTTCGTGGTCCAGCGCGCCTGCAAGCGTGTTTGGGCACAACCGGAATAGTCGTGGTCTACACCCTAGTTGCAATCACGATGGTTAAATCGCCAGCAGAAACGGCGCCTCGAGCACAAGGAATAAGCGAAGTGTGACGATTTTGCTGCAGAAGTGGCGCGAGGCGCCACAGTGTCTAGGGCGTGGTTGTTTGAGCTTTACCTGCGGCCTCAGCGCATCGCCAGGCTGGCGCCGCCCAGGTGCAGGCCCGCGTCCACCAGCAGGGTTTCGCCCGTGACGTGCCGCGAGGCGGGCGAAGCCAGGAACACGGCGGAGCCGGCGATGTCCTCGGCGGTGGAGGCCGCCTTCAGCGGCGTGGCGGCCGCCGCGCCGGCCCGCAGGCGGTCGACGCGCTCGGCGTCCATCGCCTTGCCGAACCAGGGCGTGTCGATGAAGCCCGGGCAGACGGCGTTGACCCGGATCCGCGGCGCCAGCGCCCTGGCCAGGGACAGGGTCATGGTGGTCAGCGCCCCCTTGGAGGCGGCGTAGGGCACCGACGAGCCGTTGCCGACCACCCCGGCGATCGAGGCGGTGTTGACCACGGCCCCGGGCTGGGGCGCGGCTTCCAGCAGGCTGCGGGCGGCGCGGACCATCTGGAAGGCGCCCACCACATTGACCGCGTAGAGGCGCAGGAAGTCCTCGGCGTCGACCGCGTCGAGATCGGCGTGGTTGGGCGCGAACTTGGTGATTCCGGCGTTGTTGAACAGGGCGTCGATGCGGCCCGTGCCGGCGGCGGCCTCGGCGATTCGCCGGCAGTCGGCGTCCTGGGCCACGTCGCCCTGGACCAGGACGGCCTTGGCGCCCTCGGCCTCGACCAGCCGGGCGGTCTCCTCGGCCTCGGCGGCGCTGCTGGCGAAGTTGACGACAACCAGGCCGGCGCCGCGCCGGGCGGTCTCCACCGCCATGGCCCGGCCCAGGCCCGTGGAGGCGCCGGTCACCACCACCGTGAAACCGTCGAAATCCCGTCCGCTCATGGTCGCTTCCTCATCCGAACATCTGTTTTGACCAGTGATAGCGACACCGCGCGCGCTTGTCTCGCGGGGGCGCGGGGCCTAGATGACCGGCCATGACCGAACTTCATGTGACCCAGCTGGGCCAGGTGGTGGAGCCCGCCGCCAGCCCCGACCAGGCCGTCCTCGAGCGGGTGCCCAACCCGCAGAGCGACGTGACCTACCTGGCCCGCTTCGTGGCCCCCGAATTCACCTCGCTGTGCCCGGTGACCGGCCAGCCCGACTTCGCGCACCTGGTGATCGACTACGCGCCGGGCGACTGGCTGATCGAGAGCAAGTCGCTGAAGCTCTATCTGACCAGCTTCCGCAACCACGGCTCGTTCCACGAGGACTGCACGGTCAAGATCGGCCGCAAGATCGTCGAGATCGCCCAGCCGCGCTGGCTGCGCATCGGCGGCTACTGGTACCCGCGCGGCGGCATCCGGGCGCGCCGGGCCGGCCGCGCCCTTCTGGTTTCTAGCGAGGCGTCGCCGGCTGAGCCGGCGGCGTGGGCTGGGCGCTGGTCGAAGGCGGGCCCTGCGGCGTGACGCCCGGACGTACGCCCGGGGCGCCGCCCGGCGTCCGCACCGGCGGGGCCGGGCCGATCAGCTTGCGGAAGCTGATGCGCACCGTCCGGCCGATCGGGTCGCGATAGTCCGGCTGGTACGCCTGGGGCGTGACGCCCAGGCGGTCGTGCACGTCCTGCTTGGTGTCGAACAGGTTCTGGACCTGCATCTGCACCCGCGTGCCGCGCAGCCAGGGATGGGCCCGGATCAGGTCGGGCCGCGAGGTCGGATCGGCGAAGACGTTCAGGCTGAAGGTCGACTGGTCGCTGAAGAACAGGTCCTTCTGCGAGGTGTCGCCGTTCAGGCGATAGCCGCTGCGCCAGCTGCCGTTCAGGAACATGCCCATGCCGCTCTTGAAGACGCCGACCTGCAGCTGGACCTCGTGCTCGGGGCCCGCGCCCGAGCCGCCGTTCAGGCGGTCGATGATCGGCAGGCCGTCGCGGATGGTGATCTCGTCCTTCAGTTTCCAGGTGTGGTAGAGCGAGACCTGGAACTGGCCCTGGCCGGGGCGCGGGCCGTTGCGGAAACCGCCGCCACCGCCGCCGCGGAAGCCGCCACCGCCGCCGCCACCACCGCCCGGGCCCGCGCCGGGCCCATCAGGACCGCCGCCACCACTGCCGCCGCCGCCCGGAGGCGGACCGCCMCCGCCGCCGAACTGGAAGCCCGGCCCCCCCGCACGCGGCTTGCCGAACGCCCGCGACAGGTTGAAGCCCCAACGGATCTGCTCCTGCTCGGTCTTGGCGTAGTTCACCGGCCGGGCGTCGACCGAGACCAGATTGCCGTCGGCGTCGCGCACGATGCGGTCGGGGAAGGCCTGCTCGATGTCGGGGGTGATGGCCGGGAAGTTGTTGGTCGAGTCGTCGATCCGCGTGACCGTGTAGTTGGCGCTGATCTGCAGGTTGGTCTTGGCGTCCTTGGGCAGCGGACGCAGGTTGACGCCCAGCTTCATGACCTGGCGGCTGTCGGACAGCAGGTTCGGATTGCCGCCCTCGATGCGCGTCGCCAGGACCGTGCGGTTGTTCCTGAAGTCGAAGATCGAGACGTTGGGCGTCGCCAGGATCGGGTCGTTCAGCTGCGAGGCGGTCGKGGCGCCCTCTTCGTCGGTGTAGCCGACGATGACGGTCAGGGGATCGATCGGCGTCCAGTTGAAGCCGCCGCCAAGGGTGGTCAGGCCGCCGAAGTCCGACAGCTGGTTGTATTCGCCGTTGAAGTTCAGCGACAGGTCGCCCAGCAGCGGCAGCACGCCCTTGGCCCGGTTGGTGATCGGCACCGAGATGTTGGTCTGCAGGCTGCCGGTGGTTCGCGAGATGTCGCGGTCCGCGATCAGGGTCTTGTGCTCCACCGCATCGTAGCGGGTGGTGCGCGAGTCCTGGGTCTGGGTGTCGGCGCCGACCTTGAACGTCGCCGACACGTCGCCCGCCGCGGCCCGCACCGGACGGCCCATCAGCACGAACTCGCCGTTGGCCGTGTTCGAGGTCGAGTGGGCGGTGTCCGGCGAAAGCCTGGGGATCAGGTTCGAGGGGATGTTGCCGAACGGATTGACCGCCGGGTCGTCGGCGGCGATCGCGGCCACGAACGCCGAAGCGTCCAGGCCCCGGCCGGTCGTGGTGTCGCTGACCGAGCGGACGAAGCCGCCGGTGGCGCTCCAGCGCCAGTCGTCGAGCCGGCCGTTGGCGGCCGCGGAGATCGTCGCCTTCTGGCTGTCGACCTTGCGCTGCATCGACACATAGTCGTCGGCGTAGCGATAGAGTTCGACGTCCTGGCTGAACGGCGAATACGGGTTGCCGGTCGGGATGACCGGCACCTGGTCCTGGGCCTGGATCTTGCCGGGATCGCGCACGGTGGGCAGGCCCAGATAGCTGAGCGTGCTGGTGTCCTCGAAGGAACCGCTGATCGTGGCCATCGACGCCTTGCCCACGGGGCGGGTCACCGCGCCGGTCAGCGAGGCGGCGGTGGTCTTGGGGGCCAGGCTGCGCCAGGCGGTCAGGTCGTCGGTGGCCGGAATGGTGGAGAAGTCGCTCAGGGCGGGCCGCCCGCCGGCCGCCGAGGTCGGCACGGCCGCGGCGCGGACATCGCGGCCGGCCAGGGCCGACAGGTCGGCGATCGGCGCGCCGTCGACGCCCGTGATGTTGCCGGTGAGGTCGTAGGGCGCGTTCCCGGGCGTGCGCACGATGTCGCGCTCGTCCTCGAACAGCGGCGTGTCGTGGCTGATCTTGCCGTTGAACAGCCAGCGCTGGTCGCCCTGGACGCGGAACAGGGTGCTCTGCAGGTCGCTGCTGGTGCGCCCGCCCTCGGTGGCGCCCTTCAGGCCGACCTCGTTGGTGACGGCGCGGAAGCGGCGGCGCAGGACGATGTTCACCACCCGCTGGTCAGCGCGGTAGCCGTAGGTCAGCGACACTTCCTCGGGCAGGATCTCGAAGCGCTCGATGGCCTCGGGCGGGATGTCGCGGATCTCCTGCATGCCCGAGATGCGGCGGCCGTTGATCAGCATGATCGGCTGGCCGTCGCCGCGGGTGCTGCGCAACTGCGGCTCCAGGAAGGCCATCAGCTCCGAGATGCTGCCGGCGCCGTAGGCGCGGATCTGGCCGGGGTTCAGCGTGATCTCGGGCTTGATGTCGCCCTCCACCGAGCCGCGCGGCTTGCCGGCGACCACCTCGACCGCGTCGACCTCGGAGGCGTACGGATCGGCCTGGGCCGCCTGCTGCGGCGTCTGCTGGACCTGGGCGGCCGGTTCCTGCTGCGCGGGCGCGGCTTCAGGCGCGCCTTCGAGCGCGGCGGACATGCCGAGAATTAGGAGAGAGAGCGTCATAAACCCCGTCGGCCGAAAAGTTTTGGTCGGCGTGTAAGTACGCAGACGTCGTCGAGCTGGGCCTTATGCAACTCAAGGCCAACTGACAAGTTACCGATGCTTAAGGTCGAATTGATGCAAGACTGTTACATAAAATGTCGCAGCTGATGCACTGGGAACCTTGCGGTTCGCAAGTCCCACGGCATGGGACTAGAGACTAGTCGGACGGCCGTTCTGCGCTTTTAGTGGTCATTTCGCGCATGAGCGGCCTTCATGAAGGCGCCCGACCGATGCCGAAACGCAACAGGGGCGACCTGGAGGAGGCCTCAGTCGGCGGACCATTCGCTGGTGATCGCCGCCACGTCGGGCCGAACGCGCTCCTGCGGGGATTCGGTCGAGGTCCCCAGATAGAGGAAGCCGGACACCAACTCGTCCTCGGCCAGGCCCAGGACGGCCTTGGCGCGCGGGTCGTAGGAATACCAGTCGGTGATCCAGTTGGCGCCCCAGCCCATGGCGGCGGCGGCCAGCAGCATCTGCTGGCAGACGGCCGAGGCGCTCTGGCGTTGCTCCCACTCGGGAATCTCGCCGGGGATGAAGCGCGAGATCACGGCGACGCAGACCGGCGGCCGCGTCAGCTTGCGCAGGGCGGCGTTGGCCTTGACCGGATTGGCCTGGCTGTCGGCCAGGGCGGTGATCTTCTCGGCGAAGGCGTCCTTCGCCGCGCCGCGCAGGATTACGAACCGCCAGGGGGCCAGCTTGCCGTGGTCGGGCACGCGGGCCGCCAGGCGCAGCAGGTCGGTCAGCTGGGCGTCGTCGGGACCCGGCGCCGCCAGGCTCATGGCCGAGGCCGAGCGCCGCTTGGCCAGGAAGTCCAGCACCGCCTGCGACGGCTCGATCGGCAGCACTTCACCGAATTGCGGGGCAGGGGGAACGGAACCGGTCAAGACGACCTCCAGAAACCGAGATAAGGCAGCACACCTATGGCCGGTCCTCGGCCGCCACAAGTCGCGAGTCGTTCGCATGACCGATAAACCCACCTGGCTCAAAGCGCACGGAACGCCGTGGCGCGTCACCAGCGAAACGATCGCCTACGACAATCCCTGGATCACCCTGACCGAGTACCAGACGATCGCCCCCACCGGCCGGCCGGCCCTCTACGGCAAGGTCGGGTTCAAGAACCGGGCGATCGGGATCGTGSCGCTGCACGCCGACGGCACGGTGACCCTGGTGGGCCAGCACCGGTTCCCGCACGGCAACTACAGCTGGGAGATCCCCGAGGGCGGCGCGCCGCTGGACGAGGACCCRCTGGACGGCGCCAGGCGCGAACTGGCCGAGGAGGTCGGGCTGGAGGCCGCCGACTGGCGCCTGATCCTGACGATGGAGCTTTCGAACTCGATCACCGATGAGCTGTGCCACGGCTATCTGGCCCTGGACCTGACGCCCACGGGAACCGCGCCGGACGAGACAGAGGACCTGGCGACGGTCCGCGTCCCGTTCGGCGAGGCCCTGGACGCGGCGGTGTCGGGCCACATGCCGGACTCCTTGACGGTGGCTTTACTGCTTCGCGTGCACCATATGGCGGTGAAGGGCGAGCTTCCGGAGGGCCTGGCGCGACTTGTGCTGGCCTAGGCGCGTTCCTAAATGGCGAACG
Source organism: Caulobacter sp. 05T431 (assembly GCF_056665975.1). Taxonomy (NCBI): domain Bacteria; kingdom Pseudomonadati; phylum Pseudomonadota; class Alphaproteobacteria; order Caulobacterales; family Caulobacteraceae; genus Caulobacter; species Caulobacter sp. 05T431. Next base: position 30,668 of record NZ_JBFTKU010000026.1, on the reverse strand, counting down.
GTTCGACGGCTTGACCGTTGAATCCAAAGGACGTGTGGAGCATTTCTCAAAAAGATGCTCTATGGCGGCGTGGGCGAGGGAGAACCCGGTGGCCAAGCATCTCGAGGTCGTGACGCAGGAAACGACGCCGCCCGTGTGGGCCGCGCTGCGCAACCAGGCCGAACACGCCGCCAAGGCCGAGCCGGCCCTGGCCTCGCTGCTGAACGCCGTGATCCTCAGCCATGACAACCTGGCCGACGCCCTGACCTTCCAGCTGGCGCGCAAGCTGGGCGACCAGGAGATGCGGGCCATGACCGCCCGCGAGTTCGCCGCCGACGCCTTCGAGAGCGATCCGTCGCTGGTGGCCGCCGCCGAGGCCGACCTGGTGGCGGTGTTCGAGCGCGACCCGGCAACCAAGGGCTACGTCCAGCCGTTCCTGTTCTTCAAGGGCTTCCTGGCCCTGCAGACCCATCGCGTGTCGCACTGGCTGTGGAGCCAGGGCCGCGAGACCCTGGCCTTCTACCTGCAGAGCCGGGCCAGCGAGGTCTTCCAGGTCGACATCAATCCCGCCGCCCGCATCGGCAAGGGCGTGTTCATCGACCACGGCACCGGCATCGTCATCGGCGAGACCGCGGTGGTCGGCGACGACGTCTCGATGCTGCACGGCGTGACCCTGGGCGGCACCGGCGCCGAGCGCGGCGACCGCCACCCCAAGATCGGTCGCGGCGTGCTGCTGGGCGCGGGCTCGAAGGTGCTGGGCAATATCCAGATCGGCGAATACGCCAAGATCGCCTCGGGCTCGGTGGTGCTCAAGCCCGTGCCGCCGCATTGCACGGCCGCCGGCGTCCCCGCCCGGATCGTCAATTGTCCCACCTGCGAAGAGCCGGCCCGGACGATGGACCATACGTTGGCCGAGGTGGTCTACGACTACGTGATCTGAGCCACCCCATTCCGCTCATCCCGGCGAATGCCGGGATCCAGATCCCATGGCGGTGTGGCTGACTGGATAAGCTCATCGCTCATGGCGTCAGCCTCATGGCCATTCCATCTGGGTCCCGGCATTCGCCGGGATGAGCKGATTTAGAGGCCGCGCTTCACCAACTCCGCCTGCACCAGGGCGTGGATGTCGATCCCGTAGATCGTCAGGCCCTCGATATTGGCGTCCTCGATGGCGACGCCGCTCATGTTGACGTTGGTGAACCGCGCGCCCCGCAGGTTCACGTTCGAGAACAGCGCGCCCGCGAGGTTGACGTCGTCGAACGTCGCGCCGGGCAGGGCGCAATCGTGGAAGGCCACGCCCGTCAGGTTCCGGCGCTCGAAGCGCGCGCGGGCCAGTTCAGCGCCGCCGATCGGCTGGCCCACGTCGATCCGGTTGCCGTCGGGATCAGCGAACACGAAGGCCCGCAGGCCGTAGTCCTTGTCGGCCAGGGACTTGATGATCCGCACGCCTGCCGCCACGCAGATCGCGTGCAGGGCGTCGACGTCGTCGACGATCAGGTGGGCCACGTTGGTGGTCGAGGCCTTGTGGTCCTTGACCAGGCTGAGGTGCAGCTCGGCCCGATCCTTCTCCAGGATCACGAAGCCGACGGGATCGCCGTTCTCGAACACCTTCGCAAAGCCCAGGACGTCGCCATAGAAGGCGAGGGCTTTTCCGATGTCGCGAACGAAGATTCCCGGCGCGGTGCGGCCGAAGGTGATGTCAGAAATGGATTTGGAGGTCATCGCACACAGTCTCCCGAAGCGAGCAGGGGCGGCGGTGCGCATGCTCAGGTGCGGAGCGGTGTCCGAAGCCGGAATCTGCCACAGGGCAAGGAAGGGGCCAAGATTGAATCCCTCTCTCAAAGAGAGAGGGGAATAGTGACTAGTACACGACCCCGCCGACGCCGCCGTCCAGGCTGAGGCTCATGCCCGAGCTCTGCTGCTCGCGCACCGTCTCCTCGCGTTCGGCGGTGTACTTCTCGGTGTAGAGCATGGTCAGGATCTTCACGCCGGCGCCGTAGCGGCGCAGCAGCGAGCGCTCGTTGCAGTCGCGGGCCGGCTTCTGCGGCCGGCAGGCCACCGAACCGCCCTGGGCGCCCGGCGAGAAGTACAGGGCGTCGTTCTTGCCGCAGACATAGGTCTCGCCGCTGAAGTTGCTGCGCTCCAGGCCCTCATAGGCGCCGACCACGTACTGCATGCGCGACCCGGCGATGCAGCGATAGAGCTCGCCCTCGTAGCCGTTGTCGATCTCGCGGTCGGGGGTGACCTGCGAGGCGGGGTGGGGCACGTCGCGGTCGTCCAGGCAGACGGCGCGGATGACCACGCGCTTGTAGCGGGTGCGGGTGGCCTCGTAGGACGCGCGGCGGCGCACTTCGCCGCCCTCGACGTTCAGGCCCTGGATGTAGCCGGTCGAGACCGGGCCGGAATAGTAGCCGCCGTGCGTGCCGCCGCCGTAGTAGACGGTCGAGCCCGCCGAGGCGCCGGCGCCCGCTCCGGCCCCGGCTCCGGCCACGGCCGTGCTGGTCGCCGAGGCGTTGGCGTTGACGACGACCGAGCCGCCGACGTGGATGTTGATACCGGGGACGTAGACGTTGTGGCCGCCGCCGCAGGTGTTGCAGCTGGGCGGGGTCGGCGGACGCGGCGGCGCCGGCGGCGGGCTGCAGCAGGGCGGCGGCGTGGGCGTGCAGCTGCCGCACTGGGCGTAGGCGACCCCGCCCAGCACCAGCACGCCCACGAAGGCGGCCAGGCTGATCCACAGCTTGGACAAGGTCATTTTCGGCGCCTGCATCGGCCTTTTCCCTTCACAACACCTCGACGTGCCGCGTGGCGCAAAGCCAAGCAAGAACCACGCCATGCCCGCCGTCCGACCGGGGAACTGTCCCAGGACGGCACGGTCCGAGGGCTGGCACGGTTCTCCTTGCAAGCCCGGTGCGGTCGAAAAGGGGACCGCGAGTGAGCCCGCGAGGGGAACGACGATGTTCCATCCAAGCACGGAACGATTGATAGACTATTGGCGTAGCAGGGCCGTTAACGACGGCGTGCCCGCGCGGGCCAGCGTCAATCCCGGCGATTTCCTCGATCTGCTGCCCCAGGTGTTCATCCTGGGGCGCGACGCCAAGGGCCGCTATCCGGTGCGGCTGGCGGGCGGCTTCGTCACCGATCTGCACGCCCGCGACCTGCGCGGCGAGGACGCCCTGGGCTTCTGGGCGCTGTCCCATCGGCTGGAGGTCAAGTCGGCCCTGGAGGTCGCGCGCCGCCGCGGCGAGCCTATGGTGATCACCGCCGACATCCGCTCGGTCGGGGCGCCGTCGGTGGGCATGGAGGTGTTGCTGGCCCCGATGGTCGGGGCCGACGGCCAGACCGACCGCTTCCTGGGCCTCTACCAGCCCATCGCCATGATCCAGCGCCTGATGGGCCGTCCGGCGTCGGAGCTGGGCGTCCGCAAGATCCAGAGCCTGGGCCCGGCCAACGAGGAGTCGCCGCGCCTGCGCCTGGCGACCCTGCACGGACGCCGGATCGCCTAGGAAAGACATCACGAGCTTTTCCGTGCCGGGGGGGACGGAAAGGACGGCGTGTCGGGGGGACGCGCCGGTGATGGGAAGGGGCGCCGCACGGCGACCCCTTCCCATTGGGTTTTTCAAAATATCCGCTCATCCCGGCGAATGCCGGGACCCAGATGGAATGGCTTTGAGGCTGACGCCAAAAGCGCTGAGCCCTTCCAATCATCCACACCGCTAAGGGATCTGGGTCCCGGCATTCGCCGGGATGAGCGGAATGATGATTGAGTTGAAGCGGAGCTCTAGCGCGCGGCGTTCAGGCTCTCCATCACCTCGGCCGGCAGTTTCAGCCGCGCCGCCCCCATCAGTTCGTCCAGCTGCGCCACGCTGGTGGCGCTGGCGATCGGGGCGGTGATCGCCGGACGGGCCATGATCCAGGCCAGGGCCACCTGGGCGGGAGAGGCCGACACCGCCTTGGCCGCCGCGTCCAGCGCCGCCAGGACCCGCTTGCCCTTGTCGTTCCAGTAGTCGCGCAGGATGGTCCGCGCGCGGGCCTTGCCCTCCAGGTCGGCGTCGGTGCGGTACTTGCCGGTCAGGAAGCCGGCGGCCAGGCCGTAATAGGGGATGATCCCCAGGCCCTCGCGCGCCGTCAGGGCCGCCAGCTCGCCCTCGACCTGGTCGCGGTCGAAGAGGTTGAACTTGGGCTGGATGGTCTCGTAGCGCGCCAAGCCCTGGGCGGCGCTGGTCGCCAGGCTCTCGCCCAGCCGCGCCGGGGTGAAGTTCGACGCGCCGACCGCCCGGGCCTTGCCGGCCTTCACCAGCCGATCGAAGGCCTCCAGCGTCTCGTCGATGGGGGTGTCGGCGTCGTCCTGGTGGGCCTGGTAGAGGTCGATATAGTCGGTCTGCAGGCGCTTGAGCGAGCCTTCGACAGCCGAGACGATGTTGGCCGCCGACAGGCCCGGCTGGGCCGGCCACATGGCCACCTTGGTCAGGACCAGCACCTTGCCGCGCTTGCCGCCGGCCTTCAGCCAGCGGCCGATCACGCTCTCGGACTCGCCGCCCGTATGGCCCGGGACCCAGGCCGAATAGACGTCGGCGGTGTCGACCGCGTTGAAGCCGCCGTCGACGAAGGCGTCGAGCAACCGAAACGAGGTCGCCTCGTCGGCCGTCCAGCCGAACACGTTGCCGCCGAACACCAGCGGCGCGGTGGCCAGGCCCGAGCGGCCCAAGGGACGTTGGTTCATGGGGAGCCTCTCAAGTGGGGGCGGGGACACGCGCATGCGCGTGTCCCCAATCGTAGCACGACCCTAGGCCGCCGCCGCCCGGCCGTCCTCGAACACCGGCGCGTCGATCGGGGCCAGGGTCGCCTTGCCCCGGATCAGGTCCGAGGCGCGCTCGGCGATCATGATGGTCGGGGCGTTGGTGTTGCCGCCGATCAGGGTGGGCATGACCGAGGCGTCGATCACCCGCAGGCCCGAAAGCCCCTGCACGCGCAGTTGGTCGTCGACGACCGCCAGCGGGTCGCCGGCCGCGCCCATCMGGCAGGTGCCCACCGGGTGGTAGATGGTCTCGGCMTTGGCCCGCACCCAGGCGTCGATCTGGTCGTCGGTCTTCACCTCGGCGCCCGGCGCGTACTCGGCCTCGCGATAGGGATCGAAGGCGGCCTGAGCCACCACGTCGCGGGCGATGCGGACGCCTTCGCGGATGGCGCGTCGGTCCTCCTCGGTCGCCAGGTAGTTGGCCAGGATGGTCGGGTCGTCGAACGGATCGGCCGAGCGCAGACCGACCTTGCCGCGGCTCTCGGGGCGTAGCTGGCAGACGTGCAGGGTGAAGCCGTCCTTCTCGACCTGGACCTTGCCGTGGTCCTGCATGATGGCCAGCACGCCGTGGATCTGCAGGTCGGGGCGATCGAGGTCGGGGCGCGACTTCAGGAACGCGCCGCTCTCCAGGAACTGCTGGCGGCCCAGCCCCTTGCCCAGCAGCATGTAGGACAGGCCCGTGCTCAGCTTCTTCAGGCCCTTGTTGGCCGAATAGGCGGTCTCCAGGTTCTTGGTCGTCCACGACAGGCAGACGTCCAGGTGGTCCTGCAGGTTGGCGCCGACGCCCTTGCTCTCATGGACGACCGCGACCCCCTGGGCCTTCAGGTCGTCCGGAGCGCCGATGCCCGACAGCTGCAGGATGTGCGGCGACTGCACGGCGCCGGCGCTGAGCAGCACCTCGGCGTCGGCGTGGGCCACGAGGCGTTCGGGGCTGGCCCCGACCACGTACTCGACCCCGATCGCCTTGCCCTTCTCGACCAGGATGCGGGTCGTCCGCGCCTCGGTCACGCAGGTCAGGTTCGGCCGGGTCAGGGCCGCCGTCAGATAGGCCGCCGCCGCGCTCCAGCGCTTGCCGTCGCGGATGGTCAGGTCGTAGGGGCCGAAGCCCTCCTGGCGATAGCCGTTGAAGTCCTCGGTCACCGCATGGCCCGCCTGGCGTCCGGCCTCGATCAGGGTCGGATAGAACGGGCTCTTGGACTCGCCGTGCGAGACGTGCAGCGGACCCGCGTCGCCGTGATAGGCGTCACCGCCGCCGTGATGGCTCTCCGAGCGCTTGAAGTAGGGCAGGACCTCGGCGTACGACCAGCCCGCCAGCCCCATCTGCCGCCACTGGTCGTAATCGCGCGCGTGGCCGCGGATGTAGATCATGCCGTTGATCGCCGAGCTGCCGCCCAGGCCCTTGCCGCGCGGCCACCACAGCTTGCGATCGTTCAGGTGCGGCTCGGCCTCGGTCCAGAAGCCCCAGTTCTGGTCGCCCTTGGCCTTGATMAGCTCGCCCACCCCGGCGGGCATCTTGACCAGGATCGAGGTGTTCTTGCCGCCGGCTTCCAGCAGCAGGACCTTGACGTTCGGGTCCTCGGTCAGCCGCGCGGCCAGGACGCAACCGGCCGAACCGGCGCCGATGATGACGTAGTCGTAGCGCGTGCTGGCCATGGCCCGACGTCGCCTCCCTGGAATGTTATCGTTGTTAAGACAGAGAGTGACGCGGGTTTGCGCGGGGGGCAAGGGGGACGCGGCGGAAGGCGGCCGGGCGGTGATCGGGCGGCTTTGACAGCGCGACCGCCTGAGGTCATTGTCTCAATTATAGGAATTGTATTCCAAATAATGGGATGAAACGAATGAACCTGGGGTCGTTGTCGCGGCGGAGCGCGGTGGGTTCGGTCCTGGCCGCGCCGCTTCTCGTGACAAGCGCCGCCGCGCGGGCGGGGATGGCCCGAAGGACGGTCAGGGCGACCGCGCCGTTCGACATGCCGGGGATCACGGTTCCTGATTTCCGGTCCAGCCGTCCATTCCCGATCACCGACTTCGGCGCGGCCCAGGATGACCAGGGCAAGACCGGCCGGGCCATCGCCTCGGCGATCGACGCGGCCCATCAGGCGGGGTCGGGCGTGGTGATCGTCCCCGCCGGCGTCTGGCCCACCGGCAAGATCCACCTCAAGAGCAATGTGAACCTGCATCTCGCCAAAGGCGCGACGCTGTTGTTCTCGTCCGATCCCGACGACTATCTGCCGGCCGTGCCCACCAGTTGGGAGGGGCTGGAGTGCTACAACTACTCGCCCCTGGTCTACGCCTACGATTGCGAGAACGTGGCGATCACGGGCGAGGGGACGCTGGAGGCCAGGCTCGACGTCTGGCAGGTCTGGTACAAGCGCCCCAAGCCGCACCTGGACGCCCTGGTCGCGCTCTACGGGATGGCCGTGAAGGGCGTGCCGGTGGAACAGCGCCAGATGGCTCAGGGCGAGAACCATCTTCGCCCGCACTTCATCCAGTTCAACCGCTGCCGCAACGTCCTGGTCGAGGACATCCGCATCCGCAACAGCCCGTTCTGGACCCTGCACCCCTATCTCTGCCGCGACGTGGTGATCCGGCGCGTCGACGTCATGGCCCATGGCCACAACAATGACGGCGTCGATCCGGAGATGAGCCAGAACGTGCTGATCGAGGACTGCCTGTTCGACCAGGGCGACGACGCCGTCTCGGTCAAGTCGGGGCGCGAGTTCGACGCCTGGAAGATCGGCGCGCCGGCGCGTAACGTCGTCATGCGAAACTGCCGGGTCAAGAACGGCCACCAGCTGATGGCGGTGKGCAGCGAGCTGTCGGGCGGGATCGAGAACGTCTTCGTGGACGACTGCCATTTCATCGGCGACGGCAAGGGCGCCGACGGCTGGGCCGCCCCGGTCGCCAACATCCTGTTCGTGAAGACCAACGAGCGGCGCGGCGGCTTCGTCCGCAACATCCACCTGTCGAACGTGTCGGCCAACAAGGTCGCCGGTGGGGTGCTGTCGGTGGACACCGACGTCCTCTACCAGTGGCGCACCCTGGTCTCGACGCAGGAGCGGCGGTTGACGCCGATCAGCGGCCTGCATGTCAGCGACGTGCGGGTCGGCGAAGCCAAGTTCCTTTGCCGGATCCGAGCCGAGGCGGAACTGCCCGTCCGCGACGTGTCGTTGAGACGGGTCGTGGCCGGCAAGGTCGAGGGGCCGGCGATCGACAACGACCATGTCGAGGGTTTCTCGATCTCCTGACCGGGATCAGATCCCGCCGGCGCGTCGAATCTGTTCGTGGTCCGCGCCCTCGAGGGCCCGCCCCACCGTCGCCAGCAGCTCCTCCCGCCGGATCGGCTTGGCCACGTGCCCGTCCATGCCCGCCGCCCGGCACCGCGCGATCTGCTCGGGCAGGACGTCGGCGGTCAGGGCCACGATCGGCACGGCGCCGGGCGGGCCGGGGAGGGCGCGGATGGCGCGGGCGGCGGCGAGGCCGTCCATCCCGGGCATGTGGACGTCCATCAGGATCAGGTCGAAGCCGCCCAGGCCGGCGGCCTCCACGGCCTGGGCCCCGTCTTGGGCTGTGGCGACGTCGCAGCCGGCCAGGGTCAGCAGGGCGTGGCCCAGTTCGCGGTTCATCGGGTGGTCGTCGACCAATAGGACGCGGGCCGGGCGAGGGGGCTCCGGCTCGACCTGCGCGGCGCAGGCGGAGATGGAAACGGGAGCCGCGGCGGCGACCTCCGCCGACAGCGTCACCCAGAACCGCGAGCCTTGCCCCGGGGCGCTGTCGACGCCGATCTCGCCGCCCATCTGGGTGACCAGGGCCTTGCTGATCGCCAGGCCCAGGCCCGCGCCGCCGTAGCTGCGGCTGATCGAACTGTCGGCCTGGCTGAAGCGACGGAAGAGGCGGGCCTGGACGTCGGGGGCGATGCCGATGCCGGTGTCGGCGACCTCGAACCGCAGGTCGCCCGGCGCGGGGCCGAGGATCAGGCGGGCCGCCACCCGGCCCTGGGCGGTGAACTTCAGCGCGTTGGCCAGCAGGTTCAGCAGCACCTGGCGCAGGCGGGTCTCGTCCAGGGCCAGCAAGGCGGCCTCGTCGCCGGCGCCGGTGGTCTCGACGTCCACCGACAGGGCCAGGCCCTTGGCCTGGGCGGCGGGGGCGACGATGGCGACGGCGTCGCGCAGCAGGGCGGCGGGCGAGGCGGGCTCGGGCCGCAGGTCCAGGCGTCCGGCCTCGACCTTGGCGAAGTCCAGCAGGTCGCCGACGATCTCGGCCAGGGAGCGCCCGGCGCGCTCGACCAGGTCGAGGCGGCGGCGGCTCTCGGCCGACAGGCCGGGGTCGTCGCCGACCAGGCCGGCGAAGCCGAGGATGCTGTTGAGCGGGGTGCGGATCTCGTGGCTGATCGTGGCCAGGAAGTCGCTCTTGGCCTGGTTGGCGGCCTGGGCCTTGGCCTGGGCGGCGCGGGCGGTGGCCTGGCGGCGGACCAGCAGGGCCTGCAGCCGCGCCTGGCGGCTGAGGGCCAGGGCGGCGGCCAGGCACACGGCGTAGAGCACCAGGTGGAAGATCTGGGCCTGGCGCAGCGGCGGCACGGCGGCCACGGGGTCCATGCCGGTCTTGTGCAGGATCGCCGGGATGGTCGCCGCMAGCGAGCCGGTCACCAGCACGGCCGCCGCGCGCGGTCCGCCGCGGAAGACCGCCAGCAGGGCGGGGGCGAACAGCAGCACCTGCAGGGCGGTGTCGGCGGTGAACACGGTCACGGCGGTGACCAGCACCAGCATCAGGACCAGCAGCGACTCAAGCGGGCTGACGCGGAAGCTGTCGCGATGGCGGCGGTCGAACAGGATCAGCAGGGTGGGCAGGGCGATGGCCACGCCCAGCACGTTGGAGGTGGTCCATTCGCTCCAGGCGCGCCAGAACGGGCCGTGGAAGCTGAGCGACAGCAGGCCGTTGACGACGATCGAGCTGATCGCCGTGAAGCCGGTCGAGGCGGCCATCAGCGCCAGGAAGCCGCGCATGGAGCGCACGCGGATCGGCAGGCGCATCAGGCGCAGCGCCGTCGCCGTCGCCGCGGTCTGCAGGGCGTCGAGCGCCGTGATGGTCAGCACGAACCGGGGCGAATCCCCGGCCGTCAGCTCCATGGCCACGTGCACGACGGCGGTCAGGGCCAGCAGCGCCAGGCCCTGCCGGCGGGTGAGCAGCAGCAGGCCGCCGATCAGCACGGCGTTGGCGGTCCAGATGGTGGGGATGCGCTGGGCGGCGCCGGCCAGGAACAGGCTGTAGGCCATGCATCCGGCATAGGCGAGCGTCAGGACCGCCAGGCGCCGATGCGCCGGATTCCACACTCGTCTCGGGTTGGCCGCCATGCGCTGTCCCCACGTCATGGCCCCGACAGTGGTCCTAAACCGTCGGTATTTTATTAAGTCGGGTTCCCGACGGACGTCAGTCGATCCGGTTCAGCTCGGTCCGGTAGCGCTTCCAGTTCTCGACATAGTGCAGGGCCGAGGCCTGGAGGATCACGGCGTGGCCCTCGCCGATCTCGCGGACCACCTTGCCGGGCGCGCCCATGACCATCGCGTTGTCGGGAATCTCCTTGCCCTCGGTGATCAGGGCCCCGGCGCCGATCAGGCAGTTCTTCCCGATCTTCGCGCCGTTCAGGATGATCGAGCCGATGCCGATCAGCGAGCCGTCGCCGATCGTGCAGCCGTGAAGCATGACCATGTGGCCGATTGTCACGTTGGCGCCGATGGTCAGTGGGCTGCCGATGTCGGTGTGCAGTACTGAGCCGTCCTGGACGTTGCTGTTCTCGCCGATCTCAATGGGATCGTTGTCTCCGCGAACTATTGCGCCCCACCAGACGCTGGAGTTCTTCCGCATGATGACGTTTCCCATCACCGAGGCACTGGGCGCGATCCAATATTCGCCTTCCGGCGGCAGCGAAGGATTTGCGGCGCCCAAGGAATAGACAGTCATCCGTACACCTCGTGTTCTAAAATCAGGCAAGGGCTTAACCGCTCATAAACCATGCCCGCCCCATTGTATTTGTGCGATTCGAGGGGGAACACTCCCACATCGGGAGTCATTCTTCTCGTATCCGAGCCGCGCTCGATCGCCGAACGCGGCCTCCCGGTAACGGAGACCTTGGGTGTCGGTTTTGGGGTTTGGGCGTTCATCACCGCCTTCGGGGGCAAGCTCCGAACCGCCCGGCCGCGCTCGCGTCTTCGTTTCTCTCCTCCCCACCTGCTCCAAGGACGTCGCCCTTCGGCCACGTCCTTTTTTCATGCCTGAATGGAGGCTTACATGACCAAGCGAGCTCTCAAGCGGATGGTGCGCGAAGGCGCGAATGACGCTGGCCGTTACGACGACGACGCCAAGGTGCGCCGCCTGCCGGTGGAGCATCGCAGCGCGTGGTCGCCGCTTGGGAATCCAGGGCATGAGGATCGGGACCAGAGTTACCTCAAAACGATCAAACCCAAATCGCCCGGCCAGGCCGGGCTGATGGAGGCGATCGACACCAAGAACCTGATCATGGCCCTGGGCCCGGCCGGCACGGGCAAGACCTACATCGCCATCGCCAAGGCCGTGGAGGCCCTTGAGGCCGGCAAGGTCGGCCGCATCGTGCTGTCGCGCCCCGCCGTCGAGGCCGGCGAGTCGATCGGCTACCTGCCGGGCGATATGGAGGACAAGCTGGCCCCGTATCTGCGCCCGCTCTACGACGCGCTCAGCGACCGCCTGTCGGTCAAGCGCATGCGGGCCCTGATGGCCGAGGGCGCGATCGAGATCGCCCCGGTCGGCTTCATGCGCGGCCGCACCCTGAACAACGCCTTCGTGGTGATCGACGAGGCCCAGAACTGCACCTACATGCAGCTGAAGATGCTGCTGACCCGCCTGGGCTGGAACTCGACCATGGTGGTGACGGGCGACCCGAACCAGTCGGACCTGCTGCCGGGCATCTCGGGCCTGGCCGAGGTGTCGGCCAAGTTCGAGCCGGTCGAGAACATCGCGGTGGTCCGCCTGGCCGACCGCGACATCGTCCGCCATCCGCTGGTCGCGGAAATGCTGGGGGTGCTCTGAACCTGTTCCCTGAAAAGGGATTTCAAGGGTAACGCCAGCCCGCAAAACGCGAAAATGCGGAACAAGGCTTGAGTTTGGGGCGGTCGGACGTGCAAGGTCCGGCCGCCTTAACTGTTTTGGGACCCTTCATGCCGTCCGACGCCGCCGCGATTCCACGTTCTGAGATCACGATCCGGGGGATCCTGATCGGGATCATCATCACCGTGGTCTTCACCGCCGCCCAGGTCTATCTGGGCCTGAAGGTGGGTCTGACCTTCGCCACGTCGATCCCGGCCGCCGTCATCTCGATGGCCCTGCTGCAGCTGTTCCGGACCGGCACCATCCAGGAAAACAACATCGTCCAGACCATCGCCTCGGCGGCGGGGACGCTGTCGTCGGTGATCTTCGTGCTGCCGGGCCTGCTGATGATCGGCTGGTGGGGCCACGTGCCGTTCCTGGCCACCTTCGGGGCCTGTCTGGTCGGCGGGGTGCTGGGGGTGATGTACACCATTCCCCTTCGGCGGGCCTTGGTCACCAATTCCGACCTGCCCTATCCGGAAGGCGTCGCCGCCGCCGAGGTGCTGAAGGTCGGCACCGGCTCGCGCGCGGGCGCCGCCGAAGGGCAGAAGGGCCTGATCGCCGTGGTGCTGGGCACCGTCGCCTCGGCCCTGTTCGCCGCCCTGGCCGCGGCCAAGATCTTCGCCGCCGAGGTGGCGCGCTACTTCAAGGTCGGCTCCGGCGCGACCGGCCTGGGCGGGTCCAGCTCGCTGGCCCTGATGGGCGCGGGCCACCTGATGGGCATCACCGTCGGCGTCGCCATGTTCGCCGGCCTGGCCATCGCCTGGGGGATCCTGGTCCCCGTCATGACCACCCTGCACCCGATGCCCGGCGTCGACGTCGCCAAGCACGCCCTGACCGTCTGGAAGACCGAGGTGCGGTTCATGGGCGCGGGCGTCATCGGCGCGGCCGCCATCTGGACCCTGGGCAAGCTGGCCCTGCCGATCTGGGCCGGCCTGATGTCGGCCTTCGAGGCCAACAAGGCCCGCAAGTCCGGCGGCGGCGACATCCCCCGCACCGAGCAGGACATCCCGATCGGCATCGTCGGCCTGGTCTCGCTGCTGCTGCTGGCCCCGGCCGGCTGGTTCCTGGCCAACTTCCTGACCGGCGGACCGATCACCAGCCTAGCCGCCCCGCTGGTGGCCATCGGCATCGGCTACGTCCTGGTCGCCGGCCTGCTGGCCGCCGCCGTCTGCGGTTACATGGCCGGCCTGATCGGCTCGTCCAACAGCCCGGTCTCGGGCATCGCCATCCTGACCGTGCTGGGCGCCTCGCTGATGGTCGGCGTCGTCGGTCGCGGCGTGATCGGCCCCGACATCGCCAAGGCCCTGGTCGCCTACGCCCTCTACGTCACCACCATGGTGCTGGCCGTGGCCGTGGTCGCCAACGACAACCTGCAGGACCTGAAGACCGGCCAGCTGGTCGACGCCACGCCGTGGAAGCAGCAGGTGGCCCTGATCATCGGCGTCGTCGCCGGCGCCATCGTCATCCCCTTCGTCCTGGAGCTGCTGAACCAGTCGAACGGCTTCTCGGGCGCGGCCAACCTGTCGACCGTGGCCGGCGCCAAGCCGCTGGACGCGCCGCAGGCGACCCTGATCTCGACCCTGGCCAAGGGCGTGATCGCCCACGACCTGAACTGGAGCCTGCTGGGCTACGGCGCCCTGATCGGCCTGGGCCTGGTCATCGTCGACATCCTCCTGCGCCGCACCAGCAACGGCCGCCTCAGCCTGCCGCCCCTGGGCGTGGGCCTGGCCATCTACCTGCCCAGCGCCGTGACCGCCCCGGTCGTGGTCGGCGCGGTGATCGGATGGGTCTACGACAAGATGGTCGACAAGGACCGGATGGGCGAGGCGGCCAAGCGCCTGGGCGTGCTGATCGCCTCGGGCTTCATCGTCGGCGAGAGCCTGTTCAATGTGGCCCTGGCCGGCCTGATCGTCGCCACCCAGAAGCCCGGCCCCCTGGAGGTTCCCTTCGCGCCCCCCGAGCACCTGGGCATGATCTTCGCCCTGATCGCCGCGGCCGTCGTGGTGTTCGTGCTGTACGGCTGGGCGCGGAAGTCGGCGAACCAGATCGAGGCGTGATCGCGCTGAGCTAGACGGACAAGGGACCCGGAGGGCGAAAGCTTTCCGGGTCTTTTTCTTTGTCCAATGATCCGCTCATCCCGGCGAATGCCGGGACCCAGATGGAATGGTGGTGTGGCTGACGCCAGGAGCGCTGAGCTCGTCCAATCAGCCACCCAGCTACAGGATCTGGGTCCCGGCATTCGCCGGGATGAGCGGGTTAGAGGGGAGCCAGCACCGTCAGCACCTGCTCGCACCGGAACCGGAACCCCAGCGCCTCGTACAGCGCGATGGCGCCGGCGTTGTGGTCGTAGCTGTGCAGGAACGGCGTCTCGCCGCGTGCGGCGATCTTGTGGGCCACGTGCAGCATCAGCTTGGCGGCGTAGCCCTTGCCGCGATGGTCGGGGTGGGCGCAGACGGCGCTGACCTCGGTGAAGCCCTCGGGTCGCATCCGCTCCCCCGCCATGGCGACCAGGCGGCCATCGACCTTCACGCCCACGAACTCGCCCAGCTGATGGGTGCGCGAGAAGAACGGGCCGGGCGCGGTCAGGGTGGCCAGGGCCACCATCTCGGGGCTGTCGGCGTCGGTCAGGGGCGTGATCTCGAAATCGACGGGACGGGGCTGGACCAGGGTCTCGGCGACCATCTGGTTCAGCACCGCCCGGCGTGTCACCACCGTTCCTGGAACCGGCGGCGGGTCGAATCGCTCGACGATCCCCACCTCGCCCGGATGCGCGTGAACCAGGCGGGAGAGGGCGGCCAGGGTCCGCGGCGCATGGTCGGCCGTGGCGACGAACAGGCCGATCTCGGGATCGACGCGCAAGGCGTCGCCGTCGCGTAGGGCCAGGTGCGACTGGCGGCTGGTGAACGCGGACCAGACGGGGCGGTCGAGGGGATGGCTCATCATCCCTCACTTGGGGAGCAATAAGCCCCGATCAACGCCTTCACCGCCCCGACCACGGCCAGGGCGGGCTTGTCGTCGTCGTCGAACATCTGGCTGGAGGTGAAGACCCCCTCGACCAGCAGCATCATGGCGTCGCCCAGGGCGTCGGGGTCGGCGGCGCCCATCTCCGCGGCCTTGGCCCGCAGCCGCGCGCGCAGGTCCTGCTTGTGGACCTGGGCCACGGCGCGGCCGGCGTGGTCGCGGTCCGGATACTCGACCACGGCGTTGCTCAGCGCGCAGCCCCGATAGTCGGCCCCGCCCGACCGCGCGGACAGGCCCTCGAAAAAGGCGACCATCTGGGCCTTGGGATCGTCGGGAAAGGCCGCCTCGGCCGCGTCGAAGCGGCCCCAGAACCCGACCTCGACCTCGCGCAGCACGGCGGCCACCAGCTCGTCCTTGGATTTGAAGCCGCGATAGAGGCTGGGCTTGGTCACCCCGGCCTTGGTGACGATCTCGTCGACCCCCACCGCCCGGATGCCCTCGCGATAGAACAGGTCCCGCGCGGTCTCGAAGATGCGCTCGGCCGCGCGCGGCCCGGGGCCGTAGGGCAGGTGGTGATCGGGGACCTCGCCCTCGAAGGGCTTCGGATCCGAGGTTTTTTCGTCGTTCTTGGCCATGGCTCTTGACGATGTTACTTACCGGTACGTATGCAAGGCGACAAGCCCCGTACCGATCGGTTACATCGCATGCAGATTCTCCGCCGCACCCTCGGAAACCGCTACGCCTTCGTCGTCGCGGCCGCGACCTTCCTGGCCCTGTTGTCGGCCGCCGGCCTCAGGGCCGCGCCGGGCGTGCTGATCCTGCCGCTGGAGAAGGCCTTCCACTGGGACCGCGGCTCGATCTCCCTGGCCGCCGGGATCGGCATCTTCCTCTACGGCCTGACCGGGCCGTTCGCGGCGGCGCTGATGCAGTCGTTCGGCGTGCGGCGCACGATCAGCCTGGCCCTGCTGCTGATGGCGGTCTCGACCGGGCTGTCGGCCTTCATGACCCAGAGCTGGCAGTACGTGGCCACCTGGGGCGTGATGGCGGGCGTCGGCAGCGGGGCGGTGGCGATGGTGCTGGGCGCGACCATCGTCAATCGCTGGTTCGTCCAGCGGCGCGGCCTGATGCTGGGCCTGCTGACGGCGGCGACGGCCACCGGTTCGCTGATCTTCCTGCCGGCCATGGCCTGGATCGCCGACCACGGCGGCTGGCGGCCGGTGGTGCTGACCGTGGCCGCGGTCGCGGCGATCATGGCCCCGATCTGCTGGCTGCTGATCCCCGAGAGCCCCGACGCCATCGGCCAGCGCCCGTTCGGCGCGCCCGACGACTGGACCCCGCCGCCCAAGGGCTCGGCCTCCAACGCCCTGGCCGCCGCCTTCGGCGCCCTGCACCGGGCCAGCAAGACCCGCACCTTCTGGCTGCTGTTCGGCGGCTTCTTCATCTGCGGCCTGACCACCAACGGCCTCATCGGCGTGCACATGATCGCCTTCTGCGGCGACCGGGGCCTGCCCGAGGTCAAGGCGGCGGGCCTGCTGGCCCTGATGGGCCTGTTCGACCTGTTCGGCACCACGGCCTCGGGCTGGCTGACCGACCGCTACGACCCGCGCAAGCTGCTGTTCATGTACTACGCCCTGCGCGGGCTCTCGCTGATCTACCTGCCGTTCTCGGACTTCTCGCTGATGAGCCTGTCGGTGTTCGCGGTGTTCTACGGCCTGGACTGGATCGCCACGGTGCCGCCGACCGTGCGCCTGGCCACCGAAGCGTTCGGCGACCGCGACGGGCCCATCGTGTTCGGCTGGATCGGGGCGGGCCACCAGCTGGGCGCGGCGACGGCCGCGATCGGCGCGGGCGTGATCCGCGCTCAGCAGGGGCAGTACATGGAGGCGTTCGTGATCGCCGGGGTGGCCGGGCTGCTGGCGGCCGGGGCGTCGCTGATGGTGCGGCGGGGGATGGTCGCGGCGGCGACCGCTTCCTAATCCGCGTCCCACGGATTGAACACCGGCCCGCCCCAGGCTTCGAAGTCACGGACGTTGCGAGTCACCAGGGTGAGGCCGTGGACCTCCGCCGTAGCGGCGATGAACGCGTCGTTCGCGGGCATAGTCCGCCTATCGTTCTCGGCCGAACGGCGGATGCGCGCTTGCGCCATGGCGACCTGCGCGTCGATGGGCAGCATGCGTTCGCCGAAATCGACGATCACGCTGCCGAGCCAATGGCGCAGGCTGTCGGCTTTTCGGCCCGCGGGAAGTCTTTCGATTCCGTAGTTCGCCTCGGCCAGACTGATGACGCTGGCGAACAGCGTCGAACGGGATTGCGCACCCAGCCATCGGGTCACCGAGAGATGCGGCATCAGCTTGGTGGAATCCGACAGGACGTTCGTGTCGAGCAGAAACATCAGAACTCGATCACCCGCCCCGGATCCGGGTCACGGGTGAACAATCGCGCGTGTTCTTCGTCGCTGAGAACGCGGTAGCGAGGATCGAGCCAACTGGGGGGCGGCTTGGCGGTGTTGGCTTCCGCCTCGCTGAGCCGTCGGTAGTCCTCCGCCGAGAGGACGACGGCGGCGTCCTTGCCGTTCTTGGTCAGATGCTGAGGGCCTTGGGTCTTGGCCCGTTCGACCACTTCGCTCAGCTTGGCCTTCGCGTCGGCCAGGCTCCAGGTTCCATCGGGCATCACGCCCTCCAATGACCACTTCGACTGAAAGATAGTCAAAGTGGTCATTTTCGCCAAGCCGTGGCGAGGCCTATTCCAGGTCTTCGGCCAGGATCGCCATTTCGAACATGAACGAGCCGTCCTCGTCCTCGTCCTGGAAGACGACGCCGATGAATTCGCCCTTCACCTCGACCTCGGCCGAATCCTTCTGCTTGGGGCGGGCCTTCAGGGCGATGTGCGGGTTGCCGAAGGTGCGCTTCAGATGGGCTTCGAGCTTGGTGATCGTGGCGGCGTCCATGACGGGCTCCTGATATCGGTGGGGCGCGCGGGGGCGCGGGGGATCGGCGGAAACTAGAGGGCCGGACGCGAAAGTGTAAGGGCTTTTGCTCCGGCGCGCTCGACCGGTTGTTGAGAACCGGCCCCTGAGGCGTCTTGCGAGCCGGGCGGCGGCGGCGTCGCCGCGCCCTGGGCGACCAGCCAGTCGCGGAACCGGCGCGCGGCGCGGGTGGCCTTGCCCTTGGGCGTCAGGGCGCAAACCTGGGCCTGGCCGGGGATCATGCCCAGCGGCGCGACCAGCCGGCCGGACGCCAGGTCGTTCTCGACGAAGGCGAAGGGGCTCAGCGCCACGCCAAGTCCGGCGGCGGCGGCCTCCAGCATGTAGAAATAGTGGTCGAACTCGCGGTTCACGGGCGCGGGCGGGACCTTGAGCCCCGCCGCGCCCTCCCATTCGCTCCAGCTCTCCAGGAAGGTGCGGGTGTGCAGCCGGGGCAGGTCGGCCAGGCTGTCGACGTCGCGGACCTGGGCGGCCAGGTCGGGCGCGGCGACGGGGCCGACATAGTGCTTGAGGAACGGCGTGACGTCGGCGTCCGGCGAGGGCGGGGCGTCGGGCAGGCGCATGCGGATCGCCAGGTCCACGCCGTCGGCGCGGAAGTCGAACGGGCCGTTGGACTCCACGATCCGCGCCTGGATGTCGGGATGGGCGGCGACGAAGCCGGGCAGGCGCGGGATCAGCCACTTCATGGCGAAGGTGGGCAGGCACGAGACCACCAGCGTCCCATCGCCGGACCCCGCGGGCCGGGGCAGGGCGGCCTCGATCTGGTCCAGCGCGAGGGTCAGGGCCCGGGCCAGGGAGAGGCCGGTCTCGGTCAGGATCAGGCGGTTGCGCGGCCCCTCGGTGAGGGCGACGCCGAGGTGGTCCTCGAGCTGGCGGATCTGGCGACTGATCGCGCCGTGGGTCACGCACAGCTCGTCGGCCGCCAGGGTCATCCGCCCGCGCCGGCCGAACGCCTCGAAGGCGCGCAGGGCGTTGAGCGGCGGGAGCGATCGGGCGACCATGTGACGAAACCTCACAGATGCCCGCTGATAAGTCGTTATTCGCGGAAGGGCAACCGTCGGATAACGGCGCCATGAAACCGCCCAGGCCCTATCCCGTCACCCCCGTCGAATGGCTGGCCGTGCTGGCGATCTGGGGTCTCGTGGCCTACGGGGCTCTCGCCCATCCCTCCGGCCCGCCACCGCAGGATCAGGTCCACCTGATCGCCTGCCGATAATCCTAAATCCGCTCATCCCGGCGAATGCCGGGACCCAGATCCCATAGCGGTGTGTCGGGTAGGATGAGCTCAGCGCCCTTGGCGTCAGCCTCAAAGCCATTCCATCTGGGTCCCGGCATTCGCCGGGATGAGCGGATGTCTTGGGGTTACTTCCCCTCGGGCTTGACGATCATGGTCCACGACTTGTCGTCGCCCAGGAAGGTCTGGGCCGCCTTCTGGACGTCGGCGACGGTCACGCGCTGCAGGCCGGCCAGCACCGAGCGGGTGGCGGTCAGCAGGCGCGGGTCGGTCTGGGCGCCCGACAGGGACCCCAGCCAGTACTCGTTGGTCTCGCGGGCCTTCTCGATCTGGTCGATGCGCGGCTTCTTGGCGCGCTCTAGCTCGTCGGCGGTGATCGGCTTGTCGCGCAGGTCGGCGGCGATCTGGCGGATGCTGGCGATCACCCCGTCGATCTTGTCCGGCGGGGTCTCGACGCTGACCGCCAGATAGCCCCAGCCGGTGAAGGCCAYGCTGGCCGTCGCCGAGGCCGAGGGCGAATAGGTGGCCCCCTGCTTCTCGCGCAGTTCGTCGGTCAGCCGCAGCTGCATCACCTGGGCCAGGACCTGGACGTTGCGGGCCCGCTGCAGGTCGGCGAACAGGTCGTCCGTCTTCCAGGCCATGAACAGCTGGCCCTGGTCGGCCCGGCCCTTGTGGGTGCGCACGATCGGGGTCTTCGACGGCGCGGGGAAGGGCGCCTTCTCGGCCCCGGCCGGGGCCGGGGTGTCGGGACGGGCCGGCAGGGCGCCGAAGGTCTGGGCCACGGCCGCCACGGCCTTGTCCACCGTGGTGTCGCCGACGATCACCACCTCGATGGAGTCGGCGGCCAGCGGACCGGACACCGCGGACTTGAGCGGGTCCAGGGTGGCGCCGGCGATCTGCTGGCGGCTGGGGAAGGTCCAGCGGCCGTCGCCGCCGTGCAGCAGTCCGCCCAGGTCGCGGCCCATCACGCCGCTGGGGGTGGACTCGAGCTGGTCGTGGATCGAGCCGTAATAGGTCTTGATGCGGTTGAAGGCCTCGGGACGCCAGCCGCCCTCGGTGGCGTAGGCGGCCAGCACCTGCAGCTCGGTGTCCAGGTCCTCGGGGCGGGTGCGGCCCGACAGGCTGAAGGCGTCGTCCTCGACCCCCAGGCCGGCGTTGTAGACCTTGCCGTTCAGCACCCGCTCCATGTCCTGGGTGCTGATCTGCTTGAGGCCGCCCTCGATGAAGGCCGAGCCGCCCCACATCGGCGACTGGGCGCCCGACGGCAGGTCCAGCAGGCCGTGGCCGATCCGGGCCTTCACCAGGATCTGGTCGTCGCGGAACTTGGTCGGCTTGACCGTCAGGCGCACGCCGTTGGCGAACCGCACGAAGACGGTGTCCAGGTCGGTGACGTCCTTCTGCTCGACGACCGCGCCCTTGGCGCCGAAGGTGGCGTAGGGCCAGTTGGTGACGCCCGGCGTGGCCGGGGCGGCGACGGCGACCTTGGCCGAGGCGGCGTAGGCGTCGGTCACGGCCTTCTCACCGCCGTCGATGGCGGTCGGGGTCGGGATGGTGATCAGCGGGCCGGAGCCGGCGAACTGGGCCTTGAGCAGGGCCGAGACCTTGTCGGCGGTCAGGCCCTTGGTGGCCTCGTCGAAGACGGCCAGGTTCTGGGACGGGCTGGTGACGATCTCGCGGTCGCCCAGCGTGCCGACGATGGCGCCGGCCAGGGCCGTGGTGCGCTGGGTGGCCTCGCCGGCGGCGGCGGCCACGAAGCCGGCGCGCATCGAGGCGATCTCGCGGTCCAGTTCGTCCTGGCGCACGCCGTACTGGACGATGCGGCGCTGTTCCTGGTCCAGCGCGGTCAGCGCCTCGGCCCAGTGGCCCGGCTGGACCGTGGCCCCCAGGGTGGTGATGTCGGCGGCGTGCTCCTGGTCGTTCTGCACGGCCACGGCGACGATGAACGGCGGATTGTCCGAGCGCGTCAGCACCGTCAGACGGCGGTTCAGCACGGCGAAGCCCAGGGCCTTGACCAGTTCTTCCTTGTCCTTGGCGCGGGTCTCCAGCTCGAGGTCCGGCGGCAGGACCCAGGCCATCTGGACCGAGGTCTGGGCGCCGGGCTCGACCAGCACCTTGGCGGTCAGGCCGCGCTTGGCGACGGGGCCGAGGTCGGGCTTCACGCCCGGCTGGCCCTGGCCCTTCCAGTCGCCGAACCTGGCCTTGATCTTGGCCTCCATGGCGTCGACGTCGAAGTCGCCCACGGCCACGACCACGGCGTTCTCGGGCCGGTACCAGGCCTGGTAGAAGTCGCGGATGGTCTGGGCCGGGGCGGTCTTGAGGATGTCGGTCTTGCCGATCGGCAGKCGCTGGGGCGGGCGCTGGCCCTGCAGCTGGAAGCCGAAGGTGTTGACGAAGGTGCGATAGCCGGGGCTGTCGCGGGTGCGTTCCTCCGACAGCACCACGCCGCGCTCGCGATCCACCGCGTCCGGCGCGATGGTCAGCTCGCCCGCGGCCTCGCGCAGCAGCATCAGCGAGGTGTCGACCGTGTCGTCGTCGGTCTTGGGCAGGTCCAGCTGGTAGGTGGTCTCGCTGAAGCTGGTCGAGGCGTTGGTGTCGGCGCCGAACGACAGGCCGTGGCGCTCGAGGATCTTGATCATCTCGCCTTCGGGCACGTTTTTCGAGCCATTGAACGCCATATGTTCAAGGAAGTGGGCCAGGCCTTGCTGGGCGTCGGTCTCGTCCAGCGAGCCGGCGTCGAACCACAGGCGCAGGGCGGCCTGGCCGGGCGGGGTGGCGTTTTTCTGGATCGCGTAGCGCATGCCGTTGGGCAGCACGCCGAACCGCACGCGCGGGTCGGGCGCGACGTCGGAGACGGCCTGCGGCCACTGGCCCGGCTTGACCTGGTCGATGGTCGGGACGCCAGAGGTCTTGGGCGGCAGCGCGTGGGACGCCTTGGGCGTCGATGCCGGCGTCGCGGCGGGCGCGACGGCCTCGTCCTTCCCGCCGGGCATCACGTGGGACAGGGTCGCGCAGGCGGAGAGGCTGAGCCCGGCGGAGAGGACGAGCGCCAGGCGCGAAACGCGGATCATGTGCGACCTTGAAGATAGAGCATCGGAGGGGGCGCACCTTGGCCGGAGCGCGTGGCGCAAGCAAGGCGTCGGTTGGGCGAAACGGCCACGCTCCATGTCGATCACGGCGCGTGTCGCGCGTGGGGCTCAGGGCGCCTGGTCCAGCATCCTGCCGGTCAGGCCGAACATCTCCTCCGACGTCTCGGGCGCGTCGAGCAGCAGGTTGGAGCCGGCGTAGACGAAGGTCCGGTTGTCGTTGGCCGACACGGCCTTGACGCTGGAGTCGCTGGTGATCCGCACCGGCGAGCGGGCGCAGGCGCGCAGCGAGGGGATCACCGTGTCGCCCACGGTCTCCAGCCGCAGCGACCAGGCGTCGCCGGTGAAGGCCGCCAGAGGATCGTCCGAACGCCCGGTGTCGCGGAACAGCGACCCGGCCGGCACCACCAGCGGACGGATCGGGGGCGTGGCGGTGTCGAACACCCTGCAGATCAGCAAGGTCGCGGCGCAGCCGACGGCGGGTGTCGTCAGGACGACTCCCGCCGCCGACGTCAGCAGCAGGGCGAGGGCTGGGGCCCTACTGGCTGATCGCGAACGTGTAGCCATCGCCCCCCGCGGTGACGATCAGGTTGGCGGTGGCGCCGGGGCTGGCCTGGGTGACCAGGACGCCGCCGGTCAGGCTGTCCACCGTGTCGGAGCCCATGGTGAAGGCCCCGCCGTTGACGGTCAGGCCCAACGACGCGCCGGCGCCCGTCTGGACCACCCGCACGACGCCCGCCGCCCCCGCCGCGCCCACCGTGTTGGTGAGGGTAGTATTGAGGGTCGAACCCGCGCCGCTGGCCACGACGCCGTAATCGACGCGCGAGGTGACGCCGTTGACCGTCAGGTTCGAGATCTGGGTCCCGGAGCCGCCGGTGAAGTCGTTGCTGATCGTGTTGCCGTCGGCGCCGCCGCTGGGCAGGGTGACGCTGAAGGTCTTGGCTCCGGCCCCGTTCGAGGTGTTGGTCACCACGTTGTCGTCCGAGGCGATGGTGATCGTGCCGGTGATCGAGGTCGCGCCGGTGATGGTGTTGGTCACGGTGTTGCCGACGCCCAGGGCCCCGCCGTTGATCGTCTCCGTCACATTGATCGCGCCGGTGGCGGCCAGGGTGTTGCTGACGGTGTTGTCGGCCCCGTTCAGCGTCAGGGCGTAGGTCAGGCTGGAGCCGTCCAGCACGTCGGTGATGGTGTTGGTCGCGTTGGTCGGATCGGAATTGATGACGGCCACCGTGACGCTGGGGTTCACCGGAGCCGTGGTCCCGCCGATCGTCAGGCTGTGGTGGTTGTTGCCGCCGGTCACGCCCGAGCCGTAGGTGAGGCTGAGCGAGGCGGTGGTCGAGGCGCTGGAGGTGATCGCCCCGGCCAGGGTGTTGCTCTGGCCGAGCTGGGTGATGGCGATGCTGTTCCATGCGCCCCGCACGGGCAGGGCCGCGCCGTTGGTGGCGCCGTTGGCGCTGATCACGTGGGTGGGACCCACATTGTCCTGCCGGATCCGCAGGGACCGCACCGTGCCGCCGCTGCTGATGTCGATGTTGAGGGTGTTGGCGGCGAGGGCGACGTCGGCGGCCGCCCCCATGGCCACACAAGCGGCCGAGGCCATCAGCAGGAGCCTGACGGTTCGTCCTAGGCGGCCCCTGGCCCGTTGAGACTGAGACATTTCCTCTCTCCCTTATGTGGAGACCCGTTCAGGACCACCATCCGTCGCGAAGCCCCTGGTTGATCAGTGCGAACAGCGCGCTGCGCACGGCCGCGCCCAGCGCCAGGCCCACGGGCTCGTTGCCCGCGCCGCCGATTTCGAATTCCACCGTCGAGGTGTCGTAGATCTTGGAGATGTGCCCGCCGATCGACAGCGAGGTGACCGATTTGCTGACCGTGGTCTGGCCCAGGACCTCGCCGGTCTGGACGGCCACGGCGCGCAGGCTGAAGGTCACCAGGTCGGTGACGTATTCCCCGCTGCCGCCCGTGCCGTTGACCGCCAAGCCGCCGGCCGCCTGGCGCGTGGCGCGGTCATAGGCGACGACCTGGCCGATCAGCAGGATCTCGGCGACCCTCAGGGTGATCAGGCGGCGGGCTGGCGGCGGCGGAAGCGCCTCCAGGCCGGCGGCCGGGGCGGTGGTGTCCGGCGGGGTGTTGAGCGCCAGGGTGGCCAGCTGGCGTTCGCGCAGCAGTTCGTCCACGTGCTGGCGCTCGACCAGATAGACATAGCCCCTGGGCACCGAGCGCACGGCGTCGATCAGATAGGGCGTGCAGTCCATGGGCACCGCGGTGCTCAGCTCCTGCGGCAGCTTGGTCGGCCGGCGCTGGCCCGAGGTGTCGATGCAGCTGTAGACCCCCACGGTCAGGGCGCGGGGCGGGGCGGGCGGCAGGGTGAAGTCCGGCTGGGTCTGCACTTCGGGCGGATGGACCGGCGCGGTCACGCAGCCGGCCAGGACGGTCGCCGCGATCAGTCCGGCCAGCGCCTTGCCCCCCCTCATGGTCAGACCCCGCCGGAGGGGATGACCAGGGTGGTCGTGCCGGTCGGCGAGGTGATGGTCACGCTCAGCTGCCCGTCCGAATTGATGTAGGTGATGGTCACCGATCCGGACTGGATGGTGCCGGCCTGGCCGTCGCCGGCGTTGGCGATCCTCTGGGCGATGGTCTGGGCGACGATGCCGTTGAGCTGCGAGACGATCGCGTTGACGAAGGCGGCGTTCGGATCGCTGGGCGTCCCGGCGCGCGCCGCCGCGGCCTCGGCGGCCGCCTGGGCGGCCTTCAGCGACTTCTCGTACTGGGCCATCTGGAAGCCCACGGGGTTGAAGCCGCCGAAGTTCGGCGACATCGGCGCGTAGCGCAGGTCGGTCGCCAGGCCCTGTGTCGCCGCCAGCGACAGGCCCAGCGCCGCGCCGGCGGCGAGCAAGGCCCTTGGCCAGGTCCTTCGGTGCGAACCCCGCCGACGACAAGGCGCGAGGGTTCGTTCGCCCGATCCGGCGAGATTTCGCATCCGCCCGCCGGGGGATGCGCAAATGAAACTGTGCATAGCGAAGCCATCCTGGATGGCGATCGGCTCGACGGCGGCCCGTCAAGCGGCGCCACAATGCCAGAACCCTTGCTCCCGGGGTTTGGGGGAGTCAATCAGGTCATCTACCTAGTTTTGTGGGTGCTTGGGGCGCGTGAAGTCTCTATTTCAATGATGGGTGAAATGCGGGTGCGGACATTTTCCGAATATTGAAATCCGTTCTGCCGACGGGCGTTGGGCTCTGCCGGAGGAGGGGGCGCGCTCGCAGAACCCTCTCTCTTAGAGAGAGGGAGGGGCCCGCCGCGAAGCGGTGGGAGGGTGAGTGGTTACAGTCTTTCAGGATGGAGCGATGACGAAGACGGTTCTGCATTAGCGGCCCTATAGACGGCGGCGGTCTGGGTTCTTGCGAAAAGGCTCGACGGCTCTGGGTTTACCGGCCAACGGTGAAACCACTCACCCTCCCACCGCCTGGCGGCGGCGGGCCCCTCCCTCTCTCAAAGAGAGAGGGGTTTGGGGTGCGTATCCCCGCCTCATTGCCGACCAACCCGCTGATATCGCTGCGCTAAATCTTTATTCCCCGCAGGGTTTCCCGGCGGCCGCATAATCATCCCACCTCGACGCGGGAAAGGGCGCATGGCCAGCGACCGATGCGGCGGCGGGGGGCGATCGAGCGGGAAGCTCTGTCGGATCCGGTCCGCGTTCGGTAGGGGCTGGAACAACCTCACGGCTCTGGTGCCGGTCGGGCGTGGTCCACAGATACGACGTGACGTGAGGGTCGATCGAGCAGCAGGCGAGCTTTGACAGGCTCGCGGTCCGGGACTGGAGATCGTTGATCCAGCCCGCCCGTCGGAGGCTTCAAGGCGGCGAGGTCCGAACAGGGCTCAGCKCCGCAGGCTTCCGGATAACGACCGCGCGGAGCGATCGGGCTTCGTCGAAACGGTATTCTTTTTCAAACTCCGGACGGTGTCCGGCGCTCCGCAGCCCTTTCCATCAGCTCACAGCCGTTGGCGTGAGATCACACCCACTTGCCCCCACCTGACCGCTTCGCGGTCTGTCCGCCCCCATAGGGGGCGGAGGGCGCGCGCTCACGGCCTCTTCCCCCTCTGGGGGAAGACGACCGCGAAGCGGTCCGTAGGGGGCAAGGGGTGGCCGCGCGGTCCGTTGGAAAAGGAGTCCCGCCCCTGACGCCCCTAGTTCGTCACCGAGAACGTCGCGTTGTTCCCCGTCGCCGTCGAGACGCCGACGACCGCGCGGCCCGACGAGCGGACGGTCACGGTCGAGCGGGCGCTGACGTCGACATTGTTGGACTGGCTGTTGGTGGCCGTCATCGTGCCGCTGCACAGGTTGCAGGCATAGCCGCTGACCGCATTGCCGATCGCCGTGGCGCTGGCCCCGGCGTCATAGCCGTCGTGGCCGTCGAAGCTGGCGATCACCTCGACCCCGCCGCCGTCATTGACCTGGACGTTGTCCAGCACCAGGCCGGGACCGTTGCTATTGCTGGCCATGGCCGAGTTGCCCACGCCGTAAGCCGTCGCCTGGGCGCCGCCGAACTGGTACGAGGTCTCCTCGGCCTGGGCCCGCACATAGGCGGTGTTGTACTGGTGGCTGGCCACGTCCAGCAGGGTGCCGTCGTTGCTGGCGTTCAGGTTGTTGCCCGAGGCCGTGGCCGCCGTGGTGGTCAGGTAGCTGTTGCCATAGGCCGTGAACTTGGTGGCCGTGACATTGGCCGCGCCGTTGTTCTGGTCGGTGATCACGCGGGCGGCCGACTGGTTGGCGCCGGTCAGGTCGATGTTGTTGCCCGCCGCCGTGCCGGCCACGACCGCGGTCCCGGCCACGTACTGCAGCACCGCCCCGCCGTCGGCGGCGACGTCGGCCTRGTTGTTCTGGCTGACCCGCGCGCCCATCGCGCCGTTGACCATCAGCAGGCCCTGGCTGTTGCCGGCCGCCGAGCTGGTCTCGATCACGTCGCCGGCCTGGGCGGTCTCGCCCTCGATCTGGCTGCGGGCGGTGACCGCGCCGCTGTTGGTCTGGACCATGAAGCCGCTCAGCGTGCCGTGGGCCGCCGTGGCCGTGCCGCTGTTGCCGACGGCCGTCGTGGTCACGGTGCTGGAGTCGCCCATGGAGCCTGAGACGTTGACCACGCCATGGGCGCCGATCGCGCCTTGGTTCACCTGGTTGGAGGTCAGGCCGGCGTCGGCGTTGACGGTGGTCGCGCCGAAGGTGTTGCCCCCGGCCGTGGTGGTGGCGGTGACGCCCTCGTCGGCGGTGACGACGTTCAGGGTCTGGTCGGCGAAGATCCCGCCGACGTTCAGCTGGTCGTTCGAGCCCTGGACGGGGACGGTCTGGCTAGTAGCGACCCCGCTTGCCAGCATCACGCACATTGGGATCGCTGCGATCGTTCCAGCGAGACGGGTCTTCGCGGGTCTGCGCATTGTTGGTTCCCAGGTTGTTGTAGGCGGGGACGAAGGCCCCGGTCGCGCCCACGGTGTTGCCGGCGTAGGGGTCGAACTGCAGGCAGCTCTGCGGACCCGGCATGCCGTAGAGGTTGGCGCTCATCTCGATGGTGGCCCGCTCGATCAGCGAGCGCACGGCCAGCTGCATCGGCTCCAGCGCGCCGCGGCCCGCCGAGATGTCGAAGATGTTGCCGTTCAGGAAGTCGAAGACGCCGGCGCTGATCTCGCGGCCAACCACCTGCTTCTGGTAGGAGATCACGTCGACCACCTCCAGCGTGCGGGTGTTGATCAGGCGCAGGTCCAGGGCGATGTTCATCACGAACACCCGGCGGCGGAAGTTGCCCTTCAGGCCGTCGGTGTCCTTGTCGCCGGCATAGGCGTCGATCCCGGCCGAGCGGATGTTGTAGTTCAGCTCGGTGATGCCGCCGGCCACGTAGAAGTCCGAGCCCGGGACCTGGCCCGCCAGGATGCGGCGGTAGTCGGCCGGGGCGTCGGCGCCCGGCTTGGGGTTGTCGGAGATCAGCTTGTTGTTGGCGTATTTCAGCTCGTACTCCGACACCGAGGTGTCGAAGCGCTCGACCATCGGCATGCCGGCCTTGGCGAAGGCGGTCATGGCCAGCAGCGAGGCGCCCTGGGTGACCTTGCGGCCCGAACCGTCGGACTCTTCCTTGCCGGTGTAGTCGGCGATGCGGCCGATGGCGACGCGCGGCGCGACCACGTGGTTGGCGCGGGCGTACTGGGCCAGGCAGACCAGGCCGGCGGTGTAGGGGGTGGGGTTGGCGGTCACCGGCGCCGAACCGATCGGCGTGGCGTAGTTGCCGTCGGTCATCGACTTGGGGACGCCGCCGCACGCGCTCAGCGCGGCGCAGGCGCCCGCCAGCAGAAGGAGGAGGCGCTTACTGGCCATTGCCCGATTTCCCGACGTTCGTTCCGGCGCTGATATTGCCGTTGTTGATCTGGCTGGAGTTGACGATGACGGTGTTGTTGTTGCCCTGGGTGACGACCGTCAGGTTGTTGCCGATCGCCGTGGAGCTGCCCCAGCCCCCGAGGGAGCCGACGCCCGAATAGCTGTCCAGCGAGCCCGACGAGTGGCTGGACGAATAGACGCTCTGGTCGGCGCCGGTCAGCATGACGCCGTCGACGATCACCCGGTTGCCGTTGGCGTCGCGGGTCGAGTACTCGACCACGTGGTTCTCGGAGCCGGCCACGCGGCCGTAGCCGGCGTTGAACGAGGCGGAGTTGGCGTCCAGGGTCTGGGCGCGGGCGGGGCTCGACAGCACCAGGCCCGTCGCGGCCGCGGCCAGGGCCAGAACGGCAGCGCTGATCGCCAGCAGGCGGCCGGCGCCCGGCAGTTTCTTCACACTCGCAGCCATCTGGACCTCGTGAACACCGACGTGTCCGAACGGCAAGCAACCCCCGTGCCAATATCGGACAGCGTTCGGTCTACGCCCGAAGGTCTCGCGATTTGGTTAAGCTGGGTCGCGACAATAAGCGCCCCGCCCGGCGCGCGGCCCATTGATAAGGGGGCCGCTTTGCGAGACCCTGTTCGAAATATAAGTCTCAGGGAGGATTAAGCTTTGCTGGTTTCTCAGATCCTGAAGGACAAGGGCGATCTCGTCTTCACCGCCTCGCCGAACGAGACGGTGGGCGCGGCCGCGGCCCTGCTGCACACCCGGCGCGTGGGCGCCATGGTCGTGCTCGAGGAGGACGAGACGATCGCCGGCATCCTGTCCGAACGGGATATCGTGCGGGTGATCGCCGAGGGCGGGGCGGCCGCCCTGTCCAGGCCGATCTCCACCTGCATGACCAAGGACGTGGTCTTCGCCCAGCCGGAAGAGACCGTCGACGCCCTGCTCGAGCGCATGACCGATCGTCGGATCCGCCACCTGCCGGTCTGCAAGGGCAAGCGCCTGGCCGGCATCATCTCGATCGGCGACCTGGTGAAGTACAAGATCAGCGAGGCCCAGGCCGAGGCCGAGGGGCTGAAGGCCTATATCGCGGCCGGCTGAGGCCGCGCCGCGAAGGCCCTGGCGGGGCGGTCCGGGAAGGGGCGTCCCCGCTCTCTATATAGGGCGCCTATATAGAGCGTCGTTCAGGACGCCGGCTCTTCCAGCAGTTCCGCGCCCGAACCGGCGACGGCGTCGGCGAGGCTGTAGCCCTCCAGCACCGCCGCCGTGGCGTCGCGGGCCCGCAGCAGGGCTTCGCGCAGGGCGCAGGTGGCCAGGTCGCGGCAGTCCTCGCAGCGGCGGAAGGCGGTCCGGCTGACGCACGGGGTCAGGGCCAGCGGGCCGTCGACCAGGCGGATGATCTCGGCGAAGCTGATCTGGGCCGGTTCCCGCCCCAGCAGATAGCCGCCGAACTTGCCCCGGCGGCTGATCACCAGGCCCTGGCGCGCCAGTGTAAGAAGTATGGCCTCGAGGAACTTGCGCGGCGCGTCGGCGCGGACGGCCAGTTCGCCGGCGGTGACCTGCCCGTCTTCCCGGGCCAGTTCGATCATGGCGCGCAGGGCGTAACGCGCTTTCTGGGACAACATGGACGCGAGGCCTCCTCTTGTGGAGGTCTATGGAGCCAGGGGAGGGGGTGGCGCAAGCGTCGTCGCCCCGAGGGCGTGGACGAGCCGGGCGTCAAACCATTCACAGATCCACACACAGACAATGCGATGCGTGCGATTGATCGGGTCGCTTTTGCGGTTGCGACTCTCCGGGGCGGTGGCTAAACACCGCCCTCGCTTCGGGGCCACGGCCTTCCGGACGAATTCGAGCCCTCCGGGGCTTGCATTCGAAAGGGTGGATCGCTAGGTTCCGCAGCCTCAATCGACTCGGTGACGAATTTGCGAAGACCCTGTCTTCAAGGGCTTCGTCGCCGCGCTTTTGTCCTTCGAAGCGGCCTCGGCCAGCTCATAGACGAAAGTGAGAAGGTCGGTTGACAGGGGGTTTAGCTTTCCTTAGAAAGCGCGGCTCCGGAGGGTTTGGTGAAGAGTTCGCAAGAATTCGGATCTGGGTCCTTCAAGTCTAGAAAGAGTTTCCTGGAAATTCTTACTTGACTTGGTTGGCGCTCTTCTCTAGAAGG
>NZ_JBFTKU010000025.1:0-81015 GCF_056665975.1 Caulobacter sp. 05T431 | reverse complement strand
ACCGCTCCGCGRAACCGTTCTTCTCAAGGGACGGCGACTGAGKGCCTGTTTCATCCCGGTCGACGTTCCCCCTCGGGCGGGCAGGATCAAAGTCGCCCGGAAGGGGCCGTCGGCGACTCCGACTGATCCTGGAACAGGCCGGTTTGAACCTCCCGGCCCCGTCGACCCTTGCCGTCCAGCGCTCGCCCGTTCCGGGCCTTGGGACCTTCTGAGCCCCGCTTCCCGCAACGATCCGATCGCCGGGCCGGCTCGGCCCCGCTCGGTTCCATCCCCATCGCCTGCTTGGGCCGGTACCAAGAGCCCTCCCCGTGATGGTGACGGGTTCAGTATGTGGGCGGTTCAAACCCTGGCGCGTTTGTGACGCTGATTTTTCTGCAGGGCATTGGAATTGCTGGGGTTCTTCTCGCCGCTGGCGGGGATGGAGAGCGCTCGATCCCCGTCTTGGGGACATGCCCTCGTGGCGTGTCCCCATCGGACGCACCGAGCCCCGTCTTGGGGACACGCCGCAAGGGCATGTCCCCGGCCCGGGTTCGCTCCACCGTCCGTCATCCTCGGACTTGTTCCGAGGACCCCTGCTTCAGCCACGAAGAAGGACGATCCGTGGAGCGGCGAGATCGCGGCCTACCCCCAACCGACAACCCCGCCGACAGAGGGGTCCTCGGAACAAGTCCGAGGATGACGGTTCTAAAATGGAAGAAGGCCCTGCCCCGTCAAAAGCCCATCCGGGGCGGATGGAGACCTACGCCAAGCGGACATTCTGAAGGTCAGCTAGCGGTGGGGAGCGGCCCTCGGAACCCCTCTCTCTGAGAGAGAGGGAGGGGCCCGCCGCGAAGCGGTGGGAGGGTGAGTGGTTTCACCGCCGGCCGGCAAACCCCAAAACGTTCAACCTCGCTTTCGAGGTGTCAGAAAAGGCGCGCCACGCTGCCGGTCATGGACCCAGCGATCAACCGAAGGCCTGCTGAACAACCGCACCCCATTCGGAGAGAGTGTAACCACTCACCCTCCCATGGCTTCGCCATGGGCCCCTCCCTCTCTCAAAGAGAGAGGGGTTCACTGGGAGTCCTTCGACGTCCGCCATGGGTCGGGTGGAGAAACGACGCCCGCGCCTGAAACCGGACCTAGGGCGCCGTGCCGGAAAGCGGAGGGGACGAAGGTCTGTTCGGGGTGGTTTGCGGACATGGTCGCGCTAGGATGCTGGTATGACTGAAAGATACCTGCCGTCGTCCAGCTTTCTACGAACGTTCATCGACACTGATGAGCCTTTGACTAAAGGCGACGACGCCGAAGTAAACCTTCTCCGCCTGATAAACCTGATCGAAGACAATGACCCCGTAAATCGTGACTGGGCCACCCTGCTTCTTTCTCAGCAAGAAGTTGACACGCCACAGGTCCGGGCGGCGCTCCTCCGCGCTGCTGAGGACGAGAGCGAACTTGTTCGCGCCGAGGCGATTCTCGGATTGGCCCAGCGTGACAAGGCGTTGGCCCTTCCGCTACTTCAAAGAGAACTTTCGGGTCCATCCGTACCTCATGCGATTTTCGAGGCCGCGGTCCTAGTTGCTCACCCGTCCCTGGTCAGTGACTTAAGTGCTTTCGCCGAACCATCTGGCGATAGTTTCTTGGATAACGCGGCTCTTAAAGCGCTTCACGCCTGTGAGGCTGCGGAACGGCAAGGCGGTTAAGTCCGACTAGGGTCGAAGGCGGCCCTTCGGATTGAACCGGTCCCGGCGACGCCAGAAACCGCCCGAACGCGCGACTGCGCTCTTGAACGGCTAGCTCTCTCCCCCCACTACAGCACGACCGAACAGAGTGACTTGAAAGGACGGCGACATGGCTTTGCTCGACGAGCTGAAGGCTGACCAACTGGCGGCGCGCAAGGTGAGCGACCGCCTGAAGGCCGACCTGCTCACCACGCTGATCGGCGAAGCGACGCAGATCACGACCGAAGAGTTCAAGCGCGGCGTGACCGAAGTCACTGACGAGAAGGTCGTCGCAACCGTCGCGAAGTTCTTGAAGAACACGAAGTTGACGCTGGAAAACCTCGCGGCCGAACGCGCGCGACTGGTCGAAGCCGACGGCGATGTATCGAAGGTGGACGAGCGGACCAAGGCGGCTGAAACCGAACTGGCGATTCTATCCTCCTATGGCCCGAAGCAGATGACGGAAGCGGAATTGCGCGAGGCCATCAACGACTTCCGGGTCCAGAACCCCGACGCCAATGTCGGCGCGATCATGGCCCACCTGAAGGCCAACTTCGGCGGCCAGTATGACGGCAAGGCGGCCAGCGCGTTGGCCAGAGCCTAGACCGAGGGCGCCGTGCAAACCCCTCTCTCATAGAGAGAGGGAGGGGCCCGCCGCGAAGCGGTGGGAGGGTGAGTGGTTTCACCGCCGGCCGGCAAACCCAAGACGTTCAACCTCGTTTTCGAGGTGTCAGAGGAAGCGCGCCACGCCTACCCGTCGTGGATATTGGCGAACAATCGAAGGCCTGCCGAACGACCGCGTTTCATTCGGTGAGGGTGTAACCACTCACCCTCCCATGGCTTCGCCATGGGCCCCTCCCTCTCTCTAAGAGAGAGGGGTTCGGTGGGCGTTCTTCAACGTCCGCAACGGGCCGAAAGCGGACCGGAGCCCACCTCGTCCTAGAGCCCTACCAAGCCCCCAGTTCCCGCAGCTGCCGCGCCAACTCGGCCGGCATTTCGGCGGCCTCGGCTTCGGTCAGGTCGGGCGGCACGTCCTCGTGCTTCAGATAGCGCCAGCCCTGGAACGGACGCCGGGGCGTGGGGGCCACGCGGACGATGGTCGGGTCGACCGTCACCTCGCAGCGCGACGCCTGCCCCTCGCCCACCGTGTCGATCTTCAGGATCGTCTGGCGGCAGAGGATTTGGCCCTTCATCACCCGGTACAGCGAGCCGCCGTCCAGCACCTCGTCGATGCGCTTGGGCGTCATGCGGGTGTGCATGATCCACGGCCGGTCGGCCTCGGCGTGCCAGGCGACCAGTTCCTCGATGTTGTCGCAACCGACGACGAGCTTGATGATGTGCAGGGGCATGGCGGCGTACTTAGAGCGCGACAGCCGAAAGTGTGAGCGGTTTCGGCGCCCGTCGCGCGCAAAACATCAGTGGACCGGCTCCAGCTTCGCCAGCACCACGCCTTCGCTGACCTGGCCGCCGGCCGTGGCCGACAGTTCGGCGACCACGCCGTCGAACGGCGCGGCCAGGGCGTGCTCCATCTTCATGGCCTCCAGGGTCAGCAGGGTCTGGCCCTTGACGACCGTCTGGCCGGCCTCGACGGCGACGGAGACGATCTTGCCCGGCATGGGCGACAGGATCGCTCCGTCCGACGCGGCCGCGTGGGCGCCGCCGCCCTGGTAGGTGAAGTCGAACTCGCGGACGTCGCCGCCCTCGAACACGTACAGCGGATCGCCGCCGAAGGTCCCGGGCAGCACGTCCACGTCGTCCAGCGCCCGGCCGTCCTCGACCGTGATGTCCCACGACCAGTCATCGCCGCTTCCGCCAGCCAAGGCCACGCGGAGCGGCATCGGCTTGCCGTCCACCGACAGCGGCAGGTTCATCGCGGCGCGCGGGGCGTTCATCCGGAAGCCCAACAGGCGCGAGGGCGCGCTGGCCCAGACGTCGGCCTTGGGCTGGTCGGCCTCCATGAAGGCCTCCAGGCGCTGGCCGATGGCCGCCAGGGTCGGGGCGTCGGAGAAGTCGCGGGCGATCAGGTCGTCCAGCCGCGCCTCGATGAAGCCGGTGTCCACCGCGCCATCGACGAAGTCCGGATCGCTGKCGCAGCGGGCCAGGAAGGCGGCGTTGGTCTTGACCGGCCACACCTCGACCAGGCGGCAGGCCTCGGCCAGTCGCGCGGCGGCGTCCTCGCGGTCGACGCCATGGGCGATCAGCTTGGCGATCATCGGGTCGTAGAACGGGGTGACCTCGCCGCCCTCCTCCACCGCGCTGTCCACCCGCACGTCGCCCTCGGGCAGACGGAAGTGGGTCAGCAGGCCGGTCGAGGGCAGGAAGCCGGTGGCCGGGTTCTCGGCGTAGAGGCGGGCCTCCATGGCCCAGCCGTCCAACGTGATCTCGTCCTGGGCCAACGGCAGGGGCTCGCCCGAAGCCACCAGCAGCTGCCACTCGACCAGGTCCTGGCCGGTGACCATCTCGGTGACCGGATGCTCGACCTGCAGGCGGGTGTTCATCTCCATGAACCAGATGCGATCGGCGCGCAGGCCATCGGAGGCGTCAGCGATGAACTCCACCGTGCCGGCCCCGACATAGCCCACGGCCTGGGCCGCCTTGACCGCCGCCCCGCAGACGGCCGCGCGGGTCGCCTCGTCCATGCCCGGGGCCGGAGCCTCCTCGATGACCTTCTGGTGGCGGCGCTGCAGCGAGCAGTCGCGCTCGAACAGGTGGACGACATTGCCGTGGGTGTCGCCGAACACCTGCACCTCGATGTGGCGCGGGCGGGTGACGTACTTTTCCAACAGCACCCGGTCGTCGCCGAAGCTGGCGCTGGCCTCGCGCTGGCACGAGGCCAGCAGGGCGGCGAAGTCCTCGGCCTTGTCGACCTTGCGCATGCCCTTGCCGCCGCCGCCGGCCACGGCCTTGATCAGCACGGGGAAGCCGATCTTGGCGGCTTCCGACGCCAGACGCTCGACCGACTGGTCCTCGCCCAGATAGCCGGGCGTGGTGGGCACGCCGGCCTCGATCATCACCTTCTTGGCGGCGTCCTTCAGGCCCATGGCGCGGATCGCCGAGGGCGGCGGGCCGATCCAGACCAGGCCGGCGTCGATCACCGCCTGGGCGAAGTCGGCGTTCTCGGACAGGAAGCCGTAGCCCGGATGGATCGCCTCGGCGCCGGTCTGGCAGGCGGCGGCCAGGATCTTCTCCGGGACCAGGTAGCTCTCGCGCGCCGGGGCCGGGCCGATCAGGATGGCGACGTCGGCCTCCATCACGAACGGGGCCTCGGCGTCCGCCTCGGAATAGACCGCGATCGTCCGCACGCCCAGCTCGCGGGCGGTGCGGATGATGCGACGGGCGATTTCGCCGCGATTGGCGATGAGGACGGAAGAGAGCAAGGCGATTTTCCTAGATCTGGGCCAGGGTGAAGACCATCAGGAACCCCAGCAGCAGAACGAACGAGAAGACGGTGGACCACCAGACGATCAGGGTCTTGATGACCGCCCCGGGGATGCTGGAGCCGTAGCCCCCGCGCAGGGTCTGGAACAGGTTGATCGGCGTCCAGACCATCAGCAGCACGAACCACCAGCCGCGCACGGGGTCGGGCAGCACCAGGCCCAGCGCGTTGGTCAGGAACGCGAACGACAGCAGGTTGGTGGCCGTCAGCAGGTGGTCGTAGATGAAGTACTGGCGCTTGTTGAGGTAGACCAGCGCCAGGCTCAGGCCCAACATCGGCAGCAGCAGCACCGCCAGGCGGTGCCCCCAGCCGAACATCACGACCATGTAGTATTCGGGGTTCTCCAGCGCCTTGGCCAGGCCCGCCTTGGGCCAACGCGCCTTGCCGTGATCGGCGCCGGCGGCGGGCGCCTCATGCGCGGCTTCTCCGCCGGTCGACGAGGACAGGTTCGGCGTCCTGATGTGGACGCCGCCGATCGTCGCGGTCTCGGTCGAGTTCTCGGCGATCGCATTGGCCTGGGCCTCGACCTTGTCGGCGTCGAAGACGTTGGGGACCTCGGCCGAGCGGACCTTCTCGGCCGCCGACTTGCGCAGGTTCTCCTCGGCCGCGAGGGCTTCCCGCCCCGCCAGCGGATTGTTCTGCAGGTGGTCGGCCTCGGCGATGTCCTTGGCGTAGTGGGCCTGGGCGTCGGCCACCTCCTTCTGGTAGCCGGCCTGGGCCTTGGCGACCTCGTCCCCGTAGTCCTTCAGGACCTTGGCGCGATCCTCGTCGGGATCCTTCAGGTCGGCGTCGCGGGACTTGGCGGCCTCGGCAAGGGTCTCGTCGCGGTCGGTGATCGCCCCCTTGAGGCGCTCGTCGCGGTCGTTGACGGCTTCGGTCCGCATGCGGGCGGCCTCGGCGGCGCGCCCCTGCGGCGTGGCCAGGAGCTCGGCGCGCTTGTGCCGTTCTTCCTCCGAATGATGCTGCGCCGAGTGGATGGCGTGCTCGGCCGCGAAGATGAACAGCAGCAGGGCCACCAGGAAGGTGCGGAACGGCGGCACGTGCCGCACGATGCGCCCTTCCATGTAGTCCTTGGCCAGCACGCCGGGCCTGAAGAACAGCAGCGGCAGAGTGTTGGCCAGGCGCCCGTCGAGGTGGAACATCCCCTCGATGGCCTCCCAGATCAGGTGCCAGATCGAGCGGTGATGCGTGTCGGCGTTCTGGCCGCACGAATAGCAGTACCAGCCCTCCAGATCGGTGCCGCAGTTCTTGCAGGGCTCGCCCTGATGGGTGAACGGCTTCTTCCTTGGCAGGAAGAAGCTTGCCGCCGAGTCCGCCGCCGCTGTCTCGAGATCCGCCGCCGTCATGTCATCCCCTGCTCGACTCTAGATGGTCCAGCTGGGTTTACGGCGTTCGAGGAACGCGCGCACGCCTTCTTGGCCTTCGTCCGACACGCGGCGGCGGGCGATGCGTTTTGCCGTCTCGTCGAGCAGGCCGCGGTCGATCTTTTGACCCGCGAAGTCGTTGACCAGGGCCTTGGCGTCGCCGATCGCGCCGGGGGCGCAGACGGCCACCTCCTCGATCAGGGCGTCCTGGGCGGCGACCAGGCCGGCCGCGTCGTCGAACACCTCGTCCACCAGGCCGTAGCTCCAGGCCTGGTCGGCGTCGAACACCCGGCCGGTGGCGAACAGCAGCTTGGCGGTGCGCGGCCCCAGGGCGGCGATCACATAGGGGCTGATGGTGGCCGGGGTCAGGCCCAGCTTGACCTCGGAGAAGGCGAAACGGGCGTCGGCCGTGGCCAGGGCGTGGTCGCAGGCGGCGACGAGCCCCGCCCCGCCGCCGAAGGCCGGCCCCTCGACCAGGGCCACGGTCAGGGCCGGGATGTCGTGCAGGGCCTTCAGCATCTGGGCCAGGCCCAGGGCGTCCTCGCGGTTGTCGTCCTCGCTCCAGTCGGCGGCCGCCTTCATCCATTCCAGGTCGGCCCCGGCGCTGAACGCCCCGCCCACCCCGCGCAGGAAGACGATCCGCACGCCCTCGGCGCCGTGCAGGGTCTGGAAGGCCTCGTGCAGGGCGGCGATGGTGGCCGCGTCGAAGGCGTTCTTCTTGGCCGGACGGTTGATCCAGACGGTGACCGCGCCGCTCGGCGTGGACTCCAGATGGACCAGCGGCGTCATGGCGTCGGTGTTCAGGACCTCGACGATGGGGTCGGCGATCGGATTGGTCATGGTGTCCTCCCTTCCCTTTTCTCGGCCTACATCCGGAAGACGCCGAAGGTCGTCTCGGGGATCGGGGCGTTCAGGCTGGCGCTGATGGCCAGGCCCAGCACGTCGCGGGTCTGGGCCGGGTCGATGATCCCGTCGTCCCAGAGGCGCGCGGTGGCGTGGTAGGGGTCGCCCTCGGCCTCGTAGCGGGCGCGGATCGGGGCCTTGAAGGCCTCCTCGTCCTCGGCCGCCCAGGTCTCGCCCTTGGCCTCCATGCCGTCGCGCTTGATGGTCGACAGCACGCTGGCCGCCTGCTCGCCGCCCATCACCGAAATGCGCGAGTTGGGCCAGGTGAACAGGAAGCGCGGGCTGTAGGCGCGGCCGCACATGCCGTAGTTGCCGGCCCCGAAGCTGCCGCCGATCAGCACGGTGAACTTGGGCACCTCGGCGCTGGCGACGGCCGTGACCAGCTTGGCGCCGTCCTTGGCGATGCCGCCGGCCTCGTACTTGCCGCCCACCATGAAGCCCGAGATGTTCTGCAGGAACACCAGCGGGATCTTGCGCTTGCAGGCCAGCTCGATGAAGTGCGCGCCCTTCACGGCGCTCTCGCTGAACAGCACGCCGTTGTTGGCCAGGATCGCCACCGGCTGGCCCCAGATGCGGGCGAAGCCGCAGACCAGGGTCGTGCCGTACAGGGCCTTGAACTCGTCGAACTCGCTGCCGTCGACGATACGGGCGATGACCTCGCGCACGTCGTAGGGCGCGCGCACGTCGGTGGGCACGATGCCGTACAGCTCGGCTGGATCGTGGACCGGCGGCCGGGCGTCGCGGATCTCGGTCTCGACCCGCTTGGTGGTGTTCAGGTTGGCGACGATCGAGCGGACGATCTCCAGCGCGTGCTCGTCGTCATTGGCCACGTGGTCGACCACGCCCGAGCGGCGCCCGTGGGTGTCGGCCCCGCCCAGTTCCTCGGCCGAGATGACCTCGCCCGTGGCGGCCTTCACCAGCGGCGGACCGGCCAGGAAGATCGTGMCCTGGTCGCGGACAATGACCGTCTCGTCGCTCATGGCCGGCACATAGGCGCCGCCGGCGGTGCACGAGCCCATGACGCAGGCGATCTGGGCGATGCCCTGGGCGCTCATCCGGGCCTGGTTGAAGAAGATGCGGCCGAAGTGGTCGCGGTCGGGGAAGACCTCGGCCTGGTGCGGCAGGTTCGCCCCGCCGCTGTCGACCAGATAGACGCACGGCAGGCGGTTCTGCTGGGCGATCTCCTGGGCGCGCAGGTGCTTCTTCACCGTCATCGGGAAATAGGCGCCGCCCTTCACGGTGGCGTCGTTGGCGACGATCATCACCTCGCGGCCCGACACCCGGCCGATTCCGGTGATCACGCCCGCCCCGGGCGCCTCGCCGTTATAGAGGTCGCAGGCCGCCAGCTGGCCGATCTCGAGGAACGGCGAACCGGGATCCAGCAGGCGCTCGACCCGCTCGCGCGGCAGCAGCTTGCCGCGCGACGTGTGGCGGGTGCGGGCGCTCTCCGGACCGCCCAGGGCCGCCTGCGCGACCCTTTCGCGCAGCGCCTCCACCAGACCGCGGTTGTGCGCGGCGTTTTTGGCGAAGGTCTCGCCGTTCTTGTCGATACCCGTGTTCATCTTCGGCATTATCGAGGCATAGCCTTTTCCGTTTCCCACCGAAAGCCGCAGTTTTTGACCTTCGATGGTCAA
The DNA here is from genome assembly GCF_056665975.1 of Caulobacter sp. 05T431. Classification (NCBI taxonomy): domain Bacteria; kingdom Pseudomonadati; phylum Pseudomonadota; class Alphaproteobacteria; order Caulobacterales; family Caulobacteraceae; genus Caulobacter; species Caulobacter sp. 05T431. Next base: position 71,981 of record NZ_JBFTKU010000025.1, on the reverse strand, counting down.
GGTCCGCGGTTCAAGTTAGCGTCGGGTCGTGGTCACCCTGCCCGACTTCATGGCCGATACGGCCCTGGCCCGCCTGTTCGCGCAAGAGCACCGCGACGGCGACGCCGCCTGGTTCTCGTTGCCGGGCGGCGCGACACTCTATGCGCCCGGCGAAGCGGCCGACTACCTCTACTTCCTGCGCACCGGCCGGCTGGGGGCCTTTCGGCGCGAGGAAGGCCAGGAGCCGCAGTTCCTGGGGGTGATCCGTCCCGGCGAGCCGGCGGGCGAGATGGCGATGATCGCGGGCGCGCCCCACTCGGCCAACCTGGTGGCCCTGCGCGATTCGGAAATCCTGGCCCTGCCCCGCGCCGCCTTCTTCGAGGCGGTCGAGCGCGATCCGGACGTGATGATCGAGCTGTCGCGGCTGATGATCCGCCGAGCCCGCAACGCCGGCGCCCACGCCTCGATCGGCGACCCGTCGGTCTACGGCTTCATCGCGGTGGAGCCCGGCAAGGCGATCCGGCCGGTCGTGGAGCGGATCGCCCACGCCATTTCGGGCCTGGGCTATTCAGTCACCGTCGAGGGCGCCGAATCCCTGCTGGCCCCGACCGAGTGGTTCAGCGGCGTCGAGCGCCGGCACGACTTCGTCCTCTACGTGGCCGAGGCCGAGGAGACCGCCTGGAAGCACGTGGTCGGCCGCCAGGTGGACCGGCTGTTCCGCGTCGGCCTGGGCGACCACCGCCCGCCGTCGATCATCCCGTCCTACGCCTCCGGTCCGCTGCAGGACCAGCGGCTGGTCGACCTGATCCTGCTGCAGCCGGCCAACGTGACCCATCCCAAGGGCTCGGGCGAATGGCTGAACGCCACCCAGGCCGCTCGCCTCTTCCATCTGCGCGAGAACGGCATGGCCGACGTCGAGCGGATGGCGCGGGTGCTGACCGGCCAGTCGGTGGGCCTGGTGCTGTCGGGCGGCGGGGCGCGGGCCTACGCCCATGTCGGCGCCATCCAGGCCCTGCGCGAGCGCGGCGTGCCGATCGACTTCGTGGGCGGCGCCTCGATGGGCGCGGTCGTGGCCGCCGGCCTCGCCATGGGCTGGGACGACGGCGAGATGGAGACCCGCATCCGCAAGGCCTTCGTCGAGACCAGCCCGCTGGACGACATCGCCTTCCCCCTGGTGGCCATGACCCAGGGCCTGAAGGTCAAGGCGCGGCTGGACGAGCACTTCGACGACATCGAGATCGCCGACCTGTGGCTGCCGTTCTTCTGCGTGTCGTCGAACCTGACCTCGGGCGCCTATCACCTGCACCGCCAGGGCGTGCTGAAGGACGCCCTGCGCGCCTCGATCTCGCTGCCCGGCGTGCTGCCGCCCGTGGCCGACGGCAATTCGGTGCTGGTCGACGGGGCGGTGATGAAGAACTTCCCCGCCGACGTGATGCGCGCCTTCCAGCTGGGGCCGATCGTCGGGGTGGACGTCACGCGCGGCCGCAGCATCACCGCCGAGGACGTCGACCGCCCCGCCTCGCTGTGGACCTGGTTCTGGTCGGGCGAGTGGCGCAAGGGGCCGCCGATCGTGGCCCTGCTGATGCGGGCGGCCACGGTGTCGACCGGGCGGGACCTGGCGGCCAGCCGCGAGGCCACCGACGTCCTCATCACGCCCAAGCTCAACGAGATCGACATCCGCGACTGGAAGGCCTTCGCGCCCGCCGTCGCGGCCGGGCGCGCCGCCGCCGCCCTGGCCGTCGACAGCCTGGGCAAGCCGGTGACCGAGCTGAGGCGGCGGCCGAGTTTGAGGGAGCTCTCGGAGACACAGGGGCGGCCCACCAAACCCCTCTCTCTTTGAGAGAGGGAGGGGCCCATGGCGAAGCCATGGGAGGGTGAGTGGTTACACTCTCACCGAATGGGGCGCGGTCGTTCGGGAGGCCTTCGAGTGAATCGGATCTAAGACGGTCGATGTGGTGCGCTGTTTTTGACGCCTCGAAAACGAAGTTGAACGTCTTGGGATTTGCCGGCCGGCGGTGAAACCACTCACCCTCCCACCGCTTCGCGGCGGGCCCCTCCCTCTCTCTATGAGAGAGGGGTTCCGAGGGCCGCCCTACACCCGTTTCGGAACTTCGAAATAGCCGCTCGCGCTGCCTACCAGCGCCGGGCGACCACGAACAGGCGGGTGAACGGGAACAGGGTCACCCCGTCCTCGCGGCGCGGATAGTCGACCGCCAGCCGCTCGCGCCAGGCCGCCAGGAAGGCCGCGCGTTCGGCCGGGTCGTCCAGGGCCTCCAGATACGGCCGCAGGCTGGTGCCCGAGGTCCAGTCGACGATCGGATCGTCGCCGCCCAGGGCGTGGACATAGGTGGTCACCCAGACGTCGAGGTCTTCGCTCAGGGGCGACAGCCAGTCGTGATAGGGCCGCGGGTCGACGCCGGAGCGGACGCGCTCGATGTCGGCCAGGCGTGACGCCCACGGCCCGTCCAGCGCCGTCTCGCGCAGGCTGCGCCGCCAGCCGTCGTCGGCCACCACGGGGATTTGGCAAGCGAACACGCCGCCGGGCGCCAGCAGGCCCATCAGGCGCGGGAACAGGGTCTCGTGCCCGTCCACCCATTGCAGGGCGGCGTTGGTGAAGATCAGGTCGGGCGGGACCTCTGGCGCGAAGGCGGCGATGTCGCCCAGCACCCAGTCGATGTCGGCCCGCATCGCCCGGCCCCGCGCCAGCATCTCGGGGCTGGAGTCCAGGCCGTGCACCTGGGCCTGTGGATGGCGGGCCTTCAGCAGGGCCGCGTGCTCGCCGGTGCCGCAACCCAGGTCCCAGATCTCGCGCGGCTCCAGGTCGCGCGGGATCTGCAGCATCAGGTCCAGGGCCGGCCGGTCGCGATAGGCCTTGTAGCGCTGATAGACGTCGGGATCCCAGACCGGCATCCGGCCCTCCGTGCAAGAACTGCGACAATCGGTCCGCTCATTTGCACCGATCCGTCGACTTTGTCGCATGGGAGCAGAGGCCGCCCTTCCCTATCTTTTGGTTAAGGCGCTGATCCACCGCGCCGCAGGATGGAAACCGAAGTGAACCGCTCCGCCGTCGCCCCCGCTGTCGCTGTCGCCGCCAAGTCCCCGGCCGTGAACGTGCATCGCCTGGGCATGCTGGGCCTCAACCTCGGTCTTTGGACCCTCATCATCCTGGTCGTGCGCGCCCTCTAGCCCGACCAGGATGATGCGGCCCCGGGTCGCGCATGTCCCCCCTTTGCGCGACCCGGGAGTGCCCTCCCCGACGCCACGCGTCCTCCGCCTTCCGATCAAGCAATCGGCGCCCGCGACGTCGCGTCGCGACTTTGCCCCTTTGCACAACGGCCGATCGGCGCCCATATTCCTCTTGTGTTGTTCAACAACTGAAAGGAGGTGACCAGTGTCTCATTGTCTCCAACCGAGGTCGCGAGTGACCTGGAGCCTGAAGAACGAGGTTTCCAACTGAAGGCGTTGAACGCCTAAGGTTCAAAGTCACGCCGCGACGCGGCTACGACGATGTAGGGCCGTCCCGAGCGATCGGGGCGGCCCTTGCATTTTGATGCTCCCCCCTCCGGGGGAGCTGTCGGCGAAGCCGACTGAGGGGGCTGCGGCGGCGATCACTTGCCCCCTACGGATCGCTTCGCGATCGTCTTCCCCCAGAGGGGGAAGAGCCGCACCGCGCTTGAAGCCTCCGCCCCCTACGGGGGCGGACAGACCGCGAAGCGGTCAGGTGGGGGCAAGTATCAGCCGCCCACCAGCTCCCGTCCGATCAAGAAGCGGCGAATCTCGTTGGTCCCCGCGCCGATGTCGTAGAGCTTGGCGTCGCGCAGGAAGCGTTCGACCGGCCATTCCTTGGTGTAGCCCGCGCCGCCCAGGGCCTGGATGGCCTCCAGCGACACTTTCACCGCGTTCTCCGAGGCCATCAGGATCGCCCCGGCCGCGTCGAACCGCGTGGTCTTGCCCGCGTCGCAGGCCCGCGCCACGGCGTAGACATAGGCCCGGGCCGAGTTCAGGGCGACGTACATGTCGGCGATCTTGCCCTGCATCAGCTGGAACGAGCCGATGGCGTGGCCGAACTGCTTGCGCTCGCGGACATAGGGCAGCACCACGTCCAGGCAGGCCTGCATGATGCCCAGCGGGCCGGCCGACAGCACGGCGCGCTCGTAGTCCAGGCCGCTCATCAGCACACCGACGCCGCCGCCCACCGGGCCCAGCACGTTCTCTTCGGGGACTTCGCAGTCCTCGAACACCAGCTCGGCCGTGTCGGACCCGCGCATGCCCATCTTGTCGAGCTTCTTGCTGACGCTGAAACCCTTCATGCCCTTCTCGATCAGGAAGGCCGTGATCCGGCGCTCATCGGTCTTGGCGTAGACCACCAGGGTGTCGGCGTGCGGGGCGTTGGTGATCCAGAACTTCGTGCCGTTCAGCACGTAGCGGTCGCCGACGGCTTCCGCCTTCAGCTTCATCGACACCACGTCCGAGCCCGAACCGGCCTCGCTCATGGCCAGCGAGCCGACGTGCTCGCCGCTGATCAGCTTGGGCAGGTAGCGCTGCTTCTGCTCCGGGGTCGCCCAGCGGCGGATCTGGTTGACGCAGAGGTTGGAGTGGGCGCCGTAGCTGAGGCCCACCGAGGCCGAGGCGCGGCTCACCTCCTCCATGGCGATAACGTGCTCGAGATAGCCCAGGCCCAGGCCGCCGAACTCCTCCTCGACCGTGATGCCGTGCAGGCCCAGGTCGCCCATCGGGACCCACAGGTCGCGGGGAAATTCGTTGGTCTCGTCGATCCTGGCGGCGATCGGCGCGATGCGGTCGGCGGCGAAGCGCGCGGTGGTGTCACGGATCGCGTCGGCCGTCTCGCCCAGCGCGAAGTCCATCGAGGGTGCGGTTTGGTTCGTCATGCGCGACTCCATAGCACAAACGCCCGCGGATCAAGCAGACCCGCGGGCGTTCATGCTCTCGACATCGAGGATCGAGGTCTAGTCTTCGTCCTGCCTATTCTTCGTCCTGGATGTCGGGATCGCCCAGCCGGCGCATCAGCAGGTAGGCCGAGGTGGCGAAGCAGATCATGCCGATCACGCTGGCGCCCCAGCCGAACATGCGGATCGGCGACAGGCCCTCGTTGGCGCCCACGCTGAGGTTCCACAGGATGCCGCCGCCGAACAGGGCCAGGCCCAGCAGGCCCAGGCTGACCAGCAGGCTGATCCCGCCGAAGGCGTGCGGCTGGACCGGGGCCAGGGCCACGTCCTGGGCGGCCAGGTCGGCCGGGCCGCTGGTCGAGAAGCCGCCCAGATTGAACAGCGAGGCCTCKGCCGGGGCCCGGGCGGCCTCGAACAGCTCGGGCTCGGGTTCCACGGCGGGCTCGGCGGCCGGCGCGGCGGCCGGCGGCGCGAAGGCCGACTCGGCGACCGGCTCGTCCGGCGTCAGCTGGAACGGCGCGATGATCGGGCCCGGCGGCTCGGGATTGGCGTAGATGAACGGCGACGGAGCAGCAGCGGCCGTCGCGGCCAGGACCGGCGGCGGCTCGGGCAGGACCAGGTCCTGCTGCGGCGGCGTCAGCCGGACCGACGCGGCGGCTTCGTCGGGCAGGATCGCCTCGAGGCGCGCGCTGACGGCGGCGGAGGCCACTTCGCTGGCGCTGGGCCCGGCGCCCGTCAGGGCCGCGGTCGCCCCGCCGTCCGTGCGCAGGGCCACGGCCTTGTCGCCGTTCAGCGCGGTGGTGATGGCGGCCGGCGCCTGGCTGGGCACCAGCTTGCCGGCGTCGTAGTCGATCTTGGGCCGCAGCACCGAGCTGGGCGCGGCCACCCAGCCGCCGTCGGCCGGCGTCAGGAACAGGGTCTTCTCGGCCGAACGGCGGCGCACCAGGGCGTCGACGACGATCCGCTCGCCCTCGAAGTCGGCCTTGCGCCACATCTCCATCTCGCAGGCGGCCAGCAGCGGCGAGCCCTCGTTCAGGCGGCGCAGGACGGCCGAGCGGATGAAGTTCTCGGTGCCGATGTTGAAGGCGAAGCAGACCAGGGCGTCGAACTGGTTCTGGTTCAGCGGCGCGTAGACATTCTCGTTGACCGCGTGGGCCACGGTGATCAGGTCGTAGAGCAGAAGAGCTTCAGCGTCCTGTTCCGAGACAGACGCCCCGGCCCGCGCGGTCAGGGTATGGCCATAGCCCAGCGTCCAGCGCCCGTCGGGCAGCTGAGCGGCTTTCATCCGGTACCCTTCGAACCTCTTGATGAGCTCGACGGCGGCGCGGGAGACCTGATAGCGCGGTTTCATCGCCTAGAATGACCCAGTTTGAGACAGACGCGGATGCGTTCAGGSTGCACCGCGCAAGATGGGCGCCGTTCTGGCGTTCCGCAGGGGCCTTCGACCCCTCTTTCATGAAATGAACGCCGCCCGTGGCGGATTCGCGCCGCGCCGTCCAGCCGGACGGCGTCTTCGACCGATTCAGTGCAACAGCAGGGCCGCGATCAGCAGGACGGCGAAGAAGCCCGTGAAGTCGGTCAGGAAGGTCACGAAGATCGACGACGAGACCGCCGGATCGCGTCCCATCTTGGCCAGGGCCAGCGGCGCCAGGATGCCGCCGACCGCCGCGGTGAAGATGTTGGTGATCAGGGCCAGGCCGACGATGATCGCCAGCTTGCCGTGATGGTCGGCCGGGCCGAAGAACAGATAGGTCGCCCCGCCCATGACCAGGGCCAGGGTGCAGCCGTTGACGATGCCCACCGACAGCTCGCGCAGGATGATCCGGCGGGCGTTGGCCGTGGTCAGCTCCTTGCTGGCCAGGGCGCGCACGGCCACGGCCAGGGTCTGGGTGCCGGCGTTGCCGCCCAGGGACGAGACGATCGGCATCAAGATGGCCAGGGCCACCAGCTGGGCGATCTCGCCCTGGAACACGGCCACGCCGCTGACGGCGATGGTGGCGGTGACCAGGTTGAGCAGCAGCCACGGCAGGCGCGACTTGACGATGTCCACGACATTGGCGTCGCGGCCGGCGTCGCTCACCCCGGCCAGGGCCAGGATGTCCTCTTCCGCCTCTTCGCGGATGACGCCGACGATATCGTCGACGGTGATCTGGCCCACCAGGCGGCCGCCGGCCTCGACGACCGGGGCGCTGATCAGGTGGTACTTGTCGAAGATGTAGGCGACCTCTTCCTGGTCCATGTCGACGGTGATCTCGGTCACCGGCTCCATGATCTCGGCCAGGGGCGTCTCGCGCTTGTGGGTCAGCAGCTGGCTGATCGGCAGCGCGCCGACGGGCGTGTAGGCCGGATCGACCACATAGACGTCGAAGAACAGCTCCGGCAGGTTGTCGCCGTTCTCGCGGACGTGGTCGATGGTCTGGCCCACGGTCCAGAACTGCGGCGCGGCCAGGAACTCGCGCTGCATCAGGCGGCCGGCCGTCTCGTCCTCGTACGACAGGGTCGTCTCGATCGCCGCGCGATCGCCCTCGTCCATGGCGGCCAGGACCTGGGCGCGCTTACCCTCGTCCAGGTCGTCGATGACGTCGGCGGCGTCGTCGGAGTCCAGCTCCTCCAACGCCTTGGCCAGGGTGTGCGAGGGCGTCGCCTCCAGCACTTCCTCGCGCAGGTTGTCGTCCAGCTCGGCGATGATCTCGCCCAGCCATTCGGGATCCAGGACCGGGATCACCTCTTCGCGGTAGCCGGCCGACAGGAAGCCCATCAGGTCGGCGACGTCGGCGGGCTCCAGCGCGTGGACCAGCTCGCGCAGACGCGCGGTGTCGCCGCGGTCGGCCGCGTCGATGACCATCTCTACGTAGTCGGGATTGAGGGCGTAGTCGTCGCCCAGCGCGAGGTCTTCGAGGTCCTCGATCGTATCGGGCTCGGGGATGACCAGGTTGTGGCGCGGATCGTCTGTCAGGTCGGTTGTTTCCCGGGACATTGGGACCTCCTGAACTCGTAAGACGTGCGTCCTGCGCGTGACCTGAATGCTGCGAAGGGCCAAGCCCTTCCCCGGAAATGGTTAGAGCGCCCCCGGCGAGTCGGAAACCGAATTCGCCGGAAGCGCTCTATCCGTTGTCACCTTGGTGCGGTCGAGAAGACTCGAACTTCCACGGGTTGCCCCACAGCGACCTCAACGCTGCGCGTCTACCAATTCCGCCACGACCGCTCGTGGTGAGGCGCGGCAGGTAGCAAACTGAGTTCGATTTGGAAAGCGCGAAGTTCGGAAATCCCGAACCGCGCTCTGTTGGCCGTTAGGACCCGCCCGCCATGTAGTCGTAGACGTCGGCGGCGCGGGTCACCTGGATGGCGATGCGGTCGTCGCTGATCTGGATCTCGCCCCGGGCGATGGGGTGGTTGTTGGCCAGGATCCAGACCTCGTCGTTGGTCTTGGCGTCCAACGGGATCACCGCGCCGCGGCCCATGCGCAGCAGCTGCTGCATCGGCAGGATCGACCGTCCCAGAAGAACGGAGATCTCGACATTGACGGCGTTGACCTGGCTCACGAAGTAAGTCCCTGGATTTCACACGCGACCACGTTCGATCGCGCGCCACCCGATGCAAGACTAAGGCCGTATGCTTGATCGCCCGTTAAACCTTGAAAACTCGACACTTCCGTCCTTGGGAGCGCCGGACGGCGCGCCCGTGGGGTGGGCGGTTTCGACCGGGTACGTGCCCTACCCGGCAGCCGTTGCCGCCATGGAGGCCCGCGCGGCCGCCATCGCCGACGGGACGGCGGGCGAGCTGGTCTGGCTGCTGGAGCATCCGCCGCTCTACACCGCCGGCGTCTCGTCCAAGCCCACCGACCTGATCGCGCCCGACCGCTTCCCGGTGTTCGAGAGCGGGCGCGGCGGCCAGTTCACCTATCACGGCCCCGGCCAGCGGGTGGCCTATGTGATGCTGGACCTCACCAGGCGCGGACGCGACGTGCGGGCCTTCGTGGCGGCGCTGGAGACCTGGATCATCGACGCCCTGGCCGCCTTCAACGTGGTGGGCGAGATGCGCGAGGGCCGGGTCGGGGTCTGGGTCGAGCGCAAGGGCCCGGGCTGGTCGCGCGAGGACAAGATCGCCGCCATCGGCGTCAAGCTGCGCAAATGGGTCAGCTTCCACGGGATCAGCCTGAACGTGGAGCCGGACCTGGAGCATTTCTCCGGGATCGTGCCCTGCGGCCAGACCGAGCACGGCGTCACCAGCCTGGTGGACCTGGGCCTGCCGGTGACGATGGACGAGGCCGACGAGGCGCTGCGCGCGTCGTTCCAGCGGGTGTTCGGGCCGATCGAGACCGCCGAGGCGCCGGTCTAGACCTTTATCCGCTCATCCCGGCGAATGCCGGGACCCAGATCCCATGGCGGTGTGGATGACTGGAGGGACTCAGCGCTTTTGGCGTCAGCCTCAAAGCTATTCCATCTGGGTCCCGGCATTCGCCGGGATGAGCGGGATATAGGTGGTCTAGACCGCAGCGGCCGGCTTCAGCGGGTTCGGTCCATAGCGATTGGCCCCCTGCTCGCCCGGCATCACGCCCAGCTCGACGATCGACCACACGACGACGCCGGCGAACAGGAAATCCAGGAAGTGCTTGGGCGTCGGCCAGATCGCGATCAGCGACAGCAGGACCAGGGCCGCCCACCAGCCCGATCGTCCCCGATCATGCAATCGCTTGGACAGCACGCAGGTGGCGAAGAACAGCAGCGGCGGATAGACCAGCCAGCCGGTCAGCACGTGAATGACCGTACCGGCCACCGCCTCGTAGACGACCGCGAACCCGAACAGCGCCGCCGACGCCATCAGGAACGGCCCGCGCGCGGTCCGGCCCGAGGCCGACAGGAACAGGTCCCACCATTCCGCGCGATCGTTCATTCCGTCCGGCCCCAGCGACTCCGATACGCCGAACCTAGGCCGCGCCGCGTTTCAGCGGAAGGCCTCTGCTAGGAGAAGACCTCGGCCACTTTCTCGGTCGCCTCCACGCCCTTGGGCGACGGGCCGTAGGCGTTCTTGCCCTGGGTGCCGTCCATGAAGCCGAACTCGACCAGGTACCATAGCCCGACCATGCCGGTTCCGATGTCGACGAATACCTTCCACATGGCGAACTCGGGATCGGAGAGGAAGCTCAACCCCATTGAGACCAGGGACGGGACCCAGTAGTTCGCCGCCATCCAGCCGGTCTTGTCGCGGTCGTGGATGCGCTTCACCAGGATGGCGATCGACGGCCACAGGAAGACCATGGTCGCCGCCTGGAAGCGCGGATCGTCGGGCTGGATGTTCAAGGCGACGACCAGCGGCCCGGCGATCACCGCGATCGCCACGCCCAGCGCCAGGTTGCACAGCCAGTAGTCGCGACGACGCAGGCGGCCCTGGAACGAGAACAGCTTCTGCACGAACGTCATCGAATCCCCCAAGCTCTACCTTGGGGCGACGAAACCACGTCTAGGCGAACTCGACCAGCACCTCGTCGGCGGCCACCGGGTCCCCGCCCTTGGCGTTGACGGCCTTGACCACGCCGTCGCGCTCGGCGCGGATGATGTTCTGCATCTTCATGGCCTCCAGCACGCAGACCACCTCGCCCTCGCGGACCTGCTGGCCGGTGACAACATCCATGCTGACCACCAGGCCCGGCATCGGCGAGAGCACCAGCTTGGAGGTGTCGGCGGCCTGCTTCTCGGGCAGCTTGTCGTGCAGCTCGGCCGAGCGCGGGGTCAGGACCAGCACCTTGGTCTTGGCCGCGCGGTGGCGGATCGTGAAGCCCTCGGCGGCCGGCGTGACCTGAACGGTGAAGGCCTTGCCGTCCAGCTTGCCCAGGAACACCGGCTTGCCCGGACGCCAGTCGACGATCTCCAGCACCAGGGTCCGGCCTTCGTCGAGCAGGTCGACCTTCAGCGGACCGTCGTCCAGCGGATAGCCGCCCGACAGCTTGACCCGGCGCTTGGCCTTGCCGACGGCCACGACCCATTCAGTGCGGATCGGATTGCTCAGCCCGGCGTCGGTCGTCCTGGACCGGGCGGCGTAGACCCGCTGCATGGCCGCGCCCACGGCGGTCAGCAGGTCGACCTGCGCGGGCGTGGGGTCCACGCCTTTGAAGCCGTCGGCGAACTCGTCCTTGATGTAGTTGGTCGAGATCTTGCCCGAGCGGTAGCGCTCCTGGTCCATCACCGCGGCCAGGAACGGGATGTTCTGGCCCAGGCCCTCGATGTGGAAGTCCTCCAGCGCCCGGCCCATGCCGTCGATCGCCTCCAGGCGTGTCGGGGCCCAGGTGCAGAGCTTGGAGATCATCGGGTCGTAGTACATCGAGATCTCGTCGCCCTCGCGGACGCCGGCGTCGTTGCGGACGGTGTAGCCGTCCTGTTGGCCCTCGGTCGGCGGGTCGTAGCGGACCAGGCGGCCGATGCTGGGCAGGAACTTGCGGTACGGGTCCTCGGCGTAGATGCGGCTCTCGATGGCCCAGCCGTTGATCTTCAGGTCGTCCTGCTTGAAGGCCAGCGTCTCGCCCCAGGCCGAGCGGATCATCTGCTCCACCAGGTCCAGGCCGGTGATCAGTTCGGTGACCGGGTGCTCGACCTGCAGACGGGTGTTCATCTCCAGGAAGAAGAAGCTCTTGTCCTGGCCGGCCACGAACTCGACCGTGCCGGCGCTGTCGTAGTTCACGGCCTTGGCCAGCGCCACGGCCTGGGCGCCCATGGCCGCGCGGGTCGCCTCGTCCAGCAGCGGCGACGGGGCTTCCTCGATGACCTTCTGGTTGCGGCGCTGGATCGAGCATTCGCGCTCGAACAGGTGGACGACGTTGCCGTGCTTGTCGCCCAGCACCTGGATCTCGATGTGGCGCGGGCTTTCGATGAACTTCTCGATGAAGATGCGGTCGTCGCCGAAGCTGGCCTTGGCCTCGGCGCGGACGGCCGGGAAGCCCTCCTCGACGTCCTGCCGGCTCCAGGCCACGCGGATGCCCTTGCCGCCGCCGCCGGCGCTGGCCTTGATCATGACCGGATAGCCGATCTGCTCGGAGATCTTCACGGCGTGGGCGGTGTCGTCGATCTCGCCGATGTGGCCGGGCACGCAGGAGACGCCGGCGGCCTGGGCGAACTTCTTGCTCTCGATCTTGTCGCCCATGGCCTGGATGGCGCCGGGATTGGGACCGATGAACACCACCCCCTCGTCGGCGCAGCGCTGGGCGAAGCCGGCGTTCTCGGACAGGAAGCCGAAACCCGGATGCACGGCTTCCGCGCCGGTCTGCTTGCAGGCCGCGATGATCTTGTCGGCCACCAGATACGACTGGGCGGCGGGCGCGGGGCCGATGTGCACGGTCTCGTCGGCCATCTCGACGGCCAGGCTGTCGGCGTCGGCGTCGGAATAGACGACCACGGTCTTGATGCCCAAGCGGCGGCAGGTCTTGATCACGCGGACCGCGATTTCGCCCCGGTTGGCGATCAGCAGCTTCTTGAACATCCGGGTCTTCCCTACGCGTTTCTAATTGTCTCGTTGGACAGGCACTAGCAGGCCGCCAGAGGTTTGCAACGGCGCCGCAGCGTGACATTGTTCATGACACCGGTTTCCGCGAGAGACCGTAACGATGAGCGACGGGCGGCGCGCAAGGTTCCAGCGCCCGTCCGCGCCGCTTGAGAGGAAACCGTCGATGCTCCGTCCCGCCTTCGCCTTGCTGACCCTGGCCGCCGTCCTGACCGCCGGGCCGGTGTTGGCCCAGACGGCCCCCGCCCCCGCCCCTGCCCCCGCCCCGACCCCGACCCCGACCCCGCAGTACGGCCGCACGATCACCCTGGCCGAGGCCAAGACCGTGGTCGCCGCCGCCGAGGCCGAGGCCCGCAAGCAGGGCTGGACGATGGTGATCGTGGTGGTCGAGCCCAACGGCGCCCTGGTGATGAGCGAGAAAATGGACGGCACGCAGTACGGCTCCAACGACGTGGCCCGCCGCAAGGCCGAGACCAGCGCCAGCTTCCGCCGTCCCACCTCCTACTTCCAGGAGGCGGTGAAGGGCGGCACGCTCAATTCGATCTTCACCGGCGCCCTGGCCGTCGAGGGCGGCGAGCTGCTGATCGTCGACGGCAAGATCGCCGGCGCCGTCGGCGTCTCGGGCGGCTCCGGCGCCCAGGACGGCCAGGTGGCTCGCGCCGGGGCGGCGGCGCTGAAATAACCCCAAACTCCGCTCATCCCGGCGAACGCCGGGATGAGCGGATCAAATCTAGGCCGCGAACTCCCGCGCGAACAGCGCCAGGTATTCGTCGTGTTTGTCACCGGCTTCCGGCGCGACCAGGCGGCCGATCGCGGCGCTGAAGGTGACCGGGGCCAGGCCCGAGGCCGTGACGATCCTGCCGTCGGTCACCGCCTTGGGCGTGTCGACATAGCCCTCGATCCCCGCATAGTCCGGCGCATGGCCGGCCAGCCATTCGGCCCCATTCGAGGTGTGGGCCTTGCCCGCCAGCAGGCCGGCGCGGGCCACGGCGACCGTCGCGCCGCAGATCGCGCCCACGATCTTGCCGTCGGCATGGACCTGGCGCAGCAGGCCGTCGAAGGCCTCGTCGCGATAACCGGGCCAGGCGTCCGAGCCGATCAGCAGGAAGACGTCGGCGTCCGACAGCACCGGGTCGGTGAACTTGTAGTCCGAGGCCGCCAGCACCCCGCCGATCGAGGTCTGCGGCTCGCCGTCCGGCGTGGCGATCTCGACCTGCACCCCGCAGTATTCGCGCAGGTAGGACAGCACCGACCCGGCCTCCCAGTCGGCCCAGCCCGGTTGCAGGAAAGCGACGGCGACGGTCATGGCGGGGTCCTTTCGGCGGTTTGGAACCGACCTTATGCGCCGTCGCCCCGCCTCTTGTCAGCAGGCGCGCGCCCCCTACCGCAAAAGGCTTCGAGCGCCCATATTGCCGGTCATGACCGACACAGCCCATCTCTCCGCGACCGGTTTCGACCTGACCCCGCCGACCGAGCCCGAGCGCCTGCGCCTCGAGGCCGACCTGACGGCCGAGGAAGCCCGCGTCCTGCTGCATCACGGCACCGAGGCCCCGTTCTGCGGCGGCCTGCTGGGCGAGAAGAGCCCCGGCGTCTATTGCTGCCGCGAGTGCGGCCTGCCCTTGTTCGAGTACCGCACCAAGTTCGAGAGCGGCACGGGCTGGCCCAGCTTCTACGCCCCGTTCGACGAGGCGCACGTCAAGGAGGTGCGCGACACCTCGTACGGCATGCTCCGCATCGAGACCCGCTGCGCGCGCTGCGACAGCCACCAGGGCCACGTCTTCCCCGACGGCCCCGCCCCGACGCGGCTGCGCTACTGCATCAATTCGGTGTCGCTGCAGTTCGTGAAGGCCGGCGATCCCCTGCCCGATCCGCTCCATCGCGGCGATGCGATCAAGGATTGAGCGACTCAGAAATACAACTTTTTGTATTGAACTCGCKACGGTAGGGCACCAAGGTCCCTCCGCTCCGGTTCCAATCGTGGAGCCGGACGTCGGAGGACTGCAGATGAGCAACGAAGACGTCGCCGCCAGCCTGGGCGCGGAAGCGGCCAATGCGGGCGTCAACTGGCAATTCCAGATCGGCCCGGCGGTGTCCGGCGGCGGCGAAGGCACGCTGTACACCGGCTCGGCCGTGCTGCTGCTGTCCCTGGGCCAGGGCGACCCGGGCGCGACCTATGCGGAATATTCGTTCACCGGCTCCAACTGGACGCGCCTGGTCAACAACCAGGTCACTCCGGTCTCCGGCTCGAACTACCTGCAGTACCGCTATTTCGCGCCGCCCGGCGTGAGCTGGAAACTGGTGTTCGGCTCGCGCTGACGGCAAGGCCCGCCTGGGGGCGCGAGCCTCCGGGCGCGGCCTTAGCGCGCCACCACGTTGCCGCCCTCTGTGACCATCGGATTGCTGTAGGTCAGGTAGCCTCGCTCCACCATGCGCCGCATGGCCTCGTAGACCTCGGCCAGTTCCTCGTAGGCGGCGCGCAGGGTCGCCAGGCGCGCCGTCTGGTCGGGCGAGATCGCCGATCCGCCCTCGGTCATGGCCACGGCTTCGGCCACCCAGCGGGCCCGGGCCATGGCCGCGGCCACCGCCAGGCGCTGGAACTTGCCGGCGTCGCTCTTGCCGACCACCTGCGAGATCACGGCGGTGTTGGAGGCGAAGGCCGTGTAGTCGATCTGCTCCAGCTGGCCGCGCAGGCGGCGCTGGGTCTGGGGATCGGTGTCCTGCGGCTCGAAATGGTCGTGGCCGCGGCGAAAGCTGGATGTCACGGTCGAGGACATGACGGTCTTCCCTGATCCCGCCCTGCTGGCGGGTTGCGAAGGACTCTGCGCCCGCCGCCTTAACGGCCGATTGAGAAGCGTCGGCGTGGTCAATYGGGGGTGAAGAGTCCCTGCAGCCCCACGATCATGGCGATGATCCCGAACACCGCCAGCACCAGGCCCGGCCCCTGCGTCCCGCTGGCCGGCAGGTCGCGATTGGCCAACCGCCMGGCCCGCAGCCGGTCCCACAGCAGCAGCACGCCCACCGCGATCCCCACGATCTCGAAGTGGAAGACGCGCGGCCCGCTGACCAGGTGGACGATCAGGAAGAAGCCGCCACAGACCAGGGCGATCACCCCGACGATCCAGCGGAACGGCCCCAGCCGCTCGGCGAACCGCGCCAGGTTGTCGCCGGCGTTGGGGATCAGGGCCAGCAGGCCGATCGCCAACAGGAAGCCGCCGAGGATGTTGCAGAGGTCGAGGATGAGCGCGAGCATGGCGGTGGAATGCCCTCGGGCCGTCCACCGTTCCCCGCCCGCCTATTCCGCCAAGCCCAGGGCCCGCCGTGTCGCCCGCTCGACGACGGAATAGGCGCCGTCGTCGCGCTCCAGCGGCAGGTCCAGCCTGGGCAGCAACGGCGGCTGGGCCATGAAGCGCGGCAGGCGGCCGAGGTGCGGCTGGGCCGCGTGGACCAGGAACGGATGGCAGAGATAGACCGTCCCGGCCGCGCCGGTCGCCAGGACGTCCGGGCGAGGATCGACGGCCTCGATCACCGGGACCAGCTGTCTGAGCGTCATCCCGGCCTCGCCCGCCTTGGCGAGCCCGCGCGCCACGGGGCGATGGGAGCCCGCCGCGATGCGCGTGGGCGCGTCATCGGGACCGACGTCGGAGAACAGGAACAGCATCAGCAACGCCCGCCCCTTCGAGCTGACGTTCACGCGCCAGTCCATGAAATCCGGCTCCTCCCAGCCGAAACTGGCGTCCACGTGCCAGCCCGTATCGCCCGTGTCCTCGGCCGAAGGGAAGCGGACGGGAAACGTGCCCATCGCCCCGCACGGCAGCCAGCGCCCCGCGCCCACCAGCTGATCGAAGGCCGCGCGAAGGACCCCGGTGTTCGCGGCCTCCACCAAGGGCCGCTGGCTGTACATCCCCAGGCGGACGACCGGCTTGGTCCACGTCGTCGGGTCAGCGGGATCGCAGCCCGTGTCCCGCCAGAGGATGTCGCGCGCTTCGTCGGCGAGCGCGCGAGGAAAGGCCTCGTCCAGGCGGACAAAGCCCCGCTCCATGAAGTCCTGGACCTGCTCGTCGTTCAGCACGCCGCGGTTTTCGCTAAAGGGCATACGGCTCTTTCCTTTCGCGAAGGGCGCGACTTCTTCGGGGTCAAGGAGAGGACTAGCCCCCTGCCCCTTCGCCGTCACCGGCCGACCGATCGTAAAGGCTTGACTTATTACAACTGTACTTCAATGTCGTGACAAGCTTCGCTGGAGACGACGCATGCGCGTGACCACCTTGAAGGCGATCATCGCCGCCGCCCTTCTGTCGTCGGCCGCCCTGCCGGCCCCGGTCCTAGCTCAAGCGCTGGCGCAGGCCGCCGCTTCGCCGCCGGCCGTGGACCAGAAGGCGTTCGTCAAGCAGGAGGCCAAGGACCGCAAGGTGGTCGAGAAGGCCCTGCACGTGACCTCCTTCGCCGAGCTGGAGCCGATGGTCGCGGACTTGCAAAAGGTAGTGGCCAACGCGCCGGCCCGCTGGCCGGTGGTCGACCGCCAGCCCGGCGTGACCACGATCCGCGTCAACGACTCCCAAGCCGCCCTCATCGCCACGGTGGCCGCGGCGGGCGCCGCCGGCAAAGCGGGCCAGGGGCCGAGCCAGGTGGTCGCGGTGTTCAACACCTATGGCACGGCCGCCTTCCTGCTGGGCACCCTGGCGGTGGAGCATCGCCAGCCCGAGGAGGCCCTGGTCTGGCTGGATCGCGGCCTGGGCTTCCAGCCCGACAACCTGATGCTGGTCACCGAGAAGGGCTCGGCCTTGATCCTGCAGCACCGCTTCGCCGAGGCCCTGGCCTTCTACGACGCCCGGCCGCCGATGGACCTGCTGGACAACCTGGCCAATCCCGACGGCGAGGCGCGGATCGAGCGCAGCCGGGGCTTCTGCCTGACCGAGCTCAACCGCCTGGACGAGGCCGAGGCCGCCTATCTGAAGTCGCTGGAACTGGAGCCCGACCACGGCGGCGCCAAGGCCGAGCTGGCCTATATCCGCAAGTTGAAGGCGGGCGGCGCCAAGCAGGCCGTGGACGTCTATACGGGCGACAAGGCCAAGGCCCGCAAGGACTAAGGCCCTACCCCTTCGCCGTCACCAGCCAGCAGGCCGCGCTCAGCGGCACGACGCCGTCGCGCATCTCCTGGCGCAGGCGGGCGGCCACCGCCTCGGTGACCTTGGCCCGGGTCGCCGCGTCCTCGCGGCGCAGGATCTGGCCCAGCGGCCCCAGCTCCAGGCTCAGGGCCATCATCTCGTCGAGGCTGGCGGGCATGGGCGCGTCCAGAGGCGCGATCTCGACGTCGCGCCAGCCGCTGCGCGCCAGGATACCCCGGACATGGGCCGGGTCGGCGAAGGCGAAACGGCCCGGACCTTCACGCGGCGGCGGAAGCGGTTGCGACAGCAGGGGCGCGGCCGCCTCCAGCGGGACCTGGGACAGCGGATTGTCGGCCGGGCCCCGCCAGCAGGCGAAGACCAGCGCGCCGCCGGGCTTCAGCGCCCGCCGCAGGTTGGCGAAGGCCGCGTCCGGGTCGGTGAAGAACATCACCCCGAACCGCGACAGGATCACGTCGAACGCGCCCGGCGCGAAGGCGTGGTCCTGGGCGTCGGCCTGGACGAATTCCGCCCGGCCGAAGGTCTCGCCCCGAGCCCGCTCGCGCGCCAGGTCCAGCAGCGGGCCCGAGACGTCCACCCCGACGCAGCACCCGTCCGGGCCCAGGCGACGGGCCATGTCCAGGGTGGTGGCCCCCGCCCCGCAGCCGACATCCAGCGCCCGCCGGCCCGGCCCCGGATCGGCCCGGGCGACCACGGCCTCGCCGATGGGGGCGTTCAGGCGGTCCAGCAGGTCCTGCTGGCGCACCCAGACCTCGCCGCCCTCGGCGTTCCAGAATTCGGCGGTCATCGTTCCGGGCGGATTTTGAGCGGTCATGCGGGTCTTCCGATCGTTGCGGTTTCGAGGTCGTGGACGCATCCTGCAAGTTCAAGCCGACTTGAGGTCAAGCATGTTCGATATCGACATCGCCGAACTGGCGCGCCGGACCGGCGTGCGGGCCTCGGCCCTGCGATACTACGAAGAGAAGGGCCTGATCGTCTCGACCGGCCGCCATGGCCTGAAGCGATTGTTCGCCCCCTCGACGGTGGAGCGCCTGTCGCTGATCGCCCTGGGCCGGGCCTCCGGCTTCTCGCTGGACGAGATCGCGGTGATGCTCAGCGACGGCCCGGCCATCGACAAGGGCCAGCTGCGGGCCAAGGCCGCTGAGCTGGACCGGCGCATCGACGACCTGGCCCGCCTGCGCGACGGCCTGCTGCACGCCGTGGCCTGCACCGCGCCCAGCCTGATGGACTGCCCGCGCTTCCGCGGCATAGCGCGCCTGGCCGGACGCCAGGCGGCCGCCCAGCCGACGCGGCGTCGCTTCCGGGCCGAACCCGCCTAATCCGTCCTCACGCCGTGCAGGGCCTTCCAACCGAACGCCAGCAGCGGCCGGGCGTCGGCCACGAAGTCGGCGATCAGCTCGGGCAATTCGTCGTCGCCGATCTCGGCTCCAGTGAACGGCCGGCGGACCAGCCAGCGCGTGCGCTTCAGGCCCGCCTCCAGCGTCATGCCCGCATGGTCCTCGAAGCCCTTGGGCATGCGCTTGGTCGGCTCGCCGGGCTCCAGCGGCAGCCCCTTGGCGGCCAGATGCTTCTCGACCGCCAGCCAGGCCTTCGGATCGGCGACAATGGCCCGGCGGAAGGCGTCGATGTGCGGGCGTTCCGACAGGTAGAAGCCCGCCGCCGCGAACGGCCCGTTCCCGGCGTAGCCCGCCTGCTCCTCCTGGGCCGACGGCAGGGTCGAGGGGTCCAGCGGGTCGATGGTCTCGGGATCGAAGGCCGGCGCCGGCCCGCCCTCGGGCTCGATGTGCACATAGACCAAGCCCGGCGACAGCTTCTGGCCGTCGCGGGTCAGGGTGGCCGAGACGTGGGTCTTGTAGGGCCGCTTGTCCTTGGAGAAGCGCACGTCGCGGTGGATGCGGAACACGCTCTTCTTCGGATCGCCCGCCAGCGGCAGGTCGCGCGCCGCCAGCGCCCCGTTCAGGGCGTCGATCAGGGCGGACAGGGTGGGCTTCAGGCGGTCGTCATAGACGGCGCGGTGGGCGGTGAACCACTCGCGGTCATTGTGGGCGGCCAGGCCGGTCAGGAAGGCCAGGTCGGCGGCGGCGAAGCCGGAAAAGGGCGTGCGAGTCATGGCGCGAGGCTAGACCGAAAGCCCGCCGGCTGTCTGCTGACACCCCCTGTCATCAACCGGCGCCGCCGCGATTGCGCGGGCCGCCGCGTGGGTCGATGGTCCCGCCGCAAACGCCCTCACCCCGGAGCACCATCATGACCGTTCAAGAGATCGCCGACGACCTCGTCGCCCTGTGCAAGCAAGGCAAGTTCGACGAATCCGGCGAGAAATACTGGGCCGACGACGTCGTCAGCATCGAGGCCATGCCAGGCGACATGGCCCGCATCGCCGGCAAGGCCGCCGTGCGCGGCAAGGGCGAATGGTGGGCCGCCAACAACGAGGTCCACGGCTTCACGATCACCGGCCCGTTCGTCAACGGCGACCAGTTCGTGGTCGGCTTCAAGATGGACGTGACGCCCAAGGCCACGGGCGAGCGCACAACCCTGGACGAGGTCGGCCTCTATACGATCCGCGACGGCAAGATCGCCGAGGAGCGGTTCTTCTATTGAGGGTGAAACCCTCTCCCTGAGGGAGAGGGAGGGACCCGCCGCGTAGCGGTGGGAGGGTGAGGGGTTACGCCCTCACCCGCTCGTCATGCAAACGCCCTGCCGGCGCGCCGGCTGACGTCTTACGCCCTCACCCTCCCAAGCTTCGCCTGGGCCCCTCCCTCTCCCATGGGAGAGGGTTTTCAATGTTCCAGGAACGGCGCGAACCCGCCGAAGATCATGCGCTTGGCGTCGAAGGGCATGTCCTTGGGGTCCTGCTTCAGGCGCGGATCGGCCATGACCTTGGCCATGATCTCGTCGCGCGAGGCCTTGTCCTTGTAGGTGATCCACGAGAACACCACGATCTCGTCGTCCTTGGCCTGGACGGCGCGCGGGAACGAGGTGAGTTCGCCGTAGGGCACGTCGTCGGCCAGGCATTCGACGTAGGACAGCGCGCCGAACTCCATCCAGACCTCGCCCCCGAGCCGGGCCATCGCCTTGTAGTCCTCGACCTTGTCCTTGGGGACCGCGATCACGAAACCATCGACATAGGACATGACGTCCTCCCTGGGTTGCTTGCCTCCCAAAGGACGCGCGACGGCGCGGCGTTCCGACATGACGCCGGAAAAATCGTCGCCGCCCGCGCCTTCGCTCCGGATCGGACCACGATCGCCCTTCGGTCGGATCGCCGACCAACGTCATTGCACTTAAGCGCGACCGTGTCATTCTCCTCAACCGATCGGAGCGTCGCCTTACGACGGACGCTCCACGGTCGAGAACCCGGAGGCAGGCCATGGCGCCGATCAGAGGTTTCTTCGTGTGGGGCGGCGGCGCGCTGCTGGTCCTKATCCCGTTCTACATCTTCGCGCTGGCGGGCTGGCCGGCCCACCCGGACTCCTGCACCAACATCAATGCGGCGGGCGTACAGGTCATTCCCTTCATCGAGGGCACCACCACGCCCGACGTGGACCATCCCGACAGCTGCTATTGCGAGCATTTCGACGTCGACCAGGTCGCCCACGGCGCGCCGGGCATTCGCCAGCCGATCAACACCAACAGCAACTACTACGCGCTGTTCACCTCGCTGGCCGTGGTGTTCTTCATCCGCTGGGACCGCAAGAAGGCCCTGGAAGGCGAGTCCGACGTCAGGAACGTCTTCTACAGTTCCGACAGCTGGGTCCCCGAGGTGTGGGTCTTCGCCGTGCTGTTCCTGGGGCTGGGCAGCATGTGGTTCCACGCCTCGCTGTCCAGCACGGTCAGTTGGTTCGACGGCATGTCGATGTACGTCTTCGCCTCGTTCCTGCCGGTCATCACGGTCAGGCGGCGGTTCAACATCGGGGTGTTCTTCTACTGCGCCTATGCGGTGCTGGTGATCCTCTTCACCATGCTGAGCCGCATCCTGGACGACGTGCACCTGATCTCGATGAAGCTGATCGCCTCGCTGGTCGGCCTCTACTTCCTGACCGAACTGGCGCTGCAGATTTACGACATGGTCCGCCTGGGCTGCTGGACGGCCTGGAAGAACCAGGTCAAGGCCGACTGGGACGACGGCTGGTCCAAGCGCGCGACGATCTTCTGGTGGGTCGGCGCGGGCTGTTTCGGCCTGGCCACCATGTTCCAGATCCTGTCGCAGACCGGCGGACCGATGTGCAGCGCGACCAGCAAGTTCCAGCCGCACGGCCTGTTGTGGCACACCCTGTCGGGCGCCATGGCCGTGCTGCTGTACTTCTACTGGCGCGAGCAGAAGGACGAGGCGATGCGCGCCCGGTTCGCCAGCAGCTAGGGCTGGACCGTGTAGCCGGCGGCGGCCGGCACCCACATCAGGGTGTCGCCCATGTCCGGCCGCGCCACGCCGTTCAGCTTGACCTCGGCGATCCACCAGTCGCCGCTGCGGCGATAGGTGGTGCAGACCTCCTGGCCCAGGACCGAGGCCATCGACTCCTGGATCTGGGCGCGGATCGAGACCGCGTCCGCCTCCGGGACGCGGCGGCCGCGGAAGGCGATCTGGGCCTTGTCGATCCCCGAGATCGGCCCGCAGACCGCCCCGTCCCTCACCGTCACCGGCGTGACCGTGGTCATAGTCACCGGCGGCGAGTCCTGCAGCAGCACCTCGGCCCTGTTCGTGATCTTGCCGTCGGCCGCGAAGGCGTAGCCGGCCATCGACCGGCAGGTCTTACGCACCGGATCGGGCCGATAGCACTGCAGGTCGCCGATGCGGGCGGGGCCTAGCGGATCGGCCATGGCGGTCGGCGCGGCGGCCTGCAGGGTCGCGGCCAGGATCAGGGACAGCACGCTCGGGTTCTCCGTTCACGCCCGAAGGCGGGGACACACACTCGCTCACACGCCCTGGCCGACCTGGCAAGACCTCTACCGCGAGCGTGTGTCCCCCATTCCGGCTACTCCGTCTTCAGATAGATCTCAGACCCCTGCTCGCGGAACTTCTCGCTCATCTCGGCCATGCCCAGCTCGGCGTTGTTCGGCGCCTTGCCGGCCGCGAAATCGCGGACCTCCTGGCTGATCTTCATCGAGCAGAACTTGGGGCCGCACATCGAGCAGAAGTGCGCGGTCTTGTGCGCCTCCTTGGGCAGGGTCTCGTCGTGGAACTTGCGGGCCGTCTCCGGATCGAGGCCCAGGTTGAACTGGTCCTCCCAGCGGAACTCGAACCGCGCCCGGCTGATGGCGTCGTCCCACATGGCCGCGCCGGGATGGCCCTTGGCCAGGTCGGCGGCGTGGGCGGCCAGCTTGTAGGTGATGACGCCGGTCTTGACGTCGTCGCGGTCCGGCAGGCCCAGGTGTTCCTTGGGCGTGACGTAGCASAGCATGGCCGTGCCRAWCCAGCCGATMWTSGCCGCRCCGATCGCCGAGGTGATGTGGTCGTAGCCAGGCGCGATGTCGGTGGTCAACGGGCCGAGGGTGTAGAACGGGGCCTCGTGGCAGTGCTTCAGCTGCTCGTCCATGTTGGCCTTGATCTTGTGCATGGCCACGTGGCCGGGCCCCTCGATCATCACCTGGACTCCATGGTTCCAGGCCACCTTGGTCAGCTCGCCCAGGGTGCGCAGTTCGCTGAACTGGGCCTCGTCGTTGGCGTCGGCGGTCGAKCCCGGACGCAGGCCGTCGCCCAGCGAGAACGACACGTCGTAGGCGCGCATGATCTCGCAGATGTCCTCGAACCGCTCGTAGAGGAAGTTCTCCTTGTGGTGCGCCAGGCACCACTTGGCCATGATCGAGCCGCCGCGCGAGACGATGCCGGTCACGCGCTTGGCCGTCATCGGCACGAAGGGAAGCCGCACGCCCGCGTGGATCGTGAAATAGTCGACGCCCTGCTCGCACTGCTCGATCAGGGTGTCGCGGAAGACCTCCCAGTTCAGGTCCTCGGCCACGCCGTTGACCTTCTCCAGCGCTTGATAGATCGGCACCGTGCCGATCGGAACGCTGCTGTTGCGGATGATCCAGTCGCGGATGTTGTGGATGTTGCGGCCGGTGGACAGGTCCATGACCGTATCGGCGCCCCAGCGCGTGGCCCAGACCAGCTTGTCGACCTCGTCGGCCACCGTGCCCAGCACGGCGGAGTTGCCGATGTTGGCGTTGATCTTGACCAGGAAGTTGCGGCCGATCGCCATCGGCTCCAGCTCGCCGTGGTTGATGTTGGCCGGGATGATGGCCCGGCCGCGCGCCACTTCCTGGCGGACGAACTCGGGCGTCACGAAGTCGGGGATCGAGGCGCCGAAGTCCTCGCCGTCGCGCACGCAGGGCCGCGTCTGCTCGCGGCGCAGGTTCTCGCGGATGGCGACATATTCCATCTCGGCGGTGATGATCCCGGCCCGGGCGTATTCCAGCTGGGTGACCAGCTTGCCGGGCTTGGAGCGGTAGATCTTGCGCGAGGCGTCGGGGAATTCCGGCGCCAGGTGCTTGCCGGCGGCGAAGCCGTTGTCCTCGGGCTTCACCTGGCGGGGATCGGTGACCAGCTCGACGTCGCCGCGCGCCACGACCCAGGCCTCGCGCGAGCGCGGCAGGCCCTTCTCGATGTCGATGGCCACCGACGGATCGCTGTAGGGACCGGACGGATCGTAGATCGTCACCGGCGGCTCGTTGGCCGACGGGTGGACGGCCACCTCGCGGAACGGCACGCGGATGTCGGGGAACAGTTCGCCGGCCTGATAGACCTTGCGCGAGCCGGGGATCGGCCCCGTCGACAGGGTCTCGGCCACGGCCTTGATGGTGGACTGGATGTTCATTTCGGGCGCTCCTTCAGCTTCAAGGAGACCCGGACGTGTCGCGCTTAAGTCGGTTTACGGACGGGGTTTCAGCGTTCCGACCGCGTTCCCTCCCTTCGCCGGCATGACCCGGATCAGGTTCGACGGGTCAGGGCCAAGCCCAATCTCAGCCGCGCGAAGCGGCCCCCCGGTGAACGGGGCGACCCTAGACCGACTGACGCGCGGGTCAAGGGCGAGTGCGTTGAGCGCGGCGGCGTCCAGGATGCGCCGACTCCGCTCCAGGATCGACGACCGGTCGAGCGCCGCCTCCAGCCGGTCCAGCGCCGCCAGGACGTCACGGGCCTCCAGCTCAATCGCGCCCCCGACGGCGGTGAACCCGGCCGAATATCTGAGCAATCGCCCGCCGTTCGGATCGGMGGCGTAGGGTTCGCCTCCACCCGCTCGGGCGGCGTGCTAGGCTCCATCACCTGGAGGATCCCACATGCCCTCAAAGCCCGAAGGCGGCTCAGCCGCCACTCGTCGCGCCGTGCTCGGAGCGGCCGTCGCCACCGTCGGCGCGACCCGCGCCTTGGCCCGCGCACCTGTCCGCAACGTGGTGCTGGTCCACGGCGCCTGGGCCGACGGTTCATGCTGGACCGACGTCGTTTTTCGCCTGCAGGCGGCCGGGTACAACGTCACGGCCGTCCAGAACCCCCTGACCTCGCTGGTCGATGACGTCGCCGCCACGCGCCGCGCCCTGGCCCTGCAGAACGGCCCGACCGTGCTGGTCGGCCATTCCTGGGGCGGGGTGGTCATCACCGAGGCGGGCCTCGACCCCAAGGTCACGGCCCTGGTCTATGTGGCCGCCCACGCGCCCGACGCGGGCGAGACCGTCGCCACCCTGGCCGCGCGCTACCCGACCACGCCGGCCCGCGCCGGGGTGGTGGCGGCCGACGGCTATTCGCGGCTGACCGAAGACGCCTTCCTCAAGCACTTCGCGGGCGACGTGCCCGCCGCCCGGGCGCGAGCGCTGTACGCCGCCCAGCAACCGATCGCCTCGACCCTGTTCGCCGGCAAGACCACGGTCGCGGCCTGGCGCGACAAGCCCAGCTATTACGCCGTCTCGGCCCATGACGAGACCATCGCGCCGGACCTGGAGCCGTTCCTGGCCCAGCGGATGAAGGCGACGACCATCGAGCTGCCGTCCAGCCACGTCTCGATGATCTCGCACCCGCAGGCGATCGCCGACCTGATCGAACGCGCCGCCCGATCAAGCGATTAGAGATGGGCGGGCGGCTAGAGCGTCCGCGCCCCGAACGTGTCGCAGGCGCCGGGATCGCCGGCGTCGTAGCCCTTGCCGAACCAGCGCATGCGCTGGGCGCTGGTGCCGTGGGTGAAGCTGTCGGGCATGACGCGGCCCTGGGCCTGTTCCTGGATGGCGTCGTCGCCGACCGCCGAGGCCGCGCCCAGGCCGTCCTGGATGTCGGCCTTGGTGATCTGGATGCCGCCGTTCGAGGCCTCGGGCGCGTGGCGGGCCCAGACGCCGGCGTAGCAGTCGGCCTGCAGCTCCAGGCGCACCGAGCCGCTCTCGGCCCCGCGCGCGCCCAGCCGCCGGGCCTCGTCGGCCGCGCCGGTCAGGCTCTGGATGTGGTGGCCGATCTCGTGGCTGATCACATAGGCGCGGGCGAACTCGCCCTTGGCCCCGAACCGGGTCTCCAGTTCGCTCCAGAAGCTGGTGTCCAGATAGACCTTGTTGTCGGCCGGGCAATAGAACGGGCCCATGGCCGATTGGCCCGTGCCGCAGCCGGTGCCGGTGGCCTGGGTGTACAGCACCACCGCCGCGGGCGGTCGATAGGTGACGCCGTGCTTGGCCAGCAGCGGACCCCAGACGTCGGTGTTGGAGGTCTCGATCACGTCGATGAACTGGCCTTCGCGATCGCTCACCGAACCGCGCGCGCCCTCCTGGGCGGCGGGCTGCTGAGCGCCGTTGACGACGCTCATCGTGGTGTCGGGACTGATGCCGAAGACGAAATAGCCGATCGCGGCCAGCACCACCGCCCCGATGCCGCCGCCGGCCAGCCCCACCGGGCCCATGCCGCGACGGTCCTCGATATTGCCCTCGCGGCGTCCGCCACCCCACTCCATGCGTTTGGTCTCCTGGTTTTGTCCGGAAAGGGCGTCAGGACGCCGGCTTGATGCTGCGCAGGCGCGCGTTGCTGGCGGCCAGCGCCTCGTCGGTCAGCCGCTCCATCCGCTCGATGTCGGACGCCATGGCCTCGGCGCCCGCGCCGCGCGGCGGGACCGGCGACGGGGTCGTGCGCAAGGTCGGCTGGGTGGGCGGATGCGCCGCCTCGTCCAGCGACCGCAGAGTCAGCTGGGTGTTGTAGCGGCTCTGGGCCGCCGACAGCTCGCGCTGGGCCGCCAGGGCGTTCTGGCGGGCCGTGTCCTGCTGCAGGTAGAAGGCGTTGCGCTCGCGCTGGGCGCGCGGGTCGACCTGGGCGGAGGCCGAGGCGGCGAAGGCCAGGGCCAGCCCCGTCGCCGCGATCATCGTCCGAACCGTGCTCATGCCGTCAGGGCTCCGTTTCATGGCCCCTGGATACGCGTCCAATGCGTCGCGTTCAGGGCCGCTTGACGGTGAAACGCGTGAGCTCCTGTTTGGGGGCCTGCCAATCGGGATCCAGTTCGGCCGCCTTGCTGAAGTCGAGATAGGCCGCCTTCACGTCGCCGAGGTTCTCGTGGGCGATGGCGCGGTTGAAATAGGCCTTCTGCGGATCCTTGACGCCCAGGGCCAGGCCCTGGTCGATCTGGGCCAGGCCCTCGCCGTAGCGGCTGGACCCGACATAGGCCGCGCCGCGATTGACATAGGCCTCGCCCAGGCTGGGATCGATCTTCGAGGCCTGGTCGAAATCGCTGATCGCCCCGTCGAAATCGTGCTGCCGCAGGTGCAGGACGCCGCGATTGACGTAGGTGCGGGCCTGGTCGCGGAAGTTCAGGATCTCGGTCTCCAGGGCCAGGGTGCAGGTGGTGATCGAGGCGTTGTCGGAGCGCCCGTCCAGCGCCGCGTCGGCGCACTCCTTGGCCGCCCCGCCGCCGATGATCAGCGTCGAGGCCCCGGCCGGCGCGCCGCACAGCAGCAGCCCCGCCGCCGCGCAGAGGATGATCCTGATCGAAGCCATGCGCCTCTCCCCAGCGCGGCCAGCCACGCGACTTTTGAGGACGCGGCTCTTGGCGACGCGGCGCGGCTGAGGCAGTCGCGCGGAGAACGCGCCGGGTCGTGCTTTTCTGACCGTCACCATAGCACGACCGCGCCCGAGCCTGTAGGGAATCGGCGAACGTCCGCCCTCCAGTACCGAGAGACGCCCGATGCATCTGGCCCGCTTCCCCCGCGCCCGTTTCGCCCACCTGCCGACGCCGCTCGAGCCCCTGCCCCGCCTGGGCGCCGAGCTCGGGATCGACCTGTGGGTCAAGCGCGACGACTGCACCGGCCTGGCCGGCGGCGGCAACAAGACCCGCAAGCTGGAGTTCCTGCTGGGCGAGGCCCTCGCCCAAGGCGCCGACACCCTGGTCACCCAGGGCGCGGTGCAGTCCAACCACGTGCGCCAGACCATCGCCGCCGGCGCCCGGTTCGGGCTGAAGAGCGAGATCATCCTGGAGGAGCGTACGGGCTCGAAGGCCAGCGACTATGTCGGCAACGGCAACGTCCTGCTGGACCGGTTGATGGGCGCGTCGATCCGCTTCGTGCCGGGCGGGACCGACATGGTCGCCGAACTGGAGGCCTCGGCCGCGGCGGTGCGCCAGCGCGGCGGCAAGCCGTATGTGATCCCCGGCGGCGGCTCGAACACGGTCGGGGCCCTGGGCTATGTCGACTGCGCCCGCGAGTTGGTGGTCCAGGCCGACGCCCTGGACCTGAAGATCGACCGCCTGGTCACCGCCACCGGCAGCGCCGGCACCCATGCGGGCCTGGTCGCCGGCTTCGCCGCCCTCAGCGTCGACATCCCGATCCTCGGCTTCGGCGTCCGCGCGCCCAAGGCCAAGCAGGAGGAGAACGTCTTCAACCTGGCCGTCGCCACGGCCGAGACGATCGGCGCGGCCGGCCGCGTGAAGCGCGAGATGGTGGTGGCCGACTGCGACTATGTCGGCGCGGGCTACGGGCTGGTCGACCAGGGGGTGATCGACGCCCTGACCCTGGCGGCCCGCACCGAAGGCCTGCTGCTGGACCCGGTCTATTCGGGCAAGGCGATGAAGGGCCTGATCGACCAGGCCCGCAAGGGCGCGTTCAAGGGACAGCGGGTGGTGTTCCTGCACACCGGCGGGGCCCAGGGCCTGTTCGGCTATCAGAGCGAACTGGAGGCCGCCCTTGTCTAAGGTTCTGGGCGTCCTGGGCGGCATGGGGCCCGCCGCCACCCTGGATTTCCTGTCCAAGCTGCAGGCGGCCACGCCGGTCAGCCGCGAGCAGGACCATCTGCGGGTGCTGGTCGACATCAACCCCAAGGTCCCCGACCGCAACAACAGCTATGACGCGGCCGGTCCTGTCCTGGCCGAGATGGCCGTGGGCCTGCGCGAGGCCGGCGCCCAGGTGCTGGCCATCGCCTGCAACACCGCCCACGCTTATGCCGACCAGGTCCGGGCCAGCGGCCTGCCGCTGGTGGACTTGATCGAGACGGCCGGCCTGGCGGCGAAGAAGGACGGCGCCGAACGCGTGGGCGTGCTGGGCACCGGCGGGGCCCTGGCCCTCTATCGCCGAACCTTCTCGCACCTGGGGATCGAGGCGGTCACCCTGGACGACCACGAGCAGGTCGAGTTCATGGCCCTGCTCTACCGCATCAAGCACGGCGACGTGGGACCGGAGAGCCGCGAGACCATGGCCGCCCTCGCCCACCGGCTGGTCGGCAAGGGCGCCCAGGTGGTGGTGGCCGGCTGCACCGAGGTGCCGCTGGTGATGGGCGCGGCCGACCTGACCGTGCCCTTCATCGACGCCACCGAAGCCCTGGCCAAGCGGTGCGTGGAGGTCTGCCTCTCCGTTTGAGCGGCGGCCCTACAGGCCGATGCAATCGACCAGCTGGGGCGAGCTTTCGTGCTTGGCCACGCGCCAGCTGTTGTCGGGCATCGCCCGCAGCTCGACGACCTCCTCCCGGCACTTGGGCTCCTTGGCGAACTTGGTCTGGAAGGTGATAAGCGCATAGGCGCCCTTGGCCTTGCCCGGCGGGTCGATCTCGCGCTTGGCTCCGGTCTGCCGCCGGTCCTCCGCCGCGCCCAGGGGCTTGTGACCGGCCTTGTAGGTAGCCTCGAAGGTGGCCCACGGAATGCCGATCGACTTGTCGATCTGCTCGTAGGCTTCCAGGTACTTCTCGTTGTCGACCAGCTCGACGTACTTGCGGGCCACGAAGTCTGGATCCTCGGTCGGCCAGACGATTTCCTGCGAGGAGGCCGCCGGAGCGGGCGCCTGCGACGCCGCCTCGGCGGCCTTCTCGGGCGCGGCCGGCTTCTCGGGCGCCGGGCTCGGCGTGGGAAAGGCCATCAGCACCAGCACGAACACGCCGATGGCGCCGCCGGCCTGGACGAAGCTTTTGTACTTGACGTCGATGAACCCGGGCAGGATGGCCGCGACACCGCCGGCGGCGAGGGCCAGGATCACCCGATAGGTCCAGATCGCGGTCGAGCTGGGATCTTTCACCAGCGTCGCGAACGCGAGGATCGTGATGATGAAGATCGCGCCGAACACGAAGGCGATCAGGGCCTTGACGTCAATTTCGCCGGTTATGAAGGAACGCTTCGGCGGATCTTCCATGAACGACTGCCCCCGCGAAATCTAGCGACTCCCTCATAGCTTGAAACCGCGGGAATTGCACGGCTCCGGACCTATTCGGCGGCCATCGCCTCGTCCGCGAACGGGGCGACCACGTCCATCGCCCGCGTGACCCAGGCGCCCTTCTCGCCCACCGGCGCGACATAGTGGATCGCCGCCTCGGCCGCCTCGCGGCCGGCGCCGCGCAGGATCATCCAGGCGGCCAGGTACTGCGAGGCCAGGCAGCCGCCCGCCGTGGCGACATTGCCCCTGGCGAAGAACGGCGCGTCGATGACGTCGACTCCGGCCTCGACCACCCAGGGCTTGCTCGTCAGGTCGGTGCAGGCGGGGACGCCGTCGATCAGGCCCAGGCGGGCCAGCAGCAGCGTGCCCGAGCACTGGGCGGCGATCAGCTGGCGCGCCGGGTCCAGGCCGATCTGGGACAGCAGCCCGGCGTCGGCGGCGACTTCACGCGTCTTCACGCCGCTGCCGACGATCACCGCGTCGGCCTCGGCGGCGAAGGCCAGCGGCTTCTGGCGACGCACGACCACGCCGTTCATCGAGGTCACCTCGTCGGTCGGCGCGGTGATGTGCGCCTTCCAGCCGTGGGGCTTCATGCGGTTGAGGATCGCCGCGGCGATGAACGAGTCCAGCTCGTTGAAACCGTCGAACGTCAGAACCGCGATCTGCACGAGCTTMTG
This sequence comes from Caulobacter sp. 05T431, assembly GCF_056665975.1. NCBI lineage: Bacteria > Pseudomonadati > Pseudomonadota > Alphaproteobacteria > Caulobacterales > Caulobacteraceae > Caulobacter > Caulobacter sp. 05T431. Next base: position 41,231 of record NZ_JBFTKU010000025.1, on the reverse strand, counting down.
CTCCCCAGGACGTCGAACCCGACCCGGGTCTTAGAGCGCTTTCGTGCGGAGGTCACTCCGCCGTGACGCCGGCGAAGGTGCGGGCTTCGGGCTTGATCGTGACCTGGGTGCGGATGCCTTCCTCGAACAGCGCGCTGGCGTAGTCGAGCGCGGCCTTGTAGGCGGCTTCCTGGCTGGAATGGCGCGACAGGGTCTGCCCCTTGCGTTCGACACACCAGTCGAACGGCTTGGTGACCACCAGGATCAAGTCCACGATCCGCTCCCGATCAGGCGACTCGCGTCGCGCGTGATCCCCCAGGGGGCGAATGATGACCGATTCCAAGGGCCAGACTATGCAGAACGGCGCGTTTTCGCTCCGTGCACCCGGGTTTCTGCTGGAACGCGGTTAACGGCCGCAGCAACCGGCGTGGCCGCCCGTGGAACCGCCACCGTGGCCACCGCCGCCGCCATAACGGCCGCCGCGCGACACCGACACGCTGACCGAGGAACTGGCGCTGGAGCTGGCCTGGGCGCTGGACGACGCCGCCGCGCCCGACCAGCCGCGAGCGTAGCCCGAGCGTCCATAGGCCTGGCCGCCGATCCATCCGCCGCCGACGCCGTAACGGGCCGTGGACGAGCCGTAGTAGCCGCCGCCGGCCGCCCCTTCGAGCGACTGGGCGTAGCCGTCGCCGGCCATGTAGCTGCCCTGATAGCTCCAGCCTTGGCCTTCCTCGCTGTAGCGCGAGCTTTCGGACTCGTAGGTCTCTTCCGACCGCTCGACCTGGCGGCCCTGCTCGCGATAGCCGCGATCCTGGTCGGCGTGCTCCTGATAGCCGCGACGGTCGTCGTCGCAGTCGCAGCCCCGACGCTCGTCATGTTCGACATAGACGGGCACGCGGACGATCTTCTCGACCGGCACCTCGACCCGCTTCTCGACGATGCGGTCGACCGGCTTTTCCACGATCCTGACCACCGGCACCTCGACACGCTTCTCCACGATACGCTCGACGGGCACTTCCACGCGCTTCTCGACAATCCGGTCCACCGGGCGGTCGACATACACCGGGCGGTCGACGGTCTTCTCGACGATCACCGGGACCTCGACCCGCTTCTCGACGACCCTGTCCACCGGGTGATCGACATAGACCAGCTGCTTGACGACCTTCTCGACATAGACCGGGCGCTCGACGACCTTGACCCGGGTCCTGACGACAGGTTTCGGAGCGGGCTTGGCCGCCGGCTTGGGCGCGGCCTGGACGATGGGGGTGGCGCGGGCCGGATAGCCGTCCGCCAGGGCGGCGGCCGCCGGTCCCAACGCGGCGAGCGTCATCGTCGCGGCTCCGATCAGGAGCGCTGCCTTCGGGTTCATCGTAAAAGCCTTTCCGACTACGCCGCCCAGCCGCCCACCGACCGCTCCCCCGAACGCGGTCGAAAAGCGTCCCATTCTGGGTCGCGGCGTTGGTCTGGCAGCAAGGCCCGGACCAAACCGGAGGTCAGAGGCCGAAGATCCGCCGCAGCCACTTGGGCACGTGTCTGGGACGCGGCGCGTCTTCGACCGCCTCGGGCTCGACCTGGCGGTAGCGCGGTTCGGGCGGGGCGTCGCGCGCCACCAGGCCCGCCTTCAGGCCGGCGGTCATCACGTCGCGCCAGATGCGGGCCGGAAGGTCGCCGCCGACCATGCGGCTCATCGGTGAATGGTCGTCGTTGCCGACCCAGACCCCCACCACCAGGTCGCCGGTGAAGCCCACGAACAGGGCGTCGCGATAGTCCTGGGTGGTGCMGGTTTTGCCATAGGCCTTCTGGCCCAGGCGGGCGGCGCGGCCCGTCCCCTCCTCGACCACCGCCCCCAACAGGTCCAGGAGTTCAGCGCGCTGGTCGGGATTGAGGTCCTGGACCGAGGCGGCCGCCGTGTCCGGACGCCCGTAGGGCCGCACCGGCGTCTTGCCCGACGCGACGGCCGCATAGGCGCTCGTCAGTTCCAGCAGATTGGTCTCGGCCGTGCCCAGGGCCAGGGTGGCGTCGTCCTGGCGCAGGGGCGAGACGATCCCCAGGTCCCGCGCCGCCTGGACCACCGCCGGTCCGCCGGCCTGCTGATAGACCCGCGCGGCGATGATGTTGTTGGACTGGGCGAAGGCGTCGCGGATCGTCAGGTCGCGCCCGCCCCCGCCCTCGTAGTTGGCCGGCGTCCAGCCGCCGATCGTCACCGGGTCGCCGATCACCAGGTTGTCGGGCGTGGCCCCGTCGCGCAGGGCGGCCAGGTAGACGAACAGCTTGAAGGCGCTGCCGGGCTGGCGCCGGGCCTGGACGGCGCGGTTGAACGGGGTCTGGCGGTAGTTGGTCCCGCCCAGCATGGCCACGACCCGGCCGTCCGGACGCATGGCGACCACGGCCACCTGTCCGACCTTGCGCTTGGCCGCGCCCTTCAAGTCGGCGGCCACGACGCGCTCGACGATGCGCTGCAGGCGGCTGTCCAGGGTGGTGGGCACGCGCACCTCGCCGTAGCCGGGCCCGTCGAAGGCCGACTTCACCTGGGGCGAGATCCAGTCGGCGAAATAGCCGCCCACCGGCAGGTCGGCCCGGGTGGTCGTGACGACGACGTGGCCGGCCACGTCGGCCTGCTGGCGGGTGATCGCCTTGGTGTCGACCATGGCGTCCAGCACCAGCCGGGCCCGCGCCCCGGCCGCCTGGGGATGGTCGACGGGATCCAGATCGACCGGGGCCTTCACCATGCCCGCCAGCATCGCCGCCTCGCCGATCGACAGCTGCTCGGGCGGCTTGCCGAAATAGTGCCGCGCCGCCGCGCCCAGGCCGTAGACCCCGTCGCCGAAATAGATGCTGGAGAGATAGCGCGACAGGATCTCGTCCTTGGACAGCCGCAGTTCCAGCCAAACGGCGATCATCGCCTCCTGACCCTTGCGGCGCAGGCTGCGCTCAGGCTTCAGGAAGGCGTTCTTGGCCAGTTGCTGGGTAATGGTGCTGCCGCCCTGCACGGTGCGGTGGGCCTTGGCGTTGACCACCAGGGCCCGGGCCATGCCCCCGAAGTCGACGCCCAGGTGGTGGTAGAACCGCCGGTCCTCGATGGCGATGAAGGCGGCCGGGACGTGCTTGGGCAGCGCCTTGATGACCACCGGCGCCTCCTTGTAGGCCCCGCGGCGGGCGAACGGCCGGCCCTGGTCGTCCAGCAGGATCAGCGCCCGGTTGGGCAAGGGCTCCAGGGCGCGAGAGATCGGCAGGCTGGCGCCCAGCCAGACCAGCAGGACCACCAGCGGCAGCAGCGCCCCGATCCCCGCCCCGAACCACAGCCGATGACGGACGACGAAGGCGCGCGAGACCGTCCAGGCGGACGCCAGCCTTGCCTTCACGCTCCCAGGGATCATCAGCGACGCGCCTCCGCGACCTCAACGCCGCTCAAGCTTGCACAACGGCCCAGGAGGATCGGGGTTCACCGTGTCAGGACGTTGGCGGCGCGGCGCCTAGGCCAGCGGCATGAAGGCGTCGATCTTGTCCAGGGCGGCCAGCGGCGCATGGATGCGGCAGCGCAGGCCCTCGGGGCGGTAGTCGATGTCGACCTCGCCGCCCAGTTCGTTGGGCAGGGCCAGCTCGACGATGCGCGAGCCGAACCCGCGCCGCTCGGGCGGTCGGACCGGGGGGCCGCCCTGCTCGGTCCAGGTGATGTCCAGCCGGTCGCCGTCCGCTACCGACCAGCCKATGTCGACATGGCCGCCAGCCGACGACAGGGCGCCGTACTTCAGGGCGTTGATCGCCAGCTCGTGGAAGGCCAGGGCCAACACCACGGCGGGCTTGGGCGAGACCATCAGGTCCTGGCCGCTGATCGTGAGCTGGCCGGGATTGGCGCGATAGGGCGTGACCGAACCGTCGATGATCTGGCGCAGGCTGGCGGCCGACCAGTTCTCGTCGGTCAGGACGTTGTGGGTGGCGGCGATCGCCATCAGCCGCCCCTCGAACGCCCCGCGCACGGCCAGGTCGACGCCGGCGTTGCGCAGCGACTGGCTGGCGATCGACTGGATCGTGGCCAGGGTGTTCTTCACCCGGTGGTTCAGCTCGTTGACCAGCAGCTGGCGATGGGCCTCGGCGCGCACCTCGCCGGTCACGTCGCGCGAGGTGGCCAGGACCCGGATCACCCGGCCTTCATCGAGGATCGGCGACACCGTGGTGTCCCACCAGCGCGGCTCGCCCCTGGCCGTGGGGCACTGGGCGCGGAAGGCCGAGGCCTCGCCGGCCAGGGCGGTCTGCAAGGCCTGCTCGACGGCCACGCGGCTCTCGGCGGGCCACATGTCGGGMCAGTAGCGGTTGCGGTTGCGGCCCGCGAAGTCCTCAATCTCGAACAGCGCCTGGCCGCGGGCGTTCATGTATTCGACGAAGCCTTCGGGGCTGATCACCCGGATGCAGTCGCGGCTGGCCTCCACGACGCTGAGGAAGTACGCGCCGGCGCCTTCCAGAACGGTCTTGTCCGATCCCTCGCCCGACACCAGGGTCTCCTTGCTGAAGACCATGTTCACCGAGCCGCGCAGCAATTCAAGCGATGCGTGTATTTTGGGGACGAGCTTCTTGGGAAACGACCGATCCAACCTCAGCCCGGCAGTTCTTCACGGCTGGCTTCCAGCATGCCGACCAGGGCCGCCGACAGACGTGACGTCTGGGCCATGCGGCGCAGCGCCTCGCGGGCGTGATCGCTGTCGGCGAGCTCGGCTTGTCGCTCGAGACGCTCGGCTTCGTTCAAATGGTCGAGTTGGCTGGGCATGCTGAACATTTACGGGAGATGAACGACGCCATCCATGTGACCGCTGGTCGCAGAACGGTGTAACATCACGTAAAATCAAGCGCTTATGGCGGACACCGGTGTCAGAACTGAAAACGGCCCCGAGTCATTCCTGACCCGGGGCCGTCGTCCTGTTCCCCAACAGGACGGCGTCGCGCGCTACCAAACCCGGCGCGGCGGCGTCGCCTCAAAAACCGATGCCCCGTTCTCGCTCGACGGCCGTTCCCACACAACGTGACGGCCTGTCGCAGGAGAATGACGCCAGCGTCACATAACAAAGCTTTACCAAAAGGCGCTGGTCAAGTCATGACACCGGTATCATACCTATGCCCAACACACGCCGCCCCAACGGCGACAAGGTTTTGGCAAGGACCGATCGGGAGGACGACCAGGAACGCGAGGGTGGTAAGGCCCCTCCCGCTTCTCCCCCCGGCCGCCGCGCCGCGTCCTTGCGTCGCGGGGTCCGGACGTGAAGTCCCAGGGAGAGTCTCGTCGTCATGCCGCTTAGCCCCCTCACCCGCCGCCGCCTGCTGGCGACGACCACCGCCAGCTTCGCCGCCGCCGCGGCCATGGCCCCGCTGAAGGCCTTGGCCCAAGGCGCCGCCCCGTCCAAGGACCAGGTCCTGGCGACGATGAAGAAGGCCACGACCTTCATGGCCGAGAAGGCCGCGTACGAGGGCGGCTATGTCTGGAGCTACCTGCCCGACTTCTCGCGCCGGTTCGGCGAGATGGAAGCCTTCCCGACCATGATCTGGGTCCAGCCGCCGGGCACGGCGACCATGGGCCACCTGTTCCTCGACGCCTATCACGCCACCGGCGACGAATATTATTACGAGGCGGCCCGCAAAGCCGCTCAAGCGCTGATCAAGATCCAGCACCCCGCGGGCGGCTGGAACTACATGGGCGACCTGGCCGGGCCGGAGTCGCTGAAGAAGTGGTACGACACCATCGGCAAGAACGGCTGGCGGCTCGAGGAATTCCAGCACTACTACGGCAACGCCACCTTCGACGACGAGGGCACGGCCGAGAGCTGCCAGCTGATGCTGCGCATCTATCTGGAAAAGAAGGACAAGGCCTTCAAGCCGGCGCTGGACAAGGCCATCCAGTTCGTCCTCGACAGCCAGTATCCGGTCGGCGGCTGGCCCCAGCGCTTCCCGCTGTCGGGCGGCTTCGAGAACAAGGGCCACCCCGACTACACCGGCTACATCACCTTCAACGACGGCGTGGTCGACGAGAACGTCAAGTTCCTGATCATGGTCTGGCAGACCCTGGGCGACAAACGCGTGCTGGACCCGATCAAGCGGGCCATGGACGTCTACATCGCCGCCCACCAGCCGATGCCGCAGCCCGGCTGGGGGCTGCAGCACACCGTGGCCGACCTCAAGCCGGCCGGCGCGCGCACCTACGAGCCCAAGGCCTTCGCCAGCCACACCACAGCCGGCAACCTCGAAAACCTGATGGACTACTACGAGCTGACAGGCGACCCGAAGTACCTGGACCGCATTCCCGAGACCATCGACTGGCTGGCCAGCCTGAAGCTACCCGACAACGTCGCCCCCGGCCGCCCGCGCTATCCCACCTTCATCGAGATCGGCACGAACGAGCCGCTCTACGTGCACCGTCGCGGCTCGAACGTCTTCAACGGCGAGTACTTCATCGACAAGCACTGGGAGAACACGATCGTCCACTACTCGTCGTTCCGGGCGGTCAACATCGACAAGTTGCGCAAGCGCTACGCGGCGCTGAAGGCCACGCCGCCCGAGGTGGTCAGCAAGGACTCGCCGCTGAAGGTGAAGGGCGGCAGCCGCCCCCTGCCCCGCTACTTCACCACCAAGACGATCTCGGTCTCCGACCTGAACGTCGGCGCCCTGAAGACCAGCGAGAAGACCACCGACGCCGAGGTCGCGGGCCTGATGGCGGGCCTGAACGCCGAGGGCTGGTGGCCCACCCCGATGAAGGCGGTCAGCAACCCCTATATCGGCGACGGCTCCACCACGGTGACCCCGGGCGAATTCTCGGCGACCCGCGTCGGCGACCCCACCGACACCTCGCCCTACATCGCCGACGTGCCCAAGCCGGGCATCTCGACCGGCGCCTATATCGAGAACATGGCCGCCCTGATCCGCTACATCACGGCCTAGACCGGACCGGGACACGCGCGCTTCTCGCGCKTGTCCCGCCCACGGCCAAATGTCGCAGCCCGACGAGGCGCGGCCCTGCGCAGCATATTCCTAACGGTTTTCCGCTAGACCGGCGGCATGACGCGGCAGGCGCCTTCGCCCGGGCCGAACAGGCTCGGCATTCTGGACGAGCGGGTCGACGAGGTCGCCGCGGCCAGCCGGCGCGCGCGTCCGCAACGGCTGATCATGGCCGTGTGCATCACCGGCTTCCTGCTGTTCAACCTGGGCTTCCGCACCGCGTTCGCCTGGCTGGCCGCGGTGCTGTTCGCCGACCTGTACGGACTGGCCRTCACCCGCCTGGCCGCCAAACGGGACGCCGGGCCCAAGGTCCGCCGCGCCGGCTATGTCTCGGCCGTGGTGGTGATGGTCAGCGTCTGGACCTCCCTGGCCGTGGTGCTGTGGCTGTCCGAGCACCCAGCCCTGCGCTTCGCCGCCGTCTGCCTGACCGCCGGACAGCTGATCCACGCCCAGGCGGTGACCTTCCGCTCGCCGACGGTGTTCGCCTTCGACGCCGGGCTTCCCGCCCTGGCCCTAGCCGGCATGCCGCTGCTGCTGGGCGGCTACGGCGGCTGGTCCACCCTGACGGTGCTGATCGCCGTGGCCCTGGTCCTGCTCTACACCGTCTCCAGCGCCACCCTGAACGCCCGCCGCCTCGCCGCCCTGGAGGCCGCCGAGCGCGCGGCCATGTCGGCCAGCGCCGCCAAGTCGGTGTTCCTGGCCACCATGAGCCACGAGCTGCGCACGCCGATGAACGGCGTCCTGGGCATGGCCCGCGCCCTGACCGCCGGCCCGCTGGACCGCCAGCAGGCGCGCCAGGTCGACATGCTGATCCGCTCGGGCGAAGGCCTGATGACCATCCTCAACGACGTGCTGGACGTCTCCAAGATCGAGGCGGGCAAGCTGGAGCTGGAGACCCTGGCCTTCGACCTGCGCGACCTGGTCGACGAGGTCGTGGGCCTGTGGGCCGAGGCGGCGACCGCCAAGGACGTGCGCCTGACCAGCGTGGTGGACCCGCTGGCCCCGACCTGGGTCAGCGGCGATCCGACCCGGCTTCGCCAGGTCCTGACCAACCTGATCTCCAACGCCCTGAAGTTCACGGCCAGCGGCGCGGTGACCCTGCGCGTCGGCCCGGCCGGCGCGGCCTTCCAGGAGATCCAGGTCGTCGACACCGGCATCGGCATGTCGGCCGAGCAGCAGGCGCGGCTGTTCCAGGCCTTCTCCCAGGCCGACGCCTCGATCACCCGGCGGTTCGGCGGCACGGGCCTGGGCCTGGCCATCTGCAAGCAGCTGACCGAGCTGATGGGCGGGGCCATCACGGTGCGCAGCGCGCCGGGCCAGGGCTCGGCCTTCACCCTRGCCCTCCCGCTGCCGGCCGTCGCGGCGCCGCAGATCGCGCCGGGCGCGCCGTGCGAGGGCATCGCCGGGCTTCGGCTGCTGGTCGCCGACGACAACCACATCAATCAGCTGGTGGCGCGCACCATCCTGGAAGCCGCCGGCGCCCGGGTCGAGGTCGCCGACAACGGCCGCCAGGCCCTCCAGCGCCTGGGCGAGCACGCCTACGACGCGGTGCTGATGGACGTGCACATGCCCGACATGGACGGGCTGGAAGCCCTGCGCCGGGTCCGCGCCGGGGCGGCCGGGGCCGGCGACATCCCCGTCATCGCCCTGACCGCCGACGTCATGCACGGCGACGAAGGCGACCTGCTGGCCTGCGGCTTCGACGCGGTGCAGGCCAAGCCGATCCAGCCGGCCGCGCTGATCTCGGCGATCGCCCGCGCCTGCCCCGCCACCCGAGCGGTCGCGGCGGTCGCGCTCTAGGCCAGGGTCTTGCGCATGAACCAGCGCGGATAGAACGGCTCGGGGCCGTCCATCTCGGCGAAAACCTCGAAGCCCAGCCGCTCGTAGAACGGCCGGGCCTGGAAGGCGTAGGTGTCCAGCCACATCAGATGACAGCCGCGCGCCCGGGCCTCGGCCTCGGCCCGGGTCATCAGATCAGTCCCCACGCCCGTCCCGCGCAGCGCCTCGGGCACCACGATCATGTCGACATAGAAGGCGCCCCACCGCGACTGCGCCCACAGGCCGCCCTGCACCGCGGCCTCGCCCGGCGTCCGGATCAGCAGGGCGAAGTCGCGATTGTCGGGCGGGCCGACGGCCTGGCCGGTGAAGGCGCGCAGCACGGCCAGGCCCTGCTGGTAGGACTCCAGCGACGGCGTCTCGGTCTGGTGGATCTCGAAGCTCATCTCGCCAGCCTAGCCCGCTTTCGCCACGCCCGCGAAACCCTGGGCGACCGGCAGGGTCGAGGTCCCGACTCTGGAACCCGGCGGCCGCCCAGGACGCTGTTTCCGTGTCGGATCAACAGCAAGTTCGTGTGCGTCATGGCCCTCAAGGCCTTCATTCCCCTCGCCGTCCTGGCCGCCATCCTGGTCGGCCTGCTGATGCCCGTGCCCGGCCATCGCAAGGCCGAGGCCACCCAGTCGCGGATCGAGACGATCGACATCAAGAACTAACGGCCCTTGATCGCGGGGACCGGACCGTTAGTTTGCGCTCAAACAAACGTTTGGGAACACCCGCGCCATGGCCGACGCCTTCATCTGCGACGCGATCCGCACGCCGATCGGCCGTTACGGCGGGGCGCTGTCCAGCGTGCGGGCCGACGACCTGGCGGCGATCCCGATCAAGGCCCTGGCCGAACGCAACCCGGGCGTCGACTGGGGCGCGCTGGACGACGTGGTGCTGGGCTGCGCCAACCAGGCCGGCGAGGACAACCGCAACGTCGCGCGCATGGCCGCCCTGCTGGCCGGCCTGCCGACCACCGCCTCGGGCTCGACCGTCAACCGACTGTGCGGCTCGGGCCTGGACGCCCTGGGCGTGGCCGCCCGCGCCATCAAGGCCGGCGAAGCCCAGCTGATGGTCGCCGGCGGCGTCGAGAGCATGAGCCGCGCGCCCTTCGTGATGGGCAAGGCCGACAGCGCCTTCTCGCGCAACGCCGAGATCTTCGACACCACCATCGGCTGGCGCTTCGTCAATCCGTCCATGCGCAAGGCCTACGGCGTCGATTCCATGCCCGAGACCGCCGAGAACGTCGCCGACGACTGGAAGGTCAGCCGCGCCGACCAGGACGCCTTCGCCCTGCGCAGCCAGGCCCGTGCGGCGGCGGCCCAGGCCTCCGGCCGGTTCGACGCCGAGATCGTCCCGGTCGTCCTGCCCCAGCGCAAGGGCGACCCGGTCATTGTTTCGAAGGACGAGCACCCGCGCGCCACGACGATCGAGGCCCTGTCGGCGCTGAAGCCCATCGTCCAGGAGGGCGGCACGATCACCGCCGGCAACGCCTCGGGCGTCAACGACGGGGCCGCGGCCCTGATCGTCGCCTCCGAGGCGGCGGCCAAGGCCCACGGCCTGACGCCCCGCGCCCGCATCCTGGGCGTGGCCGCCGCCGGGGTCGCGCCGCGCGTCATGGGGATCGGCCCGGTCCCCGCCACCCGGAAGCTGCTGGCGCGCCTAGGCCTGTCGATCGGCGACATCGACGTGGTCGAGCTGAACGAGGCCTTCGCCGCCCAGGGCCTGGCGGTGCTGCGCGACCTGGGCCTGCCCGACGATGGCGCGCACGTGAACCCCAACGGCGGCGCCATCGCCCTGGGCCACCCGCTGGGCATGAGCGGCGCGCGCCTGGGCCTGACCCTGGTCGAAGAACTGCACCGGCGCGGCGCCCGCTATGGCCTGGCCACCATGTGCATCGGCGTGGGCCAGGGGATCGCGATGGTGGTGGAGCGGGTTTAGGGCCGCCCCCTACCGCGCCGCAGCGTGACCTCCGCGCTGAATCATCCATGATCGGCGCCGCATCGTCGGAGCCCGCCCATGACCCTTCGCGCCCTCGCCCTGTCGCTCGTCGCGGCGGCCCTTCTGGCGACGCCCGTCGCCGCCCAGACCCTGAGGATCACCGGCGGCGAGATCGCCGCCGTCCCGGCCGCCGAMGATGGGGTGCGGGTCTACAAGGGCCTGCCCTACGCCGCCCCGCCGGTGGGCGAGCGCCGCTGGAAGCCGCCCGAGCCCGTCCAGCCCTGGCCCGGCGTGCGCCCGGTCGACGCCTACGCGCCCAACTGCCTGCAGCCCAAGCGCTATGACGACATCGACCCGTTCACCCCGTCGATGAGCGAGGACTGCCTCTATCTGAACGTCACCACGGCCGCCAAGCCGACCGAGAAGCTGCCGGTGTTCTTCTGGATCCACGGCGGCGGCTACGGCGCCGGCTCGGGGTCTGAACCGCGCCACGACGGCCAGGCCCTGGCCCGCAAGGGCGTGGTGGTGGTGACGATCAACTATCGCCTGGGCGTCTTCGGCTTCATGGCTCATCCCGAACTGACGGCCGAAAGCCCGCGCCACGCCAGCGGCGACCAGGCCCTGGCCGACATGGTCGCCGCCCTGCGCTGGGTGAAGGCCAATGTCGCGGCGTTCGGCGGCGATCCGGACAACGTCACCATCGTCGGCGAGTCGGCCGGCTCGGACGCGGTCAGCCGGATGATGATCTCGCCCGAGGCCAAGGGCCTGTTCCATCGCGCCATCGGCGAGAGCGGCTCGGCCTTCTCGATGATGGGCGAAGACCAGACCCTGGCCCAGGCCGAGGCGGTGGGCCAGGCCTTCGCCCGGTCGCTGGGCGGCGACGATCTCAAGCGCCTGCGCGAACGGTCTTCGGCCGAGATCCTGGCGGCGAGCATGGCCCCGAACGCCAGCTTCGCCTTCCGCCCGAACCTGGACGGCTGGATCCTGCCCGCCACCGCCGCCCAGACCTTCGCCGCGCGGGCGCAGTCGGACGTGCCGCTGCTGGTCGGCTGGAACCGCGACGAGGGCAGCCTGTTCCAGGGCGCGGTCTTCGGCGACCGGGCGCTGCAACCGGTGCTGGCCGAACGCTTCGGTCCGCGTGTGGGCGACGCCCTGGCCCTCTATCCCGCCGATCCGCCCGCCGTGGCCCGCGCCTCGCAGCAGACCTATGCCGGCGACCTGTGGATGGGCCTGCCCACCTGGCGCTGGGCCGTGGCCCAGACCCAGGCCGGCAAGTCGCCCGTCTATGTCTACCGTTTCGACCATGCGCCGAAGATTCCGGACGGCTGGTTCGGCGCGGCCAATCGCGGCAAGGATTTCGGGGCCTTCCACTCGGCCGACATCGTCTATGTGTTCGACCATCCGGAAATCCTCAAGGCCTGGACCACCGACGCGGTCGACCGCCGGGTGGCCGACCAGATGTCGTCCTACTGGATCAATTTCGCGCGCTCGGGCGATCCGAACGGCCCCGGCCTGCCGGCCTGGAGGCCCTACGACCCCGCCGCGCCGAAGAAGATGCTGATCGGGCCCGAGACGCGGCTGGTCGACGATCCGGACATCGCGCGGCTGCGGTTCCAGGAGAGCGCGGGCAAGTAGCGGCTATTTCCGCGCGGCCTTGATCGCCTTCTCCAGGTCCGCCCGCCGCGCCTGGAGGTCCTCCGTCGCCGCCGCCTCCTCGGCGTCCAGCGCCGCGCGGCGCTCGGCGAAGGCCAGCTCCGAGGCCTCGGCCTCGTCCTCGAGGGCGTCCAGCCGCGCCTTCAGGGCGGCCAGCTTCTCGGCCCGCGCCGTCTCGGCCTTGGACGGCTTGCGCCGCGCCTTGGCGGGCAGTCCCTTCAGCGCCGCGCCCAGGCCGCCGGCGGGTGTGGTGACCACGGTTTCCGGCCCCTTCAGGGCGGCGTCGTGGGCCGGCCCTTCGGCGACCTCACGGGCCGTGCCGTCCTTGAACAGGTCGCGGCCGACGTCCCACGCCTCCAGCGCCTTGGCGCGCGAGGTCGCGGCCACGGTGTAGTCGTGGAGCCCGTCCGACCAGGAGAACACCTTGAGCTTGCGCGCCATGCCTCACGAACGGCCGGATTGTTCAGCTTGTTCCGGAGGTTGGCTGTAGGAACCTCAGGCGCCGACGGCGGATTTTCCCTCCACGAGAAATGGAGGACGACCATGCCCCAGGGCGACAAGTCGAAATACACCGACAAGCAGGAACGCAAGGCCGATCACATCGCCGAAGGCTACGAGGCGCGCGGCGTCTCCGAGAAGGAGGCCGAGCGGCGGGCCTGGGCGACCGTCAACAAGGACGACGGCGGCGGCAAGAAGCCCGGCGGCTCCGGGCGCGGCAAATCCACCGGCCATCCGGCGGCCCACAAAGGCGGCGAGAAGGGCGGCGAGGCCTCGGCCTCGCGCACGGCGGCCGAACGCTCGGCATCGGCCAAGAAAGCGGCTGCGACGCGCAAGCGCAACGCCGAACATCACGCTCATCACTAGGAACGTTCATGACCGACAAGATCAACAGCCCCGGCCGCGAGGCCAACGAGGCCCTGCCCGCCGGCGAACGTCCGGGACTGGTTTCGGACGCCGACACCAGGAAGACCGGCCAGAAGGAACGCCGCACGGCCGGACCCGATGGCGGCGATTCCCGCGAGATCGGCGACACGTTCAAGAACAGCCCCGGCGGGCGGGCCTAGGCCTCGGCTGAAGCTGGGGACAGGCGCATGCGCCTGTCCCCGACGGCAAGCCTCAGGACTTGCTCAGATCCATCCCCAGGGTCGGCCCGATCCCCTCGGGATGCTCGCCGAACGGGTTGGACGACCGCCGCTTGGCCGCCGCTTCCAGCTTGCGGCGCAGGTCGTCGTCGATCGCCAGTTCGGGCTTGGGCGTGGGGTCGTCCTCGTCGACCGGATCGTCGACGATCGAGGCCGACAGCACCTGGCGCAGGCGGGACCCGAAGCGGGCGTCTTCAGGCGTGCCCGGCGCGGGGGGATCGGCCAGGAATTCCAGGACCTCCTCGAGCGCGGTGTCGTTGTCGACGTGATCGGTCATGGGAGGTCTCCAAGGCGGTTCGCACTGCCGATCCAACGGCTTGGCCGCCACGACGGTTGCCGAGCGCCCCCGGCTGGCCCTAGACAGGCCCCTCACCTCTTCGGACCCGATCCCATGGCCTGGACCCGCCTCTACGACGAAGCCGAGCCGCAGCGCGTCAATCGCTGGCTGGCCCAGAACGGCGTCTGCTCCCGCCGCGAGGCCGAGGCCCTGATCAGCCAGGGCCTAGTGTCGATAGACGGCCAGCGCGTGGACGACGTCGGCCGCAAGATCGAGCCCGGCCAGACCCTGGTGCTGTCCGACCGCGCCCAGGCCAAGCTGGAKGGCGCGCTGACGGTGATGATCCACAAGCCCGTCGGCATCGTGTCGTCCCAGCCCGATCCCGGCCAGGTCCCGGCCGTGCGCCTGCTGACCCGCGAGGCCCTGGTCGGCCAGAGCCCGGTCATCCCCGGCTTCGACAACAAGCTGGCTCCCGTGGGCCGGCTGGACATGGATTCGCGCGGCCTGCTGATCCTGTCGGAGGACGGGGTGGTGGCCAAGGCGGTGATCGGCCCGGCCTCGGAGCTGGAGAAGGAATACCTCGTCTGGGTCGACGGCTGGATCACCGACGAGAAGCTGGCCCTGCTGCGCCACGGCCTGGAGCTGGACGAGCGCCAGCTGCGCCCCGCCGAGGTCGAGGTCGTGGGCCGCCAGCAGCTGCGCTTCGTGCTCAAGGAAGGCCGCAACCGCCAGATCCGCCGGATGTGCGAGCTGGTCGAGCTGACGGTGACGGACCTGCTGCGCATCCGCATCGGCGACCTGGTCCTGGGCGACCTGCCCGAGGGGCGCTGGCGGCCCCTGACCGCCGACGAGCGGGCCGGCCTGATCCATCCCGCCGGCGGATAAACCCGACGTTGACCGCCACCCCGGGCGGGGGCAGGTTCGCAATACCGCTTGGGGGATCGGGCCGGTGGGCTTAAGCCGGTCGCCTGTCCCCTCCGGCAGCCGCATTCAGTTCGTACAGCCATGATCGCCATCACGCCCGCAGCCGCCGCGCCGGTCCGCAAGAAGAACCGCAACCGCCACCGCAAGCCGGTGCGCGCCCTGCGGACCATCCTGCCGACGATCGCCGTCGGCATGGCGGTGGCGATCGTCGGCCAGGGCGTGATCCGCGCCATGGCCGTCAAGCCCGCCGCCCCCGCGTCCGCCGCGCCGCTGCGCATGGAGAACCCGCGGTTCACCGGCACGCTGAAGGACGGCCGCGCCTTCCTGATCACCGCCACCTCGGCCACGCGCGATCTCAGCAACGCCGACCAGGTGTTCCTGAAGAACCCGCAGCTGACCCGCGGCTACGGCACCGACACCCCCACCCACGTGGTCTCCAAGGACGGGGCCTACCAGGAGGAGAAGGGCTCGCTGCTGCTGACCGGCGACGTCAAGATCGACAACGGGCAGGGCTACCAGTTCGCCTCGCAGAAGGCGCTGATCGACACCCACACCGGCGACCTGGTCGGCGGCGCCGCGGTCGAGGGCGCCGGCCCGAACAGCGGCTCGATCCGGGCCGACAACTACTCGGTCAGCGACAAGGGCGATCGGGTGGTGTTCAAGGGCCGGGTGCGCACGCGCCTCACGCCGCAACAGTGACCGCGACCGACCCGAAGGGCGGCCCAAAAGGCGGCGAAGTCAGGCCCAGCGTCTGCTTCCTCTACATCGCCCAGACGCACCAGATCCTGCACAGCCTGCCGATCGCCATCGCCCTCGCAAAGGGCTGGCCCGACGTCGACGTGCACATCGCCGCCACCGCCCAGGAGCACCTGGACTATGTGCGCGACCTGCTGGAGACGCTGAAGGCCCCGCCGATCCCCATGCGGCTGCTGCCGCCGACCTGGCTGCGCGAGCTGCGGCTGAAGGGCTCGTCGACGCCGCCCAAGGCCCTGATGCTGGCGGCCAACGTCCGCCGCCTGGCCCGCTACGACGCCGTGGTCACGCCCGAACGCACCACCGCCCTGCTGCGCAAGCTGGGGGTCAAGGACACCAAGCTGGTCTACACCCAGCACGGCGCCGGCGACCGGGGCGGCCCGTTCGAGCCGCGCCTGAAGCAGTTCGACCTGGTCATGGCCGCCGGCCMCAAGCAGCGCGACCGCATGCTGGACGAGGGCTGGGTCACGCCGAAGACCTGCGCCATGGTCGGCTATCCCAAGTTCGACATCATCGACGCCCTGCCGCCCTCGCCCCTGCCGGTGTTCCCGCAAGCCAAGCCGCTGGTGCTGTACAACCCGCATTTCCACCCGACCCTGGGCTCCTGGCCCAAGTGGGGCCGGCGGATTCTCGAGCGGTTCGCGGCGGACGAGCGTTACAATCTGATCTTCGCGCCCCATATCCGCCTCTTCGAAGGCGCGGATCCCCGCTCGATCGAGGCCCTGGCCCCGTTCGTCGACCATCCGCGCATCCATCTCGACCTGGGGGGGCCCGCGGCGATCGACATGACCTACACGCGCGCGGCCGACATCTACCTGGGCGACGTCTCCAGCCAGGTCTACGAGTTCCTGCGCACGCCCAAGCCCTGCCTGTTCCTCAATCCCACCCACGCCGACTGGCGCGGCGACGAGAGCTTCCATCACTGGCTGTACGGGCCGGTGATGGATGACGTCGAGGGCCTGGTCGACGCCGTCGCCTCGGCCCAGCGCGGGCACGGCGACTATGTCGAGGCCCAGCGGAAAGGCTTCGCCGAAAGCTTCGACCTGCGCGAGACGCCCTCGTCGGTCCGCGCCGCCCAGGCGATCGTCGACCGCCTGCCAACGGGACGCCGACGTCCGCGATGAGCAAGGAAACCAAGGTCTTGCATCGGGTCCTGGCCAATGCCGGGACCCTGCTCGGAGGACGTACGGTCAACGCCGTGGTCGGCCTGGCCTATATCGCCCTGACCGCGCGCGGCCTGGGCAAGGATCTGATGGGCGTGATCGTGCTGATCAACGCCTTCTCGCAGTTCCTGGGCGAGGTCGCCAAGTTCCAGTCCTGGCAGACCCTGCTGCAGTACGGCGCCTCGGCCCTGCTGCAGAACGACCGGCCGCGCTTCCAGCAGGTGCTGCGCTTCACCATCCTGCTCGACTCGCTGGGCGCCGCCGTGGGCGTGACCCTGGGCGTGGTCGGCGCCCTGCTGTTCGGCCACTTCCTGGGCTGGCCGGCCGAGTTGTCGCCCGCCGCCGCCTGCTACGCCCTGTCGATCGCGGTCATGGACTCGGCCACCTCGGTCGGCCTGCTGCGATTGTTCGACCGCTTCCGCTTCCTGGCGGCCGAGCAGGCCGTCAGCTCGGCGGTCCGGCTGGTCGGCTGCGCCCTGTGCTTCACCCTGCACGCCCCGATCGAGGCCTATCTGGCCTCCTGGGCGGCCGGGACGGTCGCGGCCTTCATCTATGTCAACGGCGTGGCCCTGTGGGACCTCAACCGCCGCCAGCTGCTGAAGGGCTTCACCTTCCGCGGCCCGCTGTCCGAAGGCCTGCCGGGCATCTGGCGCTTCGCCTGGGCGACCAATTTCAGCGGCACGATCGACACCGCCTTCAGCCAGGTGATCACCCTGGTGGTCGGCTCGGTGCTGGGCCCCGGCCAGGCGGCCATGTGGCGCGTGGGCCGTCAGGTGGCCGACGGCATGGCCAAGCCAGCCAAGCTGCTGGTGCCGGCCCTCTATCCCGAACTGGCCAAGATGCGGGCCACTGGCGGCGAGGCCGCCATGCGCAAGCTGTCGCGCCAGATCGGCCTGATCGGCGGCGGCGTGGCGGGCCTGCTGCTGCTGGTCTCGATCCTGTTCGGCGCCCACATCCTGACCCTGGTGATGGGTCCCGCCTTCGCGGCCGGCGCCAGCATCATGAACTGGCAGGTGGCCGCCGCCGCCATCGGCGTCCTGGCCATGCCGCTGGAGCCGATGCTGGTCTCGCTGGGCAAGGCTGGCCTGGCCCTGCGCGTGCGGGCCGTGGTCTGCGCGATCTACCTGGCCTGCCTGGTCCCGCTGATCCGCGCCGCCGGCCTGGACGGCGCCGGGGCGGCCCTGGTGGGCGTCGCCGCCGCCCTGGCCATCGGCATGTACATCGCGCTCAAGCGTAGCCTGGCTCAGGAAACGGCCCCCGCCAAAGACGAACAAACTTGCGCCGAGGATCAAAACGGCGCCAAAGGCCTTCCGCAATGATTACTCCGACGTCCTCTTCGCGAACCGTGAGATTCGCCGATTTCCCCACCCTGACGGCCGCGCTCGACTTCGCCGCGACCGGCGAGACCGGGATCAACCTCTATTCGCTGCGCGGCGAGCTGGTCGAGGCCCTGCCCTACGCCAAGCTGCGTGAGCAGGCCCTGGACCTGGCCCCGCGCCTGCTGGCCACCGGCGCCAAGCCGGGCGACAGCGTCGGCCTGATCGCCGAGACCGAGGGCGACTTCGTGCGCGCCTTCTTCGCCTGCCAATACGCCGGCCTGGTCCCCGCGCCCCTGCCGCTGCCCGCGCCGCTGGGCGGCCGCGAGGCCTATGTCGAGCAGATCGCGCGGATGCTGGACTCGGCCCATGCCAAGCTGCTGATCGGTCCGGCCGGCATGAAGGACTGGGTAGTCGAGATCGCCGCCAAGACCACGCTGAACTTCGCCGGCGTCCTGGCGGACCTTCCAGACTCTAAGGGCGACGCCCTGCCCGAGGTGAAGCCGGACAACACCTGCTACCTGCAGTTCTCGTCGGGCAGCACGCGCTTCCCGACCGGGGTGCTGGTCACCCACCGGGCCCTGATGGCCAACGCCGTGGCCATCACCCGCGACGGCCTGCAGGTGCTGCCGACCGACCGCGCCGTCTCCTGGCTGCCGCTCTATCACGACATGGGCCTGATCGGTTTCCTGCTGTCGCCGATGACCAGCCAGATGACGGTCGACCTCTTGCCCACCGGCGCCTTCGTGCGCCGGCCGCTGCTGTGGCTGGACCTGATCACCAAGAACGGCGGCACCATCAGCTACAGCCCGACCTTCGGCTACGAGCTGTGCGCCCGTCGCGCCGAGGTGGCCTCGATCGAGCACCTGGACCTCGGCAAGTGGCGCAGCGCGGGCCTGGGCGGCGATATGATCCGCACCGGCCCGCTGCGCGCCTTCGCCGAGCGGTTCGCCTCCGTCGGCTTCTCGGACAAGGCCTTCGTGGCCAGCTATGGCATGGCCGAAGCGACCCTGGCCCTGTCGATGGCCCCGCTGGGCGGCGGCCTGAAGACCGAGCGCCTGGACGTCGAGCGCCTGGAGCAGCACGAGGCCGTGCTCACCGACGACCTGGACCGCTCGCGCGAATTCGCCCGCAACGGCCCCGCCCTGCCCCACCACGAGCTGGAAGTGCGCGACGAGAACGGCGCGGTGCTGCCCGAGCGCGGCGTCGGCCGCATCTACGCCCGCGGCCCCAGCCTGATGCGCGAATACTTCGAGCAGCCGCAGGAGACCGCCCGCGTGCTGTCGGCCGACGGCTGGCTGGACACCGGCGACCTGGGCTACCTGATCGACGGCGAGATCGTCATCACCGGCCGCGGCAAGGACCTGATCATCCTCAACGGCCGCAACATCTGGCCGCAGGACCTGGAATGGACCGCCGAGGCCGAGGTCGAGGGCCTGCGCAGCGGCGACGTGGCGGCCTTCTCGGTGCCCGGCGACGAGGAAGAGGTCGTGGTGATCCTGGTCCAGGCGCGCGGCGGCGACGCCGACACCCGCGCGGCCCTGATCGAGAAGATCCAGGGCGTCCTGCGCCTGCGCCATCAGGTCGAGACCCAGGTCCAGCTGGTGGGCGCCCACGCCCTGCCCCAGACCTCGTCGGGCAAGCTCAGCCGCTCCAAGGCCAAGGCCGCCTATCTGGCCGGCGCCTATGGCCAGCGCGCCTGACATGACGCAGGCCCCCAAGGGGCCCGTGGTCGCCGTCACCGGGGCCACGGGCTTCCTGGGCCGCCGGCTGGTCAAGGTCCTGGCCGACCAAGGCTGGACCGTCCGCATCCTGGCCCGCCGGGACATCACCGATCCGGCGTGGCACGGCCTTGAGCCCCAGCTGGTGATCGGCGACCTGGCTAACACCGCCGCCCTGGCCACGCTCTGCGACGGCGCCGAGGCGGTCGTCCACGTGGCCGGCCTGATCAAGGCGCGGGACCGGGCGGCCTTCGACCGCGGCAATGTCGACGGGACGCGGCGGGTCGCCCAGGCGGCCAAGGCGGCCGGCGCGCGACTCATCCAGGTCTCCAGCCTGGCCGCGCGCGAGCCGCAATTGTCCGATTACGCGGGCAGCAAACGTGGCGGAGAAGACGCAGCCCGCGAGATTTTCGGCGGTGATCTGACCATCGTCCGCCCTCCGGCGATCTACGGACCGGGCGACGTCGAGACGCTCAGACTGTTCAAAATGGCCTCGAAAGCGGTCTTTTTGCCCGTTTTGGACCCGAAAGCGCGCATGGCGTGGATCCATGTCGACGACGCCGCGGCCCGAATCGCCGACTTGGTCAAAACGCCGCGCCCCGGGCTGCTCAGCTTGTCCGACAACCGTCCGGAGGGGTATGGCTGGGTCGAACTCATGCGGACCGCGTCCAAAGCGGTCGGCGCGTCGCCAAGGCTGGTGCGTATCCCCTCGGGGGCGATCAAAGCTTTGGCGGTGTTGTCAAAATGGGCGTCCGCCGCAACTGGGAAGGATACAATTCTCACACCCGGCAAGGCTCGGGAGTTGCTTCACGGCGATTGGGCCCTATCTAGCAACGATCCGATTCCGGACTTTCCCCCAGTGAGATACCCTCTCGAAGCGGGATTCGCGCAAAGCGTGCGCTGGTATCGTTCGGAAGGCTGGTTGAAGGAAGAAAAGTCTCGAAAATAGCCGAATACGGCGATTTTCTGGCGGGACTGCTGTTACAATTCGGTTATGTAAGACTGTGGTCGGGGATACTGTCGGGTCGATGGAAGCTGTTACGGATCTCACTCTACGTGAAATCGGACTAGCGACGAGCAAGGTGCTCGGGCGCTCGGTCGATGTGGCGAACGATACTCATATCGGCCGCGATCTGGCGGTCGACTCCCTGGCTCTCATGAACATCATCATGGAGCTCGAAGACACCTTCGACATCTCCATTCCTCTGGATCGCCTGGCTTCGGTGGAAACCGCCGGAGACCTGGCCTCCCTGATTAAAGATCTTCGGAATAGGGCCTAAGCCATGGGGCTGTTCGACAAGCATCTCGCGTATCGCGACGCTTACAATGCGATCCGGCAAGCCGGCGCCGATCCCTTCAGCGTGCGCTTCGACGCCGTCGTCTCGCCGACTGAAGGCGTGATCAACGGCAAACGCACGATCCTGCTGGGCACCAACAACTATCTGGGCCTGACCTTCGACGAGCAGGCGATCGCCTCCTCGGTCAAGGCCGTGCAGGAACGCGGCACCGGCACCACCGGTTCCCGCATCGCCAATGGCAGCTTCGAAGCCCACGTCGAGCTCGAAGAAGCCCTGGCCAAGTTCTACAAGCGCAAGCACGCCATGGTGTTCACCACCGGCTACCAGGCCAATCTGGGCGTGCTGTCGACCCTGGTCGGCCGCGGCGACCACCTGATCCTGGACGCCGACAGCCACGCCTCGATCTACGACGGCGCGCGCCTGGGCCACGCCGAGGTCATCCGCTTCCGCCACAACGACCCGGAAGACTTGTACAAGCGCCTGCGCCGCATGAAGGACGTGCCCGGCGAGCGCCTGATCGTGGTCGAAGGCATCTATTCGATGATCGGCGACACCGCGCCGCTCAAGGAAATCGCCGCCGTGAAGCGTGAGCTGGGCGGCTACCTGCTGGTCGACGAAGCCCACTCGATGGGCGTCCTGGGCGAGCACGGCCGCGGCCTGGCTGAACTGGCCGGCGT
This sequence comes from Caulobacter sp. 05T431, assembly GCF_056665975.1. Classification (NCBI taxonomy): domain Bacteria; kingdom Pseudomonadati; phylum Pseudomonadota; class Alphaproteobacteria; order Caulobacterales; family Caulobacteraceae; genus Caulobacter; species Caulobacter sp. 05T431. The sequence continues at coordinate 19,591 of NZ_JBFTKU010000025.1, read as the reverse complement.
CGAGGCCGACGTCGACTTCGTGGTCGGCACCTTCTCCAAGAGCCTGGGCGCCATCGGCGGCTTCTGCGTCTCGGACATGGACGACTTCGACGTCATGCGCGTCACCTGCCGTCCGTACATGTTCACCGCCTCGCTGCCGCCGGCCGTGGTCTCCTCGACCGTGACCGCCCTACGCCGCCTGGAAGAGCAGCCCGAGCTGCGCCACAAGCTGATGGCCAACGCCCGCCGCCTGTACGACGGCCTGTCGGGCATGGGTTATGTCACCGGCCCGACCTCCAGCCCGATCGTGGCGATCACCATGCCCGACACCGAGCGTGCGATCGGCATGTGGAACGCCCTGCTGCAGAACGGCGTCTATCTGAACCTGGCCCTGCCGCCCGCCACGCCGGACAGCCGTCCGCTGCTGCGCACCAGCGTCAGCGCCGCCCACACCGAAGAGCAGATCGACCAGGTCCTGGCCGTGTTCGCCGAGCTGGGCGCCGCCATGGGCCTGATCGAAGGCCCGCTGAAGCGCGTCTCGGCCTAAGGCCGGACAGCTTCCGAAAGACAAAAGGCCCGAGGGAAACCTCGGGCCTTTTCTTTTGGGTCGGGGACATGCCCTTGCGGCGTGTCCCCATCAGCATCCACGGAGCCAAGTCTGGGGGACACGCCGCGAGGGCATGTCCCCGGCATCGCCCGGACCTAAGCCCCGTTCCCCGCCTTCGCCCGGTCCTGAGCTTGTCGCCGCCGCCACAGGCCCCACAGCACCCCCGGGGCGGCCAACACCGGATGGCGTTCGCGCCAGGGCGTCACCTCGACCGGCATGCCGGTGTGGCGCTCGATCTTCCAGGCGGCGTAACGCGCGGCCCCGTCGAAGGTGAAGGCCGCCTTGATCAGCCGGGCGTAGTTCAGCGGCCGTCCCATCCGCCGGCGCAGGCGCCAGGCGGCCAGCAGGCGCTTCCGGCCTACCGGGGTCAGCGCGGGCTGCACGACGCCGTCGGCCTCGAGGTCCAGAAAGCCTTCCTCATGCCAGGCGGCGCGCAGCAGACGCTCATAGCGGGCCACGTCAAAGCCCAGGATCGAGCGCTCGCGCCCGCCCTTCTCGACCCGGAACTCGGCCGCGTAGGTTTCCTTGAACAGAGCCGTCCAATAGGCCTCGGGCGGCCCTTCGGCGGGGCCCAGGGCGGCGGCGAAGCGGGCGGCGGTGCGGGCGGCGTCGGCCACGGCCTCGACCACCTGCTCGGCGACCGCCGGACTGGCGCTCCACACCAGCCCGGCAGGCTGGACGAAGCGGGCCCAGATGGTGGTGTCGATCCCCCGCCCGCGCGTCGCCGACTGGAACTGGGCCAGGGTCATGGTCGCCACCTTGGCCCGCAGCACCTGACCGTCCAGCGCGATCTCGTGATAGCTGACGTCGGGCCACAGCAGGCGCGTGACCAGGCCGCGCGGGCCCGGACGGACGCGCTCGGTCAGCACGTAGAAATCCAGCACCCCGTCCAGGTCGCCCGTGCGCAGGATCGAACCGTAGAACAGCACCGCCAGCGGCGTCTGGAAGCGGTCCAGCAGTCTGGCCGCCAGGGCCACGGCCTGCGGCGGGGCGGGAGCCAGCAGCTCCTCGCCCACCAGGCTTGCGACGGACCCGGTCATGCCGCCAGGAACTTCAGGGTCGGGGCCAGGACCACGGTCAGGCCGCCGGAGCCGTCATAGACGTCGCCGTCCACCACCAGCGGCTGGTTGGTGGTGATCCGCAGCCTGTCGGCGTCGCCGCGCCGGTAGCCGTAGCGACCCGACCAGGCCGACTCCTTGCCGGCCAGCAGGGCCGGGAAGGCGCCCGGCAGGCGGCGGGGCGGCGCGTCGACGTCCAGGAACTTCAGGCCCTCGCGCGGCGGGCCGAACGGCTTGACCCCGAACGGCAGGCGCTTGAGCGTGGTGGCCAGCACCAGGAAGCGGTCGGCCGTGCGGGTCTCCTCGCCGTCGATGGCCAGGCACAGCGGCACGCCGGCCCGCCACTGGTCGCGCTTGCCGCCCATGACCGTGCCGACCAGGGCGCCCAGCACGCTCATCGCCACGGCGATGCTGTGGAAGGCGCCGGTCTTGTGGACGGTCTGGGCCAGGCTGGTGGCGCGCACGAAGGCGCCCAGGCCGAAGACGAAGCCGCGCAGGCTGGGTCGCCCGTCGTCCCAGCGCACCTCCAGCGGCGCGCGGTGCTTGATCACCGCGTCGGGCGACTTGGCGGCCGCCAGGGCCTTGGCCAGGGTCCAGTCGCGCGGCACGCCCAGGTCGATGGCCAGCACGTTGGTCTTGCCGGACGGGATCAGAGCGATCAGCGGCATGGCGTCGCCGAAGATGGTCGCCGCGCGGCTGAGGACGTCGCGGATCGTGCCGTCGCCGCCGTCGATCACCAGCATCTTCACGCCGCACTGGGCGAAGGCCTGCAGATCCTGCTCCAAGGCTTCGGGCGTGGCCGGCTCGACCAGCAGCACCGCGTCGGTCGTCGACGCGTCGCCCGCATCGGACTCCGAGCGCCCGATATTGGCGTGGCTCATCGGATTGCGGACGACGCCTACTCGCATCAGCGCGACAACCAGGAAACGACGGCCCCTTTCGGGGCGGCCAGGGCTTGCAGGATTTGCACGGCGTGAACGACCAGGCAGACGCCCGTCCAGACCGCCACCGCGAGGAACCCGATGTCGGGACGACCGACCAGAACCGCAAGGGTCAGCAGGATCAGGTTCGGGTTCCGACGGGCGGTGATCTGCCGGAAGAAGCTGTCGAACGGCCGCCAGGCGTGCATCTCGACCTTGAACAGGGCCAGGAAGATCCCCTCCTCCACCCGCTGCAGGACGTAGCCGGCCAGGATCAACGCCAAGGCCAGATGGCCGTGCGGCATGGTGAAGCCCAGGGCGCCGACGCCGACGTACCAGGCCCACCACCAGAACGGCGGGTGGACCAGGTCGATACCGTGGTCGAAGACATTGCCCCACTTGGACGAGGTCAGGGTCACCCGGGCCAGCTTGCCGTCGACGGTGTCGAGGAAGGTCATGATCCAGGCGCAGACCAGGCCCCAGCCGAATTCGCCCTTCCAGAACAGCCAGAAGGCCGCCAGCACCAGCAGGAAGCCGATCAGGGTCACCTGGTTGGGCGTCATCTTCGCCAGGGCGCACCAGCGGGTGACGATCCGGGCGGGCACGGGCCACACGTGCTTGGTCACCAGGTCGGTGACGCCCTTGTACGAGCCCTGGAACAGGCGCTTCTCGACCGCCACGCGGGTCTCGGGCGTCAGGCGCTCCAGGACCGGCGGCTCGCGCTTGCGCAGGGCGTGGTTGTAGGCCGAGCCCAGCTCGACGGCGGTCAGGCGGGTCTCGACCAGGGCGGTGACGTCCTCGCCGGTATCCAGCCGCACGATGGCCTCGCGGGCCCGGGCGGCGGGGACGTTGACGGCGACGATGCGGCCGGCGTCGTCGACCAGGGCCACGCCGGGACGGCCGGCCAGGGCCTTGATCAGCGACTCGTCGAACACCCAGCCGGCGTCGACCACCACCACATCGCCGCTGACGAAGACCGTCTCGTGTCCGGCCTCGACCAGGCCCAGGCGACGATAGATGCGCGAGAGGCGCTCGGCCGAGGTCATCCCCCAGAGGCGCGTTTTCGCCTGTCCGACCGTGACGGCGGACGGGCCGGCAGCGTCATTTGGACGATTTTCCACGCTCACGATAGACAACCCCTTGAAACCTGGGGCGATTGATAAGCAGCTTCGGCCCCTTCCGCCAGAATCCGTGAACCAAACTTTGTCGATATTCCGCTTGGCCCACCTCTCCGACCCGCACCTGCCGCCGCCACAGGGGGCGTTCGGCTGGCGGGACCTGCTGTCCAAGCGGCTGCTGAGCCGGATCGCCTGGCGGCGCAAGCATCGCGAACATCGGCCCGAAGTGCTGGCGGCGATCATCGCCGACCTCAAGGCCCACGCCCCCGACCACGTCGCCATCACCGGCGATCTGACCAACTACGCCGCTCCGGCCGAGTACGAGGCGGCCCGCGTTTGGCTGGAAGGCCTGGCCCCCGCCCGCGACGTCACCGTCAGCCCCGGCAACCACGACGCCCTGGTCGAGACCAAGGGCGGCCGGCCGTTCGCCTCCTGGACGCCCTGGCTGGGCGACGAAGGGCTGGGTCAAGGCGACGAAGTAACCTTCCCCCAGGTGCGGGTGCGCGACGGAGTGGCGCTGTTCAACCTGTGCTCGGCCGTGCCGACCGCCCCGCACCTGGCCACGGGCCGTCTGGGCAAGGCCCAGCTGGAGCGGCTGGACGCCCTGCTGGCCGACCCGGCCTATCGCGACGCCTTCCGCGTGCTGCTGATCCACCATCCGCCCGTCCCGGGGGCGGTGGCCAAGCGCAAGGCCCTGGAGGACCAGGACGCCCTGCGCGCCCTGCTGGCCCGCCACGGCGCCGACCTGGTCCTGCATGGCCACGCCCACGAGGCGATGGTGGCGACGGCCCCCGGGCCGGACGGGGCGATGATCCCGGTTCTGGGCGTGCCCTCGGCCTCGGCCATGGGCGAACGCGGCCATCCGGCGGCGCGCTGGCACGGGGTCGAAATCGACCGCCAGGCCGAGGGCGGCGTCGAGGTCAGGGTGGTGGCGCGCGGCCTGGATCCCAAGACCGGTGAGCCTGTCGAACTGAGCCGCTACGTGCTGCTCCAGGCCGGTCGACCGCCCGCCGGACACGCCTAGCGCGAAAAGGCCGGAACCGGGACGAACCGTACCGTTCGGACTTCCATGGAAAAGGCCGCGTCCCTATTGTATGCGACGGCGGCGAACGCCCCGAGGCGAGGCCGACATGACCAATCCCACCGCAGAGAATTTCGGGTATCCGCGCACCAAGGTAGCGGAAACCGACAGCTGGCTGGTCCTGGTGCGCCCCAAACAGCCGACCTTCGGATCGCTGGTGCTGGTATGCAAGGAATCGGTCGAGTCCTTCTCCCAGCTGAGTCCCGCCGCCTTCGCCGACCTCAAGACGGCGACCGAGGGCGTCGAGCGCCTGCTGGGCAAGGTCGTGGCGTACGAGAAGATCAACTACCTGATGCTGATGATGGTCGATAAGGACGTGCATTTCCACGTGATCCCGCGCTACGCCGGGACGCGCGAGCATGAGGGCCGCACCTTCGCCGACGCCGGCTGGCCCGCCGTCCCGGCGCTGGGCTCGACCGTCGACCTGGACCCTGACGCCGCCGAGCGCCTGGCCCAGAGCTTCGCCCAGGTCTGGTCGGCCGCGTGAAGAAGCCCATCCCCACGCCGCACGGCACGTCGCGTTTCCGGCTGATCGACGCCTATCTGCTGCGCCTGCTGACCTGGCCGATCATCGGCTGCCTGGGCGTGACCGTGATCGCCCTGCTGCTGGAGCGCGTCCTGCGCCTGCTAGACGTGCTGTCGCAGAGCAGCGCCCGCTTCGGCTACGTCACCCAGCTGGCCGCCAACCTGGTGCCGCACTATCTGGGCCTGGCCCTGCCCGTGGCGTTCTTCGTGGCGCTGTTCATCGTCATCACCAAGCTCAGCGACGGGTCCGAGATCGACGCCCTGCTGGCCAGCGGCCAGTCCCTGACCCGCGTGGCCGCGCCGTTCGTCTATGTCGGCCTGTTCCTGATGGTCTTCAGCCTGATCGTCTTCGGCTACATGCAGCCCTACAGCCGCTACGCCTATCGCGCCGTCATGCACGAGGCGATCAACGCCGGCTGGAACGGCAAGCTGAACGGCGGCTCCTTCATCGACCAGCCCAAGCTGCTGATGACCGCCGACGGCGCCGACCCGGCCGGCCAGCAGCTGACACGGGTCTTCATCCGCCGCCAGGACGCCGCCGGCCGCGAAGAGGTGATCACCGCCGCCACCGCCGATCTGCGGGCCGACGCCGACGGCAAGAACGTCACCATGCTGCTGCGCAAGGGCCAGCGGATCGCTGTCGACGCCCGCGGCGAATATCGCACCCTGGTCTTCGACCAGTTCACCACCAACGTGCCCCTGGCCGGCGCGGCGGCCCTGCTGCGCGACCGGGGCGGCGACGAACGCGAGCTGACCCTGGGCGAGCTGGCCCGCCAGGCCGACAGCCCCAATCCGGTCGTGCCCCGCCCCACCCTGCTGGCCGAGCTGTACGGGCGCCTGGCCCGGGCCGCCTTCCTGCCCTTCCTGCCGCTGCTGGCCTTCCCGCTGGGCCTGGCCGCCAAGCGCGGCAACCGCACGCCCGGCCTGATCATCGCCGGCGTGCTGCTGCTGGCCTTCCAGCACAGCCTGCAGCTGGGCCAGAGCCTGGCGGAATCGGGCAAGGCCATGCCGCTGGCGGCCATCGGCGTCCCATGGCTGATCTTCACGGGCCTGAGCTTGTGGATGTTCATCGGCAGCCGCAAGCGGCCCGGCCAGACCCCGGTCACCGAGCTGATCCGGCGGTTCGGCGTGGGCATCAAGCGCTTCCGGCGCATGTTCCGCGACAAGTTCGAGCAGGCCGACGCATGAAGATCCAGCTCTACGTCCTGCGCACGGTCGGCACGCGCGTGCTCGGCGCGGCCCTGATCCTGTTCTCGATCCTGCAGATCCTCGACCTGCTGGAAGTGACCACCGACATCCTGGACCGGGGCCTGGGCACGGCCGGGGTGCTGTACTACGCCGCCCTGCGCTCGCCGCGCCTGATCGAGCAGGTGGCGCCGATCGCCACCCTGGCCGGCGGGCTGTTCGCCTTCTCGCAGCTGGCCCGCGAGAGCGCGATCATCGCCATGCGCGCCACCGGCATCTCTGCCTATCGCATCGTCGCCATGGCCCTGCCCGTGGCGTTCCTGGTGATGGCGCTGGACTTCACCTGCGCCCAGGTCATCGCGCCGCGCACCGATCCGGTGCTGGCCGACTKGTGGCAGGCCACCACGCCGGTCGCCGACCGCAAGGTCCCGGGTCCGCGCAGCTTCCGGGCCGGCGACGACCTGGTGATCGCCGCGGGAGCCTCGGCCGACGGCCGCACCCTGAACGCGGTGAAGATCTATCGCCGCGACAAGACCGGCCGGCTGATCGAGCGCATCGAGGCGCCGTCGGCGACCTACGCCCGCGCCAAGGGCTGGACCCTGATCCAGCCGGTGATCGTGCGGTTCAACGGCGAGCAGGTGAACGTCACCCCCGCCGCCAGCATGACCTGGCMCTCGCCCCTGCACCGCCAGGACGTCCAGGCCCTGTTCGCCGACAGCCCCGTCCCGACCGCCGCCACGGCGCGCCGCGCGCTGCTGAACGGCGGCGGCGACCGCCCGGCCTCGTTCTACGAGACCCGCCTGCTCAGCGCCTTCGCCGGGCCCGTGGTGTCCCTGGTGATGCTGCTGCTCAGCGCGCCGGTGGCCCTGGCCAACTTCCGCAGCGGCCAGGGCGCGGTGCTGCTGACCGGCGGCCTGGCGTCCGGCCTGATCTTCCTGGTCGTCAACGGCATGCTGTCGGCGCTCGGCGAAGGCGGCTCGCTCTCACCCATCCTGGCCGTCTGGGGCGGTCCGGTCATCTTCGCGGCCCTCGCGATCTACGCGCTCGTTGTCCTGGAGGGCTGAATGCCGTTCGACACCACCGAATCCGGTCTTGAGATCATCCCCGTCAGCTCGAAGGCCGAACTGAAGCGGTTCATCGACCTGGCCAACCGCCTCAACGCCAAGGACCCCAACTGGGTCGTGCCGTTGATGTACGAGCGGATGGCCGCCCTGACGCCCGCCACCAACCCGTTCTTCCAGCACGCCGACGTCCAGCTGTGGCTGGCCGTGCGCGGCGGCCGCGACGTGGGCAGGATCAGCGCCACGATCGACCACCTGGCCACCGAGGTCGGCGCCGGCAAGACCGGCAATTTCGGCATGATCGCCGCCGAGGACGATCCGGCGATCTTCAAGGTGCTGTTCCGCACCGCCGAGGACTGGCTGAAGGCCCGCGGCTGCACCCGCGCCCTGGGCCCGTTCAACCTGTCGATCAACGAGGAGGTCGGCCTGCTGGTCGACGGCTTCGACACCAAGCCGATGGTGATGATGGGCCACGACCCCCGCTACACCGCCGCGCGGGTGGAGGAGCAGGGCTACACCAAGGCCAAGGACGTCTACGCCTATGTCTGCGATCCCCGCGCCGCCCTGCCCCCCGTGGTGGTGCGCCGGGTCAAGCGCGGCCTGCCCGAGGGCGTGGTTCTGCGCCAGCTGGACATGAAGYGTTACGACGACGAGGTCAAAGCCCTGACCTCGATCCTCAACGACGCCTGGTCGGAGAACTGGGGCTTCGTGCCGACCACCGAGGCCGAGACCGCCCAGCTGGGCAAGGCCCTGAAGGACGTGCTGGACCCGCGCCTGGTGCTGTTCGCCGAGATCGACGGCGAGGTCGCCGCCTTCATCGTGCTGCTGCCCAACGTCAATGAGGCCATCGAGGGCCTGAACGGCAAACTGCTGCCCTTCGGCTGGGCCAAGCTGCTGTGGCGGCTGAAGGTCAAGCGGGTCAAGTCGATCCGCATCCCGCTGATGGGCCTGAAGAAGAAGTTCGCCGACAGCCTGCGCGGCCAGGTCGTGCCGTTCCACCTGATGAACGCCGGCCGCGACGCCGGCATCGCCCTGGGCTACGACAAGTTCGAGTTCTCGTGGATCCTCGAGGACAACACGCCGATGCGCCGGATCTCCGAGGCCATGGGCGCCGAGATCTACAAGACCTACCGCATCTACGAGAAGGCGCTGCAGGCGTGAGCCAGCCCTTCCAGGCCCTGGTGCTGGCCGGTTCGCGCGGCGGGGTCGACCCCGTCGCCGAATACGCCGGCGTCAGCCAGAAGGGCCTGATCGTCCTGGGCGGCCAGACGTTGCTGACCCGGGTGCTGACCGCCCTGGACCAGGCCGGCGCCCAGCGCATCGCGGTCTCGACCAACGATACGGCCCTGCAGGCGGCCCTGGAGGCCGAGAAGACGCGCGCGGCGCTGTCGCACCTGCCGTCGGCCGCCGGGCCCAGCCAGAGCGTCCACGAGGGCGCGGAGGCCATGGGCACGCCGCTGCTGGTCACCACGGTCGACCACGCCCTGCTCCAGCCGGAGTGGGTGACCGACTTCATGGCCGACACCCCGGCCGACGCCGACATCGCCATCCTGCTGGGCGAGGAGCACCTGGTGCAGGCCGCCGCCCCGACGACCAAGCGCACCTATCTGGCGTTCCGCGACGGACGCTATTCGGGCTGCAACCTGTTCTACCTGAGGACCCCGGCCTCGCTGAAGGCCATCGACCTGTGGCGCACGGTCGAGAAGCACCGCAAGCAGCCGTGGAAGATCGCGGCCCTGTTCGGACCGGTCATGCTGGTGCGCTACCTGCTGGGCCTGATGACCCTGGACGAGATGGTGGCGCGGATCGGCCGCCTGGCGGGGGTCAGGGCGGCGGCCGTCCGGGCGCGGCACGGCTTGGCGGCGGTGGACGTCGACAAGCCGGCCGACCTGGACCTGGTGCGGTCCCTGGTCGAGGGGTGATCCCCCTCGCGCCGGCTTAGGCTCAGCTCGTCGCCGCGGGCTCGGGCGCGTTGCCTTCGTCGCCGCGATAGAACACCCCGACGCCCGCGACCCACAGCGCCGCCAGAGCCGTGGGAACCCATGCGGCGGCCTCCGGCAGCGGAATGGGCGAGTTCGCCCCAAGCGTCGCGGTCCAGATGACGAACGAAATCGCCGAGATCACGATCGCCAGCACCTGCGGCTTGACCCCGCCTTTCGACGTGGACTTGACACGGACCACCACCAGGATCGCGATACAGGCCAGGGCGACCACGATCAGGCCGATCAACCTGACCGTCCCCGAGACCGAGGCCGGGATCAGCGCCACGACCGCGGCATAGGTCCCCAACGCCTCGGCGGGGATCAGCTTGGCAAGGCGCGAGGCCCAGCCGTCGGTGTTGGTGTCCTGCGGAGGTGGATTGTCGCCCGGCGACAGCGGCGGGCCGTTAACTCTCAGTGACATGGATGCTCCCTCTTCTCTTCAAAACGGTTCTTCGAAGCAGGACGCCGACGTCGCGACTTTCCGACGCGATACTGAGTCATCCACGAGACGCCCCGCGCGAGCGTGACTGAAGTCGCTCGCGAACGCAATCGACGAGAGAGTATGCATTTAAGCGCAACCGTAGAGCGGCGATCGCGCGCGGGCACGAAAAACCCCGCCGTCGAACACCGCGGGCGCGGCGTCGACGACGGGGAGCTTGAGGCCTCGAAAAGGCGGGAGGCGGTTACTTCAGCTTGGCGCTGACCGAGATCCCGACGATGCGCGGCTCGTTGTAGACGGCCGCCATGTAGTTCTCGATGACGCCCTTGAGGTTCTTCTCGTTGGTGATGTTGCGGCCGAACAGGGCCACTTCATAACCGCCGTTGTTGCCCTCGTAGCCCAGCTTCAGGCCGCCTTCGAAGTTGTCCTTCGAGTAGAACTCGTCGGTCTTGTAGAGCACGAAGTTCGTATAGCCCTGCAGGTTCCAGTCCGTGGCGACGAACAGCTTGCCGTCGGCGCCGACCGGCAGGTCATAGCGGCCCGTGAAGCTGAAGTTGTACTTCGGCGCGTTGGGCAGCGGCTGGCCGTCGATCTGGGCGAAGGTGTTGGCGCCGACCTTGATCGTCGGGTTCTTGACCGTGCAGACCACCACGCCGTTGAGGGCGCAGACCTGGGCGTAGACGCGCTTGTCGTCGATCTCGCTGTGCAGCAGGCTGAGGCCAGCCGTCAGGGTCAGGTTGGTGACCGGACGCCACTCGGCGTCGGCTTCCAGGCCGTAGGCCTTGGCCTTGTCGGCGTTGAACAGCACGCCGTTGCCGTTGGAGTCGTTGCCGTTCAGCTGGATGTCCTTGACCTCGTAGGTGAAGGCCGAGGCGTTGAAGCGCAGGGTGTTGTCCAGCAGCGTGCTCTTCAGGCCCGCTTCCCACGACAGGATCGTTTCCGAATTGGCGGTGGTGAAGTCGCTGTTGAACACCGCCGAACGGCCCTGGATGGTCGGTCCGCGGAAGCCCTTGGCCACGCGAGCGTAGAGGTTCAGGTCGGGATTGACCTCATAGTTGGCCGACAGGTCCCAGCTGACCTGCTCGTCGGCCAGGCGCACATAGCGGCGGCCGGTATAGGTCGACACGTTGGCGGCATTGTTGGACGTCTTGACCAGCACGGTCTTCTTGGCGTCGTAGGTGTCGCGCAGGCCGCCGGTGATCGTCAGGGCGTCGGTCAGCTTGTAGCTGACCTGGCCGAACACCGCCCACGAGGTGTTCAGGTTGTTCAGCCGCACCCAGTTGTTGGGGTTGTAGCCGGTCGAGGTGGGCAGCAGGAAGTAGCCGCGCTGGTAGAAGTCGGTCGTGTCGCGCGAGTCGAAGTACAGCGCGCCGATCTGCCACTTCAGGCGGTCGTCGCCGTTGCTGGCCAGGCGGATTTCCTGGGTCAGCTGGTCCAGGTCGCGGATCTGGCCCATCGACTGGCCGAAGCCGTTCGGAAGGCCGGCGACCGGATAGTTGGCCGCCGCGCCGCCGTCGGTGTCGCCGCGGCTGTAGCCGTTGGTGGTCTCATAGGCGCTGATCGAGGTCAGGGTCACCGGACCGAAGTCGTAGGCGATGTTCAGCGACGCGCCCTGGGTGTCGTAGGCCTGCGGGTTGTTGTTGGCTTCGTCGAAGGCGACGCTGTCGCGCGGGGCCGACGAGCTGTTCGAGCCCTTCTTCAGCGCCTGGCGCAGGAACAGGGTCGAGGTGCCCTCGTAGTTGCGGGCGTGGGCCGAGGCCAGGACCGTCAGCTGGTCGGTCGGGGTGGCCAGCAGCTGGACCCGCACGTCTTTCTCGTCGAAGCCGCCCATGGCGTTCTTCTTCGGGGTGACGGTGCCGTCGGCGCTGGTCCCGGCGAAGGTGTTGTCGACGTAGTCGTCGCGGTGCTGGTAGAGCGCCGAGACGCGGAAGGCCAGCTTGTCGGCCACGATCGGGCCGCCGATGCCGCCGTCGAAGGTGGTCGTGCCGTAGGTGCCGTACGAGGCGCTGGCGCGGCCTTCCAGGGTCTGGGTCGGCTTGTTGGTGTCGAACTTGACGATGCCGGCGGTGGTGTTGCGGCCGAACAGCGAGCCTTGCGGGCCGCGCAGCACTTCCACCTGCTTGATGTCGAACAGCGGGTTCGACTTCAGGACCACGTGCTCCAGGATCACGTCGTCATGGATGATCGACACGGGCTGCGAGGCGCCCAGGTAGAAGTCGATGTTGCCGAGGCCCCGGATGTAGAAGCGCGGGAAGATCCGGCCCGTGGTGGTCTCGGCGTAGAAGCTGGGCACCTTGCCCGACAGGGCCAGGATGTCGCTGCCGTCGGCGTTGACGGCGCGCAGCTGGTCGCCGCCGACCACGGCCACCGACACCGGCACCTTCTGCAGGTTCTCCGACCGGCGCTCGGCCGTGACCACGATCTCGTCGAGGGCGGTCGAGGAGGCCTCCTGGGCCAGGGCCGCCGTGGCGAACGACAGCGCCGACAGGGCCGCGCCCGTCAGCAGGCTGACCTTCTGAATTCCGAACTTCCGCATGAGATCCCCATTTCCGGCCGTGCAGGCCTTGTATCGATCGGTACGCCGGAAGGTATCGGGCCTCGGCCCTGTCCCCCACAAGCGTCGCCACCGTTCCAGGTTGAGCGGACCCGGCTATAGGAGTCGCCTGTGACTGGTCGATGACAGAGTAAGAAGCAGCTTACTTTGTTTGTGGATGAGACGCGGAAACGCGCATCGCCGATGCGGCTATGCCACACCGGCGAGCAGTCGTCCGTTCACAGATTTTCGTCGGGACGACGGCCCCCCGGGGCGCCCTACTCGCCCGCCGCGACCCAGGCCGCCGCCAGTTCGCGGTTCTTCGGCACGTCCTCGGGGAAGTCCATCTCGGCCCACTGCAGGCCCTCGATCGACTGGGTGCGCACGACGTCGTGTTCCTGGGCGATCTGGTTGATCACGCTGAGGTACCAGCGCTTGAGGCCTTCCGGCGTGCGCAGGGCCTGCTCGACGATGCGGGTGAACAGGGCCGCGCCCTCGGGATCGAAGCGCAGGAAGCCGATCGACTCGGCGTCGTACTGCTCGATCGTCTTGCCGATGGCCCGCAGCGAAAGACCTTCCGTCAGCACTTTCATGTCGTCGGCGTCGTAGCCGGCGGCCTTGCGGTCGATGGTGACGGTGATCGGGGCCGACGGCGCGCCGATCAGGGCCTCGGCGATCGCGCGCTCGAACAGGGTGTCGCCGTTCAGCAGCAGGAAGTCACCTTGCATCTCGCCACGCGCCAGCCAGCAGGTCGCCAGGTTGTCGGTCAGGGCGTAGAACGGGTTGAACAGGGTGCGGACCTTCAGGCCCGCTATGTCGAGCCCGGCGACTTCTTTCTCAACAGTGTCGGCGGCGAAGCCGGTCACCACCACCGCCTCGGTGATCCCCGCCTCGGCTAGGTGCTTGAGCTGCCAGTGCAGCACGGTGCGGCCCGAAAGCTCGACCAGGCACTTGGGACGGGTGTCGGTCAGGGGCGACAGGCGCTTGCCTTGGCCGKCGCTGAGGATGATGGCTTTGGCCGGTTTCGCCACGGGCGGGTCTCGTCTGTCTTGGGGGAAGAGAAGAGTCTGGGGGGAATTGAGAGCGCGAAATAGCGACGACGGGACGAGCCAACAAGCCCGCCCCGTCGTTTCAGGGTTGGAAGTATCAAGTTTCGCGGGAGGCGCGCAAGCGCGCCCCTCCCCGCGTTCGCGCGACCCGCCCTAGAACGGCAGGGTGAACTTCACGGCCAGGGCCTGGTTGCTGACCCGGTCGCCGAACTGACCCGACCAGTTGAGCTTGGCGCTGGCGCCCTTGGCGTTGACCAGGGACACGCCCAGCTCGGCGTCGCCCGTGGTCTTGTCCAGCCGCGAGGCCACGCCGTACGTGCCCGCCACGGGCGGCGCGCCCTCGAAGGCGGTCTGGAACAGCGGGGCGCTGCCCGACAGCATGTGGCTGGCGCCGATGCGGGCGTAGGGCCGGATGGCCGTGACGCCCTGCATGAACTCAGCCCCCACCTCCAGCTTGACGCTGGCCCGGGTGGATTGGTCCACCTGCTTGGGCGCGACTAGGTTCAGGGCCCCCGCGCCCTTTTCGGCGAAGGCGTCGGTCTGGATGCGGGCGTAGTTCAGCTCGGCGATCGGCTTGGCGTAGGCCTTGTCCGTGCCGAAGCGATAGCCGGTCCGGACGGTGATCGCCTGGAAGGTCTGCTCCTGCTTGGCCTGGGCCATCCGCAGGCTCGACGGCAGCAGGACCGCGCGGCGGGTGTCGACCGAGCTCGTGCCTGCGGTGAAGGCCATGGCGAACGCGGCCGGACCGTCGACCACCTTGGCCACGACGCCCAGCTGATAGCGGTCGCCGTCGCCCTGGGTGCGGGTCGGCACGCCGGTGCGCAGGCTCTCGCCCGACAGCGCCATGCCCAACCGCCAGTGCGGGCCCGCGGCGCGCTCGAAGCCGCCCTGCAGGCCGGCGGAGCGTTCGCGGTAGGCCATGTCCTGCGTGGTGGCGTCMAGCGTCAGTTCGCGCCCGCCGGCTTTGGTCCACACGCAGTCGTCCGCCTCGTCTCCGCCCGGCGTCGTCGGGCAGGTCATCATCGAGTCCGTGAAGCCGGCGATGGCGAAGTTGGTCACCGCCACCTGGTCGGCGTAGGTCTCGGCGCTGAAGCTGTCGTAGTAGTTGGCCAGGGCCGTCTGCGACGGCTCCCAGAACAGCTCGGCCGCCACCGGCGCGAACTTGTCGGTGCTGCCGGCCAGCTGGATGTTGTTGATGTGATCGCCCACCGAGGTGCGGTTGACGTTGAACCCGGCCGGCGAGAAGTCGACCACATAGTGCAGGTTCAGGTCGTCCTTGGTGGTCTTCAGCTCGAAGGTGGCGATCGACGAGGTCGGGGCCACCAGTTGCACGCCCGAGGCGGTCACCGTGCCCGAGCCGTTCAGGATCGTGGCCGTGTGGTCGCCCGGCAGGATGTGGCCCGGGTCGGCGATCTGCAGGACGAACTTGCCCTTCAGGTCCAGCGAACCGGTCAGGTCCAGGCGATCGATCTCACCGGCCTTGCCTGTCTTGCCCAGGTCCAGGTCCGTCAGGAACACGCCGGTCGCGGTCTGCTTGAAGTCGCCCTCGACGCTGGTGGTCTGGACGTGGCCGTTGCCGCCGGGCGTGAAGATCCCGTCATTGGTCAGCAGGCCGCCGTTCAGCTTCACATAGTCCAGCGACACCAGGGTCGAGGTCGCCGTGTTGCGGAAGGCGTTCAGGCCGCGGCCCAGGTCGATGTTGCCGATCACGCCCTTGTTGCTGATGAACGTGTCGTTGCCGGTGGTGGCCAGGATGGCCAGGTTGGAGTCCGCCGACACCACGCCGTTCAGGGTGATGGTGTTGTTCTTGCCGCCGTCGACCAACACGCCCTTGCCGTAGACCGCGCCGCCGTGGACGTCGCCGTTCAGGGTGGCGTTGATGTCGGCCGCCGAATAGGTCGGGGTCGCCGCCGCCGAGGCCGACAGGCTGTGCGAACCGGCCGCCGGGACGTCGCCCGCCTGGCTCTGGAAGAAGGCCCCGACGCCGTTCTTGCCGCCGGCCCAGATGTTGCCGTTCTGGATCACGGTGACCGTGCCCGCGTCGCCCGCGCCGCCCAGCGAACCGGCGAACGACAGGCCCAGGCCGCTGCCGAACAGGCCGCCGCCGCCGCCCACCGACTGGGCGAAGATGCCGGTCGCGCCGTCGCCCAGCAGGATGATGTCGCCGGTGTTGACCACCTTCACATCGCCGCCGTCGCCGCCGTAGCCGTCCAGCGGGTTCAGGCTCAGCTTGCCGTAGTCGCTGTAGTCCTCGCCGCCGAACGGGCCGAAGTCACCCCACGAGGCGATGCCCAGCGAGGTGTCGCCGGCCACGCCGCCGCCGCCGCCCACGCTCTGGGCGAAGATGCCGTAGGCGCCGTAGCCCGAGGTCTGGATCAGGCCGTTGTTGGTGACGACGACGTCGCCGCCGTCGCCGGCCGTGCCGCCCAGGCCCGAGAACACGATCTGGCCGACCGCCGTGATCGTCCCCTCGCCGCCCGTGCCGCCGCCGCCGCCGACGCTCTGCGCCATGATGCCGTGCGACAGGCGACCCGAGGTGTAGATCGCGCCGTTGTTGGTGACCGTGACCAGCCCGCCGTCGCCGGCCGAACCGCCCGTGCCGCCGATGCTGATCCCCCAGGCCGGCTCGCTGAACGAGTCGATCAGGTCCTTGGTGGCGGTCAGGTTGCCCACCACCTTCATCGTGTCCGACAGGCCCTTGCTGTAGGAATAGGTGTCGTCGCCGTCGTAGTCGGTGGCGCCGCCCGTGCCGCCGCCGCCGCCCACGCTCTGGGCGAAGACACCGCGCGACAGCGCCCCTTCGGTGACGATGGTCCCGTTGTTGGTGACGCGGACCTCGCCGCCGTCGCCGGCCACGCCGCCCTGGCCGCCGATGCTGACCTCGCCGGCCAGACCCGAGCCGCCGTCGCCGCCCCCGCCGCCCACGCTCTGGGCGAACACGCCGTGCGAGTCGTTGCCCTTGGTCCAGATCAGGCCGCTGTTGACCACCTTGACCAGGAAGCCGTCGCCGCCGCCCGCGCCCGAGCCGCCGATGGCGATCTGGCCGCCCTTGGCCTCGCCCTTGTTGGCCATGTCGAGGAAGGTGACGACCTCCTCGCCCTGGGTCGAGATCAGGCCGCCGCGACCGCCGCCGCCGCCCACCGACTGGGCGAACACGCCGTGCGAGTCGCTGCCCTGCGTCAGGATCTGGCCGCTGTTGTCGACCCAAACCTCGCCGCCGTCGCCCGCCGCACCGCCCTGGCCGCCGATCGAGACGTTGACCGAGGTGGCCTTGCTGGTGCCGGCCGGCTTCTTGGAGAAGCTCAACGAGAAGCCGCGGGCGTCGCCGCCCGAGCCGCCGCCGCCGCCCACCGACTGGGCGACGATGCCGCTGGAATTGCCGCCGACCGTGCTCAGCGAGCCGCTGTTCTTGACGTCGACCAGCTTGCCGTCGCCGGCCGCGCCGCCCGTGCCGCCCAGGGCGATGGCGTAGGTGCCGTTCTGCCCCTGGCCGAAGCTGCCGGACGCCGCCGTGGCCACGCCCGCGTCGCCGCCGCCGCCGCCGATGCTCTGGGCGTAGATGGCGTTAGCCTGGGACTCGCCGGTCGTGGCCACCACGCCGCTGTTGGTGACCCTGACGATCCCGCCGTCATTGCCCGTGCCGCCGTCGCCGCCAAGCGCGACCGAGATGTTGTTGCTCTTGGAGCCCAGGCTGACCGTGCCGGCGCCGCCGGCCATGTAGTCGGACCACTGGTTCTCGTCGATGCCGGCCATGCCGCCGTGGCCGCCGCCGCCGCCGATGCTCTCGGCGAAGATGCCGTGCGACTGCTCGCCGTGGGTGACCACCGTGCCGCTGTTGAGCACCGTGACGTCGCCGCCGATCGAGCCCGTGGCGCCCGAGCCGCCCATGTTCATCGACAGGTTGGTCGACTCGCCGCCCGACACCGCCAGGGCCCCGGCCGCGCCGCCGGCCCCGCCGCCGCCGCCCACGCTCTGGGCGAAGATGGCCGTGGCGTCGTCGCCCTCGGTGACCACCAGGTCGGTGGAGGTGACCTTGACGTCGCCGCCCTTGCCGCCGCCGCCGCCCGAGCCGCCGAACGCCAGCGAGACGTTCTTGGACTTGGCGCCGCCCAGGGCCGCCGAGACGGCCATGCCGCCCGTACCGCCGCCGCCGCCCACGCTCTGGGCGAAGATGGCCGTGGCCCCGTCGCCGGTGGTGCCGACCTTGCCGTTGTTGGTCACCTCGACCAGGCGGCCGATGCCCGCCGAGCCGCCCGAGCCGCCGATCGACACGCCGATGGCGATGTTGTCCGTCGACGAGAGGCCGCCGGTCAGGGCGCCGGCCAGGCCGCCGTCGCCGCCGCCGCCGCCCACGCTCTGGGCGAACACGCCGTAGGCGCGATCGCCCCCGGTGGTGGTCACGCCGTCGGTGGTCACGTGGACCTCGCCGGCGTCGCCGGCCGAGCCGCCCTCGCCGCCGATGCTGGCCGACAGACCGATGGTGCTGGTGCCTTGGGTCAGGGTGCCGCTGATCGAGAAGCCACCGCTGCCGCCGCCCCCGCCGATGCTCTGCGCGATCAGGCCGTGGGCCTCCTCGCCGTGGGTCACCGCGCCGACGTCGCTGATCACGGTGACGGTCTCGGCGTCGCCGCCCGCGCCGCCCGAACCGCCGATCGCCGCGCTGATCCCCTTGGGCGCGCCGGACGACAGGGCCGCCGTCACCGCCGCCGAGAAGCCGCCCGCGCCGCCGCCGCCGCCGATGCTCTGGGCCTGGACGCCGTAGGCCYGGTCGTTGTGGGTCTCGATCAGGTCGCGGCTGTGGACGGTCACGACGCCGCCGTCGCCGCCGACCCCGCCACCGCCGCCGATGCTCAAGCTGCCCGCGCCGGTGCTCTGGCCGGCCGCGCCGCCCGCCGCGATCGAGAAGCCACCGCTGCCGCCGCCGCCGCCCACCGACTGGGCCAGGATGCCGACCGCGTCGTCGCCGTGGGTCTCGATCTGGCCGAAGCTGTCGACCTTGACCTCCTTGCCGTCGCCGCCGCCGGCCCCGCTGCCGCCGACGCCGACCGAGACCGCGCCGCTGGTGTTGCCCGAGGCGATGGCCAGGGCGCCGGTCCAGCCGCCCGCGCCGCCGCCGCCGCCGATGCTCTGGGCCTGGACGCCATGGGCCCGGTCGCCCGTGGTCGAGATGTTCGCGTGGCTGGTCACCGTGACCAGGTCGCCGGCGTTACCCGCCGCCCCGCCGGACCCGCCGATTCCGAGCGAGCCGGAGCCCGAGGTCTGGCCGATGCCGGCCGAGCCGGTCAGCGAGAAGCCGCCGCTGCCGCCGCCGCCGCCGATCGACTGGGCCAGCACCGCCGTGGCGTCGTCGCCCAGGGTCAGGATCAGGTCGATKACGTCCACCTCGACATCGCCGCCCTTGCCGCCGCCCGCGCCCGAGCCGCCGACGCCGACCGCGATGGCCGCCGTGGACTGGCCCGCGCCCACCGACAGGGCGCCGGTGAAGCCGCCGCTGCCGCCGCCGCCGCCGATGCTCTGGGCCTGGACGCCGTAGGACCGGTCGCCCCGGGTGCTGATCACGCCGGTGCTGGTGACCTTGACCAACGCGGCGTCGTTGCCCGCGCCGCCGTTGCCGCCGACGCTGACKGTCGCCGCGCCGGCCGTCTGGCCCGCGCCCACGCCCGCCGCCAGCGAGAAGCCGCCCGTGCCGCCGCCGCCGCCGACCGACTGGGCCAGCACGCCTGCGGCGTCGTGGCCCTCGGTGAAGATCCCGCCGGTGCTGGTGACCGTCACCTGCTTGCCGTCGCCGCCCATGGCGCCCGCGCCGCCGACGCTGACGCCGACCGCGCCCGCCGTCTGGCCGGCCGCGATGGCTAGCGAGCCGCTCCAGCCGCCATTGCCGCCGCCGCCGCCGACGCTCTGGGCGAACACGCCCGCCGAACGGTCGCCGACGGTGTGGATCGTCCCCACGCTGTCGATGGTGACGATGTCGGCGTCGCCGCCGCCGTCGCCGCCGCCGCCCACGCCGACCGAGCCGCCCAGCGCGCCCTCGCCGACCGCGACGCCCGCCGCGAT